>JAYEKO010000078.1:0-30967 GCA_034661055.1 Campylobacterota bacterium
GTTTGCTCTTTTATGGTTTTGGCTAAATCTTTGAGGATCTCATCACCCATAAGGTGACCATAAGTATCGTTAAAATCTTTAAACTTGTCTATATCTAGTATGATGAAACTTAGTGGAGTTTTTTCTCGTTTGTGTCGAGCTATCTCTTTGTCAAACTCCTCTTCAAAGTATGCACGGTTATGAATCTCTGTAAGCTCATCCATGTAAGCTTTCTCTTCTAACTCTTTTTGATGTTTTTTGTAGTAGCGTTTGAGCTCTATATGCTCTTTAATAGCCTCTAGTTTCTCTTCAAGTTTCTCAAGATGAATAGGTTTGAGTATGTAGCCATCAACCTGCATATCTATAGCATCCATAAAGTAGCTACTTTCACTATGTGCTGTAGTGAATATAACATGTTGTTTGGGATTTATCTCTTTAATAGCCTTAACCATCTCAATACCGTTCATATTTGGCATCTTAATATCTGAAACAACAATATCTGGCTTGTGCTGTTTATAGAGTTTTAAACCCTCTTCTCCATCGCAAGCAATAAAAAACTCACTTGAGAAATATTTTAAAAACTTACCAAGCTGATCCCTAATACCCTCTTCATCTTCTACATAAAGAATTTTTAAATTCATATTCATAAGAATACTACCTTTATCGACTTTATCTATTGTAACTAATTTATATGTAAAAAATTATTAGAGGTGCCCTAAATTATTTTAAGATTTTGTCGCGATGACTCTCTAATGTTTTTTTATGTAATAATCGATTGAGTTTATCTTGGGTTTTAGCGGAGATGTGCTGATCTTTTAGCTCGTGGTTAACTGTTTTTTCTTTAACTGTTTTTTTAGGTTTTTTCTTTTCTTTATTGGGTTTAAAGTTGTAAAGAGCGTAAAAAAAGTAGAGTGTAAATCCAAAAATAAGTAGCCATTTAAGCGCAAAAAAACCTTGAACAAAAAGACTTGGTTCCTCTCTTTGTGTGAGTTCAAAAATATCACTGTAAAAAAATGAGATTTCAGTAATGGCAATAATACCAAACATAATTGTGAAAATAGTGCTAAAGTAGTTTCTAAAAATAGCGTAGGTAAAAAGGGTTCTGTAGAGTGAGCGTAACATTAAAAAAGTGTTATTCCAAAAAATGCTAAAATACCCATAAGACTCATGCTTTTAATCTTATCGATAATTTTACGCTCTTCATCAGAAATAATAACTTCAAGCTCCTCTTCACTAAAGGAGTTAATATCACGCTGTGCTAAAATAATAGTTACTTTTGCATTGTCAATAGCACGTTCTCGAATTTTAAGCCGTACTTTTTCTCGTATTGAATCCGGTAGATCTGTAATGGGTTTTATGAAATTGCTTGCCATGATGGCATTATATCAGTTACAAATAAATAATGGGCATCTCTAAAAACAATACTACTAAAGCTAAGACACCTCAATACCAAAGAGAGCAAAAAGTGCCCCTGAAATAATCAGATAGATTCCAAAAGGGGTGAAGTTGTATTTTGAGACAATGGCTAGGAACCATTTTACCGCTATCCAGCCCACAATAAATGAGACAATAAAGCCAACAGCCAACACCTCAATATTCTCAAATGAGAGCATCTGATACTCTTTTAAAAGCATATACCCTGACGCTGCACCCATGGTCGGAATAGCCAGCAGAAATGAGAACATCATGGCAACATCGCGTTTTAGACCAATGAGCATCGCTCCTAAAATTGTACTTCCTGAGCGTGAGACACCTGGAATTAGTGAAAAAATTTGAAAAACTCCTACTTTTAATGCCTGCATATAGGTGATATTTTCAAGAAGTCTCACATCATGGTCGCTCTCTTTGTAGAAAAACTCAATAGTTAAAAAAGCGACACCAGTTAGAATCATCAATGCAACGGTGGAGTTGGCACTAAACATCGCCTCAATCTGTTTATGAAAGAGAAGTCCTACCGCTCCTGTTGGGATAAAGGCGACAATAAGTTTGTACCAGATGTCTAAACTCTGCATGAGACGCTCTTTAAAAATAATCATAACGGAGAAGATAGGCGCAATCTGAATAATAATGTCATAAGCAGTTTTAAAACTGTTCTGTTTTACATGTAAAAGTTGCCCTACTAAGACAAGGTGCGCAGTTGAAGAGACTGGTAAAAACTCCGTTAGTCCCTCAATAATACCTAAAATAATGGAGTCAAAAATAGTCATGTAAAATCTTTATAATTTTTTATGAAAGTTTAGCATAATTTTACTCTTATACATTACTGGATATAATACGCGGTTTTGAAATAATTTTTGATATATCCAAGGAATTTTAATGCTACTTTTTACTCCCGGTCCCACTCCAGTTCCTGAAAATGTTCGTAAGGCTATGGCAGACGTGACAATTCATCATCGTACTCCTGAGTTTGAGGAGATTTTTAAACGAACTCGTGAACTTTTATTAAAGCTTTTTGCTACCGAGGAAGTCGTAGTACTCGCCTCAACTGGAACGGGTGCTATGGAAGCAGCAGTAACGAACCTATGTAACAATACACTTTTAAGTGTCAATGCCGGAAAGTTTGGTGAGCGTTTTGGAAAAATTGCACGGGCATCAGATCTTAAAAATGTTGAACTCAAATATGAGTGGAATACTCCAACAACAGTTGAAGATGTTGTTGCAGCAGTAAGAGACAACAGTAATATTGATGCGGTAGCAATTCAGATCTGTGAAAGTGCTGGTGGACTTCGTCATCCTGTTGAAGAGATTGCCGCAGCAGTTAAGGCTATTAATTCTGAGATAATGATTATTGCAGATGGGATTACAGCGATTGGTGTTGAACGTATTGATGTTACCAATATTGACTGTGTCATTGCAGGAAGCCAAAAAGCATTTATGTTACCTCCGGGTCTCTCAATGCTCGGTCTTAGCAGTGCTGCCGTAAGTAAGGTTGGAGAAGGTAAAGGGTATTACCTTAATCTTGCATCTGAAATTAAAAAACAGCAACAAAACACAACAGCATATACTGCTGCAACAACTCTTATTATCGGACTTTTAGAAGTTTTAGAGATGATTGAAGCGTATGAAAACGGTGGTGCTGGTAAATTGTATTGTGACACGGCACGTCGTGCTAAAGCGGTACGTTTTGCACTTGAGGCTATTGGTTTACATGTATATCCTCAGGCTCCTGCAAAAGCGATGACGACAATTGATGATGATAATGCTGCCGAGATTCGTACTATGCTAAAAACAGACTTTGGCGTTAATGTTGCAGGGGGCCAAGACCATCTTAAAGGTAAAATTTTTAGAATTAATCAGATGGGCCTTATTGAGCTAAGCGATATGGCATGGGTCGTTAACAGTGTAGAGCTCTGTCTAGCAACACTTGGACGTCGTAAATATGACGGAACTGCTAGTAGAGTTTTTAATGAAGAGTACTTTAAAACAAAATTGGCACCAAAAGAGAAGTAGATGATTTTCGAACATGAAATACCAGAGGGCAGTAAGCTCTATTTTGCAGAATCCGCAGCGCTAAAGCGTAAGATTGAACATGTTGCAAGTGATGCACTTAGCAGTAACGGCTTTTTAGAAATTGCAACACCGCTGTTCTCGTATCATCAGCATCATAGTATTGCTGATGACCGTCAATTAATACGTATTAATGATGATTCTAACCACAGTATGAGTCTGCGTGCAGACTCTACTATTGATGTGGTACGAATACTAGGCAAACGACTCGATAGAAATACAGCACATAAAAAATGGTTCTATATTCAGCCTGTATTTCGTTATCCTGCCATTGAGCAGTACCAAGTGGGTGCTGAATATATTGATGAAGCCGACTTAAGTAAGGTTTTAAATGTATCATTAGCTGTTTTTAATACCTTAGAGATGCAGCCGCTGCTTCAACTAAGTAATATTAATATTCCTAAAAAACTAGTAGAGATGTTTGACATTGAGCTGGATGATTTTAGACATATTAATATTGAGAGGTTACTATCTTTAGATATTGAGTGGTTAACAAAACTTGTCTATCTACAGCATATTGAACAGATTGATGAGGTGATTGCCTTAGTGCCACAAGAGATTAAAGAGGAGCTGCTTAAAATTAAAGAGATCAGCTCTAAAGTAGATTACAGTAATATTGTTATTGCACCACTGTATTATGCCGAGATGCTCTATTATGATGAACTATTTTTTAGAATTATAGAAAATAATGATGTGTATGCAAGTGGCGGACGCTACTCTAATGAAGAGGTTACGTCAGTTGGTTTTGCAATTTACGTTGACGAAGTGCTAGAAGCAAAGATGAAAAAGGGTGAGAAATGACAAAGACAAAAGCAGATTTAATAGTTGGTATTCAGTGGGGCGATGAAGGTAAGGGCAAAATTGTCGACATGCTTGCACAGAAGTATGACATGGTCTGTCGTTCGCAAGGTGGACACAATGCAGGTCATACTATATGGGTAGATGGTGTTCGTTTTGCACTACATCTTATTCCATCAGGCGTTCTTAACCCCAAGGCTATTAATGTCATTGGAAATGGTGTTGTTCTTTCGCCAGAATCAATTATTAATGAGATGAAACAGTTTGATAATCTTGAGGGAAGACTCTTTATTTCAGATAAAGCACATCTTAATCTGCCGTATCATGCTCAAATTGATCAAGCTCGTGAACGTCTTAAAGGCGACAAAGCAATTGGAACAACAGGTAAAGGTATTGGCCCCGCATATTCTGATAAAATTAACCGTGTTGGCCATCGTGTAGGTGAGTTGCTCAACCCAGTAAAATTAACTACTACAATTTTAGAATACTTTGAGCAAAATAGAGCTATTTTTGATGTTCTGGAGATTCCAACTCCCAATAAAGCTGAACTGCTTGCAGAGCTAAAAGAGTACAAAGAGAAGATGGCTATGTTTATTACCAATACTACTAATATGGTGTGGAGTGCATTAGATGATAGTAAGAGAATTCTTCTTGAAGGTGCTCAAGGAACAATGCTCGACATTGATCATGGTACCTACCCGTATGTTACATCGAGCTCAACAGTAAGCGCTGGTGCATGTACTGGTCTTGGAATTAATCCTAAAGATATTGGCAAAGTGACTGGAATTGTTAAAGCTTACTGTACTCGTGTAGGAAATGGACCATTTCCAAGTGAGGATATGGGCGAAGATGGTAAGCGACTAGGTGAGCAAGGACATGAATTTGGCACAACAACAGGTCGTGCACGTCGTTGTGGTTGGTTTGATGCAGTAGCGTGTCGTTATGCAAGCCGTCTTAATGGTTGCGATGAGCTTTCGTTGATGAAGCTGGATGTTCTAGATGGTTTTGATGAGATCAAAGTGTGTGTTGCTTATGAGCTTAATGGCGAAACTATTGACTATCTGCCATCAAATTTAGAGTGTGTAACACCAATATATAAAACATTTAAAGGTTGGGACAAGTCTGTTGGCGCAAGAACGTTTGATGCACTTCCACAAGCAGCACAGGATTATGTTCGTGCTATTGAAGAGATTGCTCAGACAAAAGTTGGTATGATATCAACATCACCAGAGCGACTAGATACTATTTTAATGTGAGGATAACTTGTGAAAACACGCTTTACACAGCTGGTTAAATATAAAGACAGTGAGATGCAAAAGTGTGAGCGTGAGCTTTTACATGTAAATAATCAGCTTGGGGACGCTAAAGAAAAACTCCAAAACTCCTACGAGGTTTTAAGTCAACTGCAAACACCTCAAGAGGGTGAAATACGGACATTTGTACAGTCTAGAACCTCCTTGACAATTCAGCGCGATATTATAAAACAGCATACTCAAGAGGTCGATGTAATTACCAATCGTGCCAATCAAGCTAAAGAGACACTAAAACTTGCTATGATTGAATATGAAAAATTTAAATATCTTGAGGCTGAACAGATTAAGAAGATAATGAAAAAACGACAGGAAGCTGAAGTTAAAGAGCTTGATGAGGCTGCACTACAAACATTTATAGGTAAAAAAAGATGATACGACTGCTACTTGGATGGTTACTAATTTTTAATTCACTTCTAGCTATTGAGGGAACCGATAAAATCTTCGATTGTACTAAGATTTTTGAAGAGCGTAAGGGGGAGTTGCTAGTTGAGTTAGAGCGACTTGATGAACAGCGTCAAGCTCTTGATGCACTTAAAACTGCAACCGATGAGCTTTTAAACAAAAAGCAGGTGATGCTAGAGGCCAAAGATCAAAACGTGACTGCAAAACTTACTGAGGTAAAAGATCGTGAAGCAAAAATAGAGAAGATGCTTCAAGAGAACAGAAAAATACTCGATGAGCTTAAAAATACAAAAATGGATAGTGTCTCACAGACCTATGCAAAAATGAAAGCTGGTGCCGCTGCACAGATTTTAAGTGATATGAATATTACAGAGTCATCTAAAATTCTCAGCTCATTAAAGCCTAAAACTGTTGGTAAGATTTTTGCAAAAATGGATCCAAAAAAGGCCTCCGAAATCACTTTAGAGTTGACTAAATCTCCAAAATAATCAAATATTTAACTTTCATACTGTAGAATACGCAAAATTATAATATTAGGGTAGTTGTATGAAAGTCACTCTTGCACATGTACCACATGTATCGAACAAAATAGCAATTGATCTTAATAAAAGTGGATTAGTTCATATGACTAGCGGCTTAGATGCTGTTAGTAAAGAAGCTGAGAACATATTAGTTCAAAACATTAAACAAGAGCAGGCTTTAGAAGAGAAAGTCAATGAGATTGTTGATGCCAATGAAGAGGAGATAGACTTTTACTTGGCTGATGAGCGACAGCTCTTTTGGATGATTAAGAAGAAACTTGCCCCAGAATTTGGTGTAATTCTCTCTTATGAAGATCGTTTTTCTGATGTTGCTCATAAAATTCTTGATGCTCTTTATGAAGAGGACTTAATCAACTATGATGTTACAGAAAATCGCATCAAAAATGTTATTTATGATGCGATTACCTCATTTATATCTGACAACGGCGATATTGAAGAGGAAGTTATTGAGAAGATGCGATCATATAAACGTCAGTACATACCAGGGACTGATGAGTATGAGATTTTATATGACAAACTTTATCAAGAAGAGTTACAGAAAAAAGGAATGGCGTAATGAATGATGCTTGGATCTATTTAGAAAATGGGACTTTTTTAAAAGCTAAAAGCTTTGGTGCGGACACTACCTCTGTAGGGGAGATAGTTTTTAATACTTCAATGAGTGGTTATCAAGAGATTATGTCTGATCCTTCATACGCAGGGCAATTTGTTACGTTTACAGCTCCAGAAATTGGTAATGTGGGTGTTAATGCTCAAGATATGGAGAGTTCTAAAGCTCATGCTAAAGGGATGATAGTACGTAAATATCAGAAGCGTTATTCTAACTTTAGAGCTGAAGATTCTCTTGATGCGTTCTTAAAAGAGAATAACTGTATGGGTATTTGTGATATAGACACAAGATACTTAACAAAGATGCTACGTTCAGAAGGTGCTATGATGATGGTCGCATCAACTAAAATTAGCGATAAAGAAGAACTTAAAAGTATCCTTGAAAACGCACCACGCATAGAAGATGTTAATTATATTGAGCAGGTGAGTACAAAGGAGTCTTATTTACATGTAGATGGAACGTATGATGTACAAAAGTTTGTCTATAAAGAAGCCCCAGCACCGCAAGCAAAGATTGTAGCTATCGACTTTGGTGTTAAGCGTAACATCTTAAATGAGTTAACTCAGGCAGGTATTGCTGTAGAAGTTATTCCAAATGATTTTAGTGCAGACGCTTTAGTTGAGCGTTACAAAGCTAAAGATATTGACGGTGTCTTTTTATCAAATGGTCCAGGAGACCCTCTTGTTCTAAAAAAAGAGCAAGAGCAGATAAAAAAACTTATTGCCGCTAAAGTACCGATGTTTGGAATATGTTTAGGACACCAGTTACTCTCAATTTCACATGGCTACGATACATTTAAGTTAAAATTTGGACACCATGGCGGAAATCACCCGGTAAAAAATATTGAAACTGGTATGGTGGAGATTACAGCACAAAATCATAACTATAACGTCCCAGACAATATTACTGAAATTGCAACAGTGACCCATACAAATTTATTTGACAATACAATTGAAGGCTTAAAATATAGTGATGCTCCAATTTTTTCAGTTCAGCATCACCCAGAGGCGAGTCCTGGTCCAAAAGAGAGTCAATACATATTTAGTGAGTTTCTTTCTCTGCTTAAAAGATAAAAGGGGAATAACCCCTTAAATTCCATACTTCTAGCTAAACCACAAAAAATTTCTAATACTAAAAATGTTACTAAAATGTTAAATATTATAAAAATATTAAAATTTAAGATTAAATAAATCGCCTTAAAGATATTATTATGCTGTTAAATAATTTATTTTTTAAAAATAGATTGTTACGCTTTGAATCTTAAGGAGGCTGTATATGGAGAATCGTCCATTAGAGTACGACTACACGGTTGCTAAATGGTTTATGTTTACAACTATTGTGCTTGGTATTGTTGGAATGCTTGTTGGTGTTATTTTAGCATTTCAATTAGCATATCCTGAACTTAACCTGTTTTTAGGTGAAGGTTTAGCTGAATATACTAACTTTAGTCGTCTTCGTCCACTGCATACAGATGCAGTAATTTTTGGTTTTACGGTAAGTGGGATTTTTGCAACTTGGTACTATGTGGGACAACGTGTTCTAAAAGTATCTATGGCAGAGTCACCATTTTTGATGTTTATTGGTAAACTACAGTTTGTACTTTATCTACTAACAGTTGCGGCTGTTGTTGTATCTCTACTTTTAGGTATTACAACATCAAAAGAGTACGCAGAATTTGAATGGCCTATTGATATTGCTATTGTTGTTGTATGGGTACTTTTTGGTATTAGTATTTTCGGACTAATTGGTATTCGTCGTGAAAAAGCACTATATATCTCTATCTGGTACTATATTGCGACATTCTTAGGTGTAGCAATGCTTTATCTATTCAACAACATGGAAATTCCTACATATTTCGCTTCTGGTGGAATTGGCGCATGGTACCACTCAGTATCAATGTACTCTGGAACAAATGATGCGTTGGTTCAATGGTGGTATGGTCATAATGCGGTTGCATTTGGTTTTACAGTGCCTATTGTAGGAATGATTTATTACTTCCTACCAAAAGAGTCTGGTCAGGCAATTTATTCATATAAACTGTCACTACTATCTTTTTGGGGATTAATGTTTGTTTATTTATGGGCAGGTGGTCACCACCTACTGTTCTCTACAGTTCCAGATTGGATGCAGACAATGGGATCAGTATTCTCAATTGTACTAATTCTACCTTCTTGGGGTTCTGCGATTAATATGCTTCTGACAATGAAGGGTGAGTGGCAACAAGTTGCATCATCTCCATTGATTAAGTTTATGATTCTTGCATCAACATTCTATATGTTCTCAACATTAGAAGGTCCAATTCAAGCAATTAAATCAGTAAATGCGATTGCACACTTTACAGACTGGATTGTTGGTCACGTACATGATGGTGTTCTTGGATGGGTTGTTTTCATGATTATGGCAGCACTTTTCCACATGGCTCCACGTGTATTTAAACGTGAGATTTACTCTAAATCTATGATGAATAACCAGTTTTGGTTACAGACTTTAGGTGTTATTCTTTACTTTACATCTATGTGGATTGCAGGTATTACTCAAGGTATGATGTGGCGTGCTCACGATGAATTTGGTAACTTAGCGTACTCTTTCATTGATACAGTAACTGTATTACACCCATACTATACAATTCGTGCGGTTGGTGGACTGTTATACCTAGTTGGTTTCTTCATGTTCGCTTACAATATTTATAAAACTATGACGGTAGGTCGTAAAGTTGAAGAGAATGAACTTCAAACTGCATCGCCTATGGGCGCATAAGAGAGAGGGGTAAAATATGTTTCATTGGTTAGAAAAACACCCGTTCTTTTTTGCGGTTGTCTTATTTATTACAATTGCTTTTGCAGGTTTAGTAGAAATTCTTCCAAACTTTGCTCAGGCGTCAAGCCCAACTGTTGGTACAAAACCGTACTCAACTTTAGAGCTTACAGGTCGTCATGTTTACATCAAAAATAGCTGTAACGCATGTCACTCACAATTAGTTCGTCCGTTTAAGTCTGAAACTGACCGTTACGGTGACTACTCATTAAGTGGTGAGTATGCATATGATCGTCCATTCTTATGGGGATCTAAACGTACAGGTCCAGACTTAATGCGTGTAGGTAACTACCGTACAACAGACTGGCATGAGAACCACATGATGGATCCAGCTGGTGTTGTTCCAGGTTCAATTATGCCGGCATACAGATGGATGTTTACGAATATTGCAGATGTTGATACAGCATATGCAGAGCAGATAACTATTAAAAATGTATTTAATGTGCCTTACAATAAACCGGTTCCTATGAAAGACGGTAGCACAGAAACAGTAGAACTAGCAGATACTCTTGAAGGTGCACATGCATCAGCATTGGAAGAAGCAAAATTAGTTGCTGCTGACATGAAAAATCAAGATGTAAAAGATGCAATTGCAGCAGGACAGATTCCTGAGATTGTTGCGTTAATTGCATATATGAATAGTTTAAAATAGGTAAGGTTTTATAGTGGATATTGCTGAATTACAAGCTTACGGTTATTTTTTTCTAACAGCGTTTTTGGTATTTGTACTTTATGGGTACATCTACCATCTTTATAGCTCTGAAAAAAAAGGTGAACGTGATTATGAAAAATATGGCAATATAGCTTTAAATGATGAAATAACCGATAAACCGGTTGAAGAGATCTCAAAAGATGATGATGAGACTCTAAAAAAGGAGGCATAAATGAATAAATTGGTACTCTGGGGAATACTAATTACTGTTGCAATGCTTGGATTTACATATATGGCAGTTGGTGGGTCTAAAGGTGGACTTAACGGTGACATTGTAAATATCTTAACTATTGCTGCAGCTGTAGTTCTAGTACTTGTAACTGTATTTGTTGTAATTAAGTATGTTCGTCAAATGCAAACAGACACCGCAACAGGTGAGCTTTGTGATGAGAACTGGGATGGTATTGGTGAGTATAAGAATGAACTTCCTATGGGTTGGGCTATTCTTTTCTTAATTCTAAATATTTGGTCAATCTGGTATATGCTAATGGGTTATCCTGTAAATGCATATTCACAAATTGGTGAGTATAATGAAGATTCAAAAGTACACAATGACAAGTTTAAAGCTAAATATGCATCAATTACTGGTGAACTTTTAGTGGATATGGGTGAATCAGTATTTTTGGCAGAATGTAAAGTGTGTCATGGTCTAACGGCTGATGGTATTGATGGTAAAGCTGCTAACTTAAATCAGCGTATTGAAGCGGTTTCTGTAAAGCATGTTGTTGAGAATGGTTCAAACTTCTTAGGCTATGCTGCTCCAATGCCAGATCGTAATGGTCTATTTAACATGAATACTGGTGCATTAATTACTGATGCTGAAATCGCTACTGTTTCTACTTATGTAGCAAATGGTATGAGTGGTGACGGTGCTGACATATATACTGGAGCATGTGCTGCATGTCACAGTGCAGATGGCAAAGGTATGGATTTTGTAGCTCCAAATATTGCAGCTTACGATATTAAAACAGTTAAAGCTGTTCTTAATAATGGTAAAAAAGGTGCAATTGGTGCAATGCCAGCATTTAATAGATTAAATGACAAGCAAAAAGAGGCTGTTGGTGCTTATATCAGTAGCATCAGTAAGTAAGGAGAGTTAGTATGAATGAGAATAGAAGTATATTCGCACTCGATGGAATCACTGGCATGCTTATTGCAACAGTGTTACTGCTAAGTATCCTTGCTGGTCTTACAGTTTGGGGTATTGCAGTACAACAGGGTAGCGCAGATAAGTATTATTATCTGGAAAACGCTCAAGACATTAAGATGAAAAGCGTAGAAAACGTTAATCATCTTAAGTGGAAGTAAGGAGATACGTAATGGATAAAATTATTACATGGACAACTGTTCTTGCAGGTGTTATCATTACTTTATGGTCAGTATTAACTCCTAATCACTTATTTATTGGTTAAGGGTCACTATTTGACGCTTTCAAGAGGGCTCGCGGCCCTCATCCTCACAACACTTTTTTTTTCAACTCTTGAAGCTAAATATTTACATAAAGATGACGTAGTAGTAAATTCTGATTGGGCTTATAAAATTGAGTCTATTGGCGAAGAACTCTATGAGACAACAGGTGTTAGCCTTTATTTAATAATGAACAGAGAGTTAGAGAACAATCAATCTATTATTGATTATGAAAAAGAGGTAATAAGTAAATTAGACGAACCTGCTGTCTTAGTGACCTTCATTGAGATTGATCAGAAAATTGATATTTTTGCACGACCGGCATCATTATATGAAGATTTTAATAAAAAGCAAGTCTTAAGTCCTAATGCAGGAATTTCAGGTGCAATTGTATCTGCTTTAATGTTTGCACGAAGTTACGATGAGTTTAAGGAGTTCTTAACCACTAGTGGAGGAACAATTTTACCTATTTTAGCAAATAAGGCTAAAGCAAAAGATTTAACATCTAAATATTCTGTTGCAATGTTTAACGGTTATTCTGATGTTGCTGAACAGATTGCACTCTCTAATGGTGTAGAACTTAAATCTGCAGCAGGTAATGCAAACAAAGATACTCTTTTATTTTTTAAATTGATTTTCTACGGTATTCTTCTTTATGGAATTATCAGATACATAATTATAAAAGTTAAAAAGAAGAGAGAATCATGAGTAAAAAAGATAAAGCGCTTATTTGGCCCTACTCCATAGGGGCATCTATAGTGTTGGTATTTGGATTTTGTGTAGCAACTATTATTGTCTCATTTGAGCGTCCCGTTGAACCAAGTGACGAGTATATGAGAGGTTATCATGATACTGATGCAAATATTAATGAGATTATTGCTAAAGAGATAGCATTTAATAAGCGTTATACAATTGAGTATGTCAGTCAACAGATAAATATGAAAAACTATAGTGTTGAGTATAAAATTAATGACGTAAGTGGTAATCCTGTGGACAATGCAGAAGTCATAGCTGTGGTAACACGACCAAATAACCATAAACATGATGTGCAGCTGACTGATCCACTGATAGAGAATGGAATCTACACATTTAAAAGCATGACACTTCCTGAGCCAGGCAGATGGAATATTATGGTGCATGTAAAAGTTGATGGTTATGAGCGTTATTATAATTTAAAAGCTGATACTAGGTATGAAAGTACCTTTGAGTATTAAAGATGAGCTCTCATAAAGAGACCATTATACTACCAAGTTCACGGGCAATCCGTGAACAAAACTTTTCACTAAAGTCTAAAAACCAACTACTCCCATCTTTTATAGCCATCTCCGAATTTATGCAACGTAGTACTATTGTAAACAATAGAGTTAATATTGATGAAGATAATAGAGTTATGCTACTTTTAGAAGCGGCAGATTTTAAAAACTTTTCACAATTAAATATTGAGAGAAATTTTTTTACTTTTACCTCCAACAGTAGTTATATTTTTCGTTTTTTTGAAGAGTTAAGTGCTGAAATGGTCAGCATAGAGACTTTAGAGTTAGCAGACAGTTATGCTGAGTATGAAGAGCATATTGAAATTTTAACAGAACTACATAAACGCTATAAAAAAGTGTGCGATGATAATGCCGTATATGATAGAATCTTTTTACAAGAGTCATATATATTGAACGAAGAGTACATTAGAAGTCTTGGTAAAATTATTTTACATGTAGAAGGTTATTTAACAAATTTTGAGCTAAATATTTTACAAGAGTGTAGCCAATTAATTGAGGTCGAACTCATTTATGAAGCGAGTCAGTTTAATGAAAAATTGAGCTCAAAGTTTTTAGAGTTAGGGCTAGAACTTAAAATCGGATATGAGTATCGTATTGATTTTAAAAGAGTTCAAATTTTGTCACAAGGGAGTGTTAATAGAGTCTTTAATGTTACAACACAGTCATTTGGACAGCGACTGCTTCAAGTTGCCTATGTAAAACATAGAATTTACAAATATATTAATGCAGGGATAGAGCCTCAAAAGATTGTAGTGGTCACCCCTGATGAGAACTTCACCGACATGCTACGTGACTTTGACGATGAGGGCTATTTTAACTTTGCTAAAGGAGATGCTCTTAATAGCTCTAAGTTCTATAGAGCACTTAAGGCTTATTATGACTATTTAGATAATAGTACTGTTGAGAATCTTAGTCGAATTAATAAGCTCTCGTTAGATAGCCAACTAAAAAGTAGTTTCAAGCGTAACATAAGTGAAATTAGTTTTGAAGATCTAATGACACCATTTTTAAACTATGAAGATAATAGTCGAATAAAAAAAATAATTAGTGAAGAACTTTATAGTTTTAAAAATGTACTAAAGCAGTTGAGTGGTGCAACATTAAAATCAGCACTTCATCTTTTTTTAAAGCGAGTTGCATCTTGCTCAATTGATGATGTAGGTGGTGGCAAGATTACCGTTATGGGTTTATTAGAGACACGTATGGCCTCTTTTGATGGAGTTATTATTGTGGACTTTAATGAAGGTTTTGTGCCACGAAAAAGTGAAAAAGATCTCTTTTTAAACTCAAAGGTACGAGAGCGTTCCAATTTACCAACACTGCATGATAGAGAGTCTTTACAGAAACTTTACTACCATAACCTAATTAGTAGAGCTAAAGAGGTTTCAATCTCTTATGTAGAAGGAGTACATAGTTTGCCGTCACGTTTTTTAAAAGAGATGGATATTACTACTGTAACAAAGACCAATGATGAAGAGTACTCTAAAATCCTCTTTGAGCCAAAAAGTTTACATGTAAATCCAGATAAAGAGATTGAACTCACATATGACTTTAAAAGTGAGCCACTCTCTGCTTCAAAACTCAAAATTTTTCTTACATGTAAACGGGCTTTTTACTACAAGTACATTGTAAAACTTAAGGGTCACGAGATTAAAAAAGATCTACCAAGTGAACATGAGATTGGAAATATTTTACATACTGTTCTTAAAGAGGTCTATTCGCTGCAAAACTCTTATAGTGATTCGGATAATTTACGAAGTTCAATAGAGAGCGTATTTCAGAAGAAAATATTGGATAATGTCCTGCATGAATATCAATTAAAGCTCTGGCTAAAACGCCTAGAGCCTTTTATTGAAAATGAGATTAAAAGATTTTCTGAGGGCATTAAAGTTTTACATTGTGAAAAGCAGTTTGTTAAAGAGTATCGAGGCATAACTCTTAATGGGGTTATTGATAGGGTAGATGAAAATGGTGAGTGTAGAGAAATTTTAGACTACAAAAGTGGTTCTTACAAACTATATAGTAAAAATGCCATAGAAAAAGCGGTAGATTTTCAGCTAGAGTTTTACTACCTCTTGCTTGGTCTAGGAGAAAAGAGTGTCGCATTTTATGACTTAAAAGAGTGTAAAATAGTAGAAGAAAACTTTTTAAATGAAAAACTTGAACGTCTTGATGAGATTTTAAAAGAGTTGAGTCAAACAACATATTTTAGTTTTGAAATGACTGAAGATTTTTCAGTATGCAACTATTGTGATTATATTCATCTTTGTAAGAGAGGTTAGCAGTGAGTTTTGAGCCTTTTTTAGCTTATGAAGCGAGTGCTGGAAGTGGCAAGACATTTATGCTTGTCGTAAGGTACCTGAGTCTACTTTTTATGGGAAAAGATCCATCTAAAATCTTAGCACTGACATTTACAAACAAAGCAGCCAATGAGATGCTTGAGCGAATAATTAACACCTTAGAGACTTTGCACCACAAAAGAGAGGGTGAGTTAAAAGAGATTAGTGCTGTTATTGGTAAAAGTCCTGATGAAATTTTGCAACTTCGAGACGAGGTCTTAAAACGTTTTTTACATAGCGATACTAAAGTGATGACAATCGATAAATTCTTGGCCGCTGTTTTGCGTAAATTTTCACTTCATGCGGGCATTATGCCGACATTTTCTACTCATGAGTCGCAACATGAGATTAAAATTTTAATTCGATTTTTAAATGAACTTTTTGTGTCAGTTAAAGAGGACTCGTTAATTAATCTTACTCTGATTAATCATGCTAAACTCAGTGATACCATAGGACTTTTAAATCAACTTTACATGCTTAAAAGCAGACTTGATACATCGCAATACGCGCCACAGACCTATTTACATGTAAAAGATGAGATATTGGCTGAAGTCAATAGACTAAAAGTGTTGGTACATACACATAATGATGCATCAAAAACTGCCAAAAATAGTGTCGATGTCAATAGTTTTGAAGCATTTTTAAAAAAGACCTGGTACACTAAAGAGAGCTTAAACTATTCAACTTATAAAAAATGTTTTGTGCCACAAATGGATGAACTGCT
Organism: Campylobacterota bacterium; assembly: GCA_034661055.1. GTDB lineage: Bacteria > Campylobacterota > Campylobacteria > Campylobacterales > Sulfurimonadaceae > QNZR01. Next base: position 16,422 of record JAYEKO010000078.1, read on the forward strand.
ACTAAGCATACAGGCAAAGCTAAAGCAGTATTTTTATCTTAAAGAGCAGAACTATTTTTACGAGCTTTTTTCACTAGTAGATATTTATGAAAAAGGTAAGCTTTCTGTTGCCAAAGAAGATAGTGAACTCGGTTTTGATGATGTTACAGCACTAGTCCATAAGATGTTTTCAGATGAGAGTCTTTCTCGTGATTTTCTCTACTTTAGACTTGATGCTGAGATTGATCATCTACTGTTAGATGAATTTCAAGATACTAGTATAGTACAGTTTGAAATTCTTGCTCCCATCATTAATGAGATCTGTTCAGGTGTTGGTGTCAATGATGAGAAATCCCTCTTTTTTGTAGGCGATGTTAAGCAATCAATTTACCGTTTTAGAGGCGGAACCAAGGAACTTTTTTATGAAGTAGCATCACGTTATAATGTAAACGTAGCAGTACTTGGTACGAACTATAGAAGTTCAAAGTCAGTAGTTGAGTTTGTAAATAGTATCTTTATAGATAAAATAGATGCTTACAAGCCACAACAGATTAAAAAATATGCTAATGAGGGTGCTGTATCGGTTATTGAAAATGATGAACTTTTAGAAGCAGCAGTTTTACATGTAAACCATCTACTTAGCCTAGGAGTAGATAGCAATGCTATTGCAATCTTATGTGCAACAAATGCAGATGGTGTTAAAATTGAAGAGGCTTTAAACGTACAAAACATTGATGTCGTGACCGAGACTACCTCAAAGCTCATTAACCAACAAGCCATACAAGCACTTATTGAGTATTTAAAATATATCTATTTTAAAGAGGAGATTTATGCGCGTAACTTCTTCTCACTAATTAATACTAAACCAGAGCCAATTGCTTATGTTGACTGTAAACAGCTAAATTTAGGAGCACATATAAAAAGTGTCATAGAAAAATATGAGCTTTTTAATGGTGATTTAAATAACATCAGTTTTCTTGAAACACTTTATAACTATAGTGATATTGAAGCCCTTATTTATGAATATGAGCGTATTGATACCACTTCTGTTCGGGCAGAGGAGATGGGTGTTAAAGTGCTGACAGTACATAAATCTAAAGGTTTAGAGTTCGATCATGTTATTGTTCTGGATCGATTTGGAGCTAAAAATTCTAATAGCGGCAGATTGATTTTTGAGTATGACGGTGTACATTTGCAAAATGTATTCTTGCGTCAAAAAGGACGGGACAGCTTAGATGAAGCGTATAAAAATGCATTGGATAAAGATGCAAAGTTAGGCTTAGAAGACCGATTTAATGCTCTATATGTAGCTTTTACAAGAGCTAGAGAGAGTCTATTGGTTATTAAAAAGAGCAAAAGTTCACAGTTTGATATTTTAGACCTTGAAGTGATGAGCAGTGGAAATTTTCACCATAAAGAGGAAGAGGTGCAGACAAACAACGCCTCAAAAGAGAAGGCTGTGGTTGTGAATGATATCGCATACACCCCACTAAATTTAGGTCGCCAAGAAGAGTTGCTCAGAGGCGAGGAAGAGGATGAACAAAACCTGCACGCAATTGATTTTGGTTTAGCCTTGCACTACACATTGGAGATGGTAAATCTGCATAATAGCAGTACTTTGGATGCGACTATGAACAGCGTCAAAAATAGATTTGGAGCACGTTTAGAGCATGAGGATTTTGATGCAATAAAACAGCGTGTCTTAAATCTTCTTAGTAACACTGAATTTCAAAGAGCTATTGTAGGTGAGTGTCATAAAGAACAACCCATAGCCTATAATGGTGAACTGCGTTATTTAGATTTAATGGTCAATAGAGAAGATGAGGCGATTGTCATAGACTATAAGAGTTCACAACTCTTTTTAGAGAAGCATCTTCAGCAGATATCTTTTTATAAAAAAGCCCTCAAATCTATTTTAAATAAGCCAGTAACTTCTTATCTAATTTATCTGCTTGAAGAAGAAACTAAAATAGTTGAAGTTTAATTCTTAAAAAAACCTAAATTTAAGTGAGTTATAAGCTTATGAAAGTATAATTTCGCCACTAAACAAGACTTGAAAGGAATTTTGGAATGAAATTTACAAAAATTGCAACTCCAGAGATGATTGAGCAGAATTGGATTCTTATTGATGCAGAAGGTAAAACTTTTGGTCGTATGATGACAGAGATTGCTACACATCTACGTGGTAAAAACAAACCATATTTTACACCAAATGTTGATTGTGGCGACTATGTTGTTGTTATCAACGCATCAAAAGCAGCTTTTAAAGGTGCTGGAAAAATAGCTGACAAAGAGTACTTCTCACACTCAGGTTACTTCGGTAGTACTAAAAGTGTTAAGATGTCTGAGCTTTTAGAGAAAAACCCTGAGAAGTTATTTAAACTATCTGCTCGCGGTATGCTACCTAAAACTAAATTAGGTGCTAAGCAGCTTAAAAAATTAAAAATTTATGCAGGTGCTGAGCATCCTCACACTGCACAAATTAGCAAGTAAGGAACATTAATATGGCAAAAACTTACGCAACAGGACGTCGTAAAGCGTCAATCGCAAAAGTATGGTTAACTCCAGGTAGCGGAAATATCACTATTAATGGTCTTTCATTAGACGCATGGTTAGGTGGTCTAGAAGCTAAAAAATTACGTGTTAAACAACCTTTAGCACTTACAAAACAGAATGAAAGCGTTGATATCGTTGCTACTACTTTAGGTGGTGGTTTTGGTGGTCAAGCTGACGCACTTCGTCATGGTATCTCTCGTGCTTTAGTTAAGTATGATGAGTCATTCCGTGCAATCTTAAAACCTGAAGGTATGATGACTCGTGATTCACGTGTTGTTGAACGTAAGAAACCAGGTAAGCGTAAAGCACGTCGTTCTCCTCAGTTCTCTAAACGTTAATCGTTACACTTTTTCAGTACCTTCAGTGGTACTGAAAACTTTTTTAAACCCCTTTAATACATGCTATAATCTTCACCATGAAACTTTTACAACACGTTTTTTTTATATGCTTACTTTCAATCAATCTTCTTGCAAGTACGTTACATTTAACAACCTCGAGTAACCCATCTCGAATCAACCCCATACTAGCAACCGATTCAGGTAGTAGTGAGGTGGCAGGTTTTATTTTTAATGCACTAGTTAAATATGATAAAAATGCTAAAGAGATTGTTGGCGATTTGGCATCCTCATATTATTTTGAAAATAATACGACACTAATCTTTAATTTAAGAGAGAATGTTACATGGCATGATGGAGTAGCATTTAGTGCTAAGGATGTACTTTTTACTTATGAACTTATAAACTCTCCTCAGGTTGTATCGCCTTATACCTCAACATTTAGAGAAGTTCATAGTGTCGAGGTTCTTAGTAAATACAGACTTAAAGTAATCTATAAAAAACCCTATTTTAAAGCTTTAGAGACATGGATGATGGGGATTTTACCTGAACACCTTTTAAAAGATGAAGAAAATATCATGAGTAGTGAGTTCAATACTAATCCTATTGGAACAGGCCCCTACAAGCTTAAAACTTTAGAATTTTCAAAGAATATTGAGCTGAGTGCCAATGATGCTTATTTTGAACATCGCCCCTTTATTGATACAATCTCTTTTCATGTTATTAGTGACCCAATGACCCGCTTTTTGATGCTTAAATCATCTCAAATTGATGTTGGGACACTTGAAGCCATGCAATTAGAACGTCAGCTTGATGCTGATTTTCATAACAGTTTTAACATTATTGAAGATATTTCAAAAAGTTACACCTATTTGGGCTTTAATTTACGAAATGAAAAATTTAAAGATACTCGTGTTAGAGAAGCACTCTCTTTAGGTGTTAATCGTCAAGAGTTGGTAGATATCTTATTTCTTGGACATGGACAGGTGTGCCGTGGACCATTTCTTCCAGGGGGGCCTTCATTCAATGGCGAAGTGCAGGCTCCTGAATTTAACCCCAAAAAAGCTATAGAGCTTTTGAATGAGGCAGGGTACAATAAAAAGAACCCATTTAAGTTTGAGATTGCAACATCAAACTCAAGTTCAATTCGTCCCTATGCTGCTCAGATAATTCAACACCAACTCTCAAAAATTGGTGTAGAGGTTACTTTGAGAATTATGGAGTGGCAAGCATTTTTAAATATGGTAGTGTTTCCTAGAGAGTTTGAAACCGTGCTATTAGGTTGGTCGCTCTCTTTATCACCTGATCCTTATCTTTTATGGCATTCAAATAATGACAAGCCTGGAGCATTTAATTTTATAGGGTATAAAAATAAAAAAGTTGACAGTTTAATACAGAAGATGCAAAGTATTGTTCAACGGGACTCTTTAGCAGAGATTCAGAGAGAAATCTTTGCCCAAATTGTTAAGGACGATCCTTATCTATTTCTCTATATTCCAAATAGTATTACGGTCGTTGATAAAAAATTAAAAAATATTGAACCAACTATTAATGGAATTTGGCACAACTATATTGATTGGAAAAAAAAGTGACTATATTATTTGACTTAGACGGAACCCTAATTGATTCTACAGAAGCAATTTTAGAGAGTTTTCATAACTCTTTTAAAGTGCATAGGCATACAGCACCGAGCGATGAGAAGATTACTGCACTCATTGGTCATCCATTAGATGTAATGTATAGAGAGTTGGGTGTTAATGAGAATCAAGTGTGGAATTTTGTAGCAACCTATAAAGAGCATTATCGAATAATTTCAAAAGAGAAGACTTTAATGCTAAAAAATGCTGTTGAAGCAGTAGAGTTGGCGAGTGCTCATGCTCGTGTTGGAATTGTGACAACGAAAACAGGAAAATACTCACGCGTACTCCTAGAGCACTTTGGAATTATGCACCATTTTGAAGTACTTGTAGGGCGCGAAGATGTCCAGAATCCAAAGCCTCATGCAGAACCTATAGAAAAAGCAGTAGCGTTTTTTACATGTAATAAAGAGACCTGCTGGATGATTGGAGATACTCGTTTAGATTTAGAATCAGCCCAAAATGCTAAAATTAATGCTGTTGGAGTACTTAGCGGTTACGATAATGCACAACAGTTGTTGAAATATTGCGATATTATAAAAAAAGATGCACTCGAAGCGGTACAATTCATCATAAAGCAGTGATGAAATAACGCACTTTTTTTACCTTTTTAATATATGCTACTAAGTCAAGCTGAATTTAAGAGCAAGTTTCATAAAATACAAGGACATTTAGAGTAAAAAAAGATTTATTTTTTTAGTATTCTATAATTAACTTTTAATATGAGGGAGAACTCATGCTAGAAATCAGATGGCACAGTCGTGCTGGACAAGGTGCCGTGACCGGAGCAAAAGGTCTAGCTTCTGTTGTAGCTGAAACAGGTAAAGAGGTGCAGGCATTTGCATTTTACGGCTCTGCAAAACGTGGTGCGTCAATGACAGCGTATAATAGAGTTGATGATGTACAAATTCTAGATCATGGAAAGTTTATGGAGCCGGATTATGTATTTATTCTAGATCCTGCACTAGCTTTTACTGATGATTTTACAGCAAACGCTAAACCGACTACAAAGTACATTATTACAACACATATGAGTAAAGCAGATTTAATCGCTCAAATTCCTGAGATTCAGGGAATTGAAGATAGAGTTTTTATACTTGACTGTTTTGGTATTGCACTTGACACAATTGGTAGAGCAATTCCGAATACACCAATGCTTGGTGCTTTCATTAAAGTAAGTGGTATGTTTGAGCTTGCAGAATTTCAAGAGTCAATGAAATCAGTTCTTGGAAAACTTCCACAAAAAATTATTGATGCAAATATGATTGCTATTGAGCGTTCATACAATGAAGTAAACTAAAGGGCCTATAATGAGTAAAAGTATTAAAGATATGGGTTGGAACGAGCTGGTTCAAGGAGCAGCTCTGTTCTCGTTTGAAGGTGAAGTTGACTATAGTATGGCAGAAGTACAGCCAGAAGATAGAAAGTACGCTGAAACAAACTCACGAAATGCATATGTAGGTGACTGGAGAGTTGAGAAACCGGTATTTAACAAAGACTTCTGTATTGATTGTCAATTTTGTTGGATCTACTGTCCAGACACTTCTATTATCTCTAGAGACAAAAAGATGATTGGTGTGGATATGGATCACTGTAAAGGTTGTGGTATCTGTGTTGAAGTATGTCCAACTAACCCTAAATCACTGTTAATGTTTAATGAGCAGGCAGATAATGAAGAATCACTAAATCAGTGGCCTGAAAAAGATGAGAAGGACGCCTAATGAATAACAAAGTAATGGACCTAAAAAAGGTTGAGGTATGGGATGGCAACATGGCTGCATCTCAAGCTTTCAGACAAGCTGATGTTGATGTTGTAGCGGCTTACCCTATTACACCATCAACTCCAGTTGTTGAAAACTACGCTACGTTTGAAGCAAACGGTTATATTGATGGCGGTTTTGTAATGGTTGAGTCAGAGCATGCTGCAATGTCAGCGTGTGTTGGTGCAGCTGCTGCTGGTGGTCGTGTTGCAACAGCGACATCATCACAAGGTTTTGCATTAATGGTAGAGGTTCTTTACCAAGCTGCTGGTATGCGTTTACCAATTGTTTTAGCACAGGTAAACCGTGCTTTGGCATCTCCGCTAAATGTAAATGGTGACCATTCAGATATGTATCTTGGACGTGACAGTGGTTGGATTAATGTCTCTACATTCTCACCTCAAGAGGTATATGACCTTACGTTATGTGCATTTAAAATCGGTGAGCACTTAGATGTTCGTCTTCCGGTTAATATTAACCAAGATGGTTTCATGTCATCACATACAGCACAAAACATTCGTACTTTAGATGATAAAGCAGCATGTGACTTTGTAGGAAAATACAAAGCAGTTAATGCAATGCTTGACTTCTCTAAGCCCGTAACTCATGGTGTTCAGACAGAAGAAGATTGGCACTTTGAGCACAAAGCAAAACAGCACGATGCAATGATGCGTTCACGTAAAGTGATTGATGAAGTTTTTGCTGAGTTTAAAGAGTTGACAGGTCGTGAATATAAAGCGGTTGAGTCATATAAAATAGAAGATGCAGAGGTTGCTATTGTCGCTTTAGGCACAACTTACGAGACAGCTAAGCTTTCTGTTGATGAGATGAGAAAAGAGGGAATTAAAGCTGGTGTTATTGCGCCTCGTGTCTTTAGACCATTCCCGCTTGAAGATTTAGCTGCACAATTACAAAATGTAAAAGCAATTTCATGTATGGATAGAAGCGCACCTGGTGGATCTGTAGGAGCACTTTACAATGAGATTTCCGGAGCACTTTACAACTCGTCGGCACGTCCAGTACTGAGTAATATTATTTACGGTCTTGGTGGTCGTGATATGACAGTTAGCGTATTAAATGAGATTTATAGAGACTTAGCTAAAGAAGCTGCGTCAGGAAAACTTAACGGAGCAATTCAGAGATTTGTTGGCGTTAGAGGACCTGAACTAAATTACTATAACGTATAAGGAGGCAGAAAATGAGTGGAAATAAAGTAATTAAAAACTTAAAGTCGTTTTCGACAGCTGCAGAACGTTTTGAAGGGTCTCATGTTCTATGTCCAGGATGTGCGCACTCTATTATTGTTCGTGAAATTTTAAATGCAACTAATGATGATTTAGTTGTCTCTGCATCGACAGGATGTCTTGAAGTATGTACGGCAATTTATCCACATACTTCATGGGACTGTTCATGGATTCATATTGGTTTTGAAAACAGTTCAACTGCGGTTGCTGGTGCAGAAGCAATGAATAAAGCACTTCGCAAAAAGGGTACTATTCCTGCTGATAAACCAGAGCCAAAGTTTGTAGCTTTTGGTGGTGACGGTGCAACTTACGATATTGGTTTTCAGTGGTTATCAGGCTGTTTTGAGCGTGGTCATGACATGATGTATGTATGTTTAGACAATGAGGTCTATGCAAATACTGGTGGACAACGTTCAAGTGCAACACCAATTGGAGCGAGTGCAACAACATCTCCTGCTGGTAGTACCTCTTATGGTGAAAAACAGAATAAAAAAGATCTACTCTCCATTATGGCAGCACACGGTTCACCTTATGTGGCTCAAGTGGCTCCAAATAAGTGGAAAGATATGATTAAAAAAATCCATAGAGGATTTGATACTAAAGGTCCAGTTTACATCAATGCAATGAGTGCATGTACAACTGAGTGGAAATTTGCACCACATGAGACTATTGAAGTTTCTGACCTTGCAACAGACTCATTAGTGTTCCCACTATATGAGATTATTGACGGAAAAGAGTTAAACATCACTTACCGTCCAAAAAATATTGTTGCGGTACGTGACTATCTTGGGGCACAGCCTCGTTTCAAACACCTCTTTAAGCCTGAGTATGAATACTTAATTAAAGAGTGGCAAGAACGAACTGATACTGCTTGGGACTACCTACAACGTCGTGAAGAAGCAAGAGTTTAATAACTCTTCTTCTTACCCTCTACTTTTTACTTCTATAATTTACTTCAAAACTTTCGGAGCTTTCGGCATTAACTACTACTGTATAGGTAACTAAGTTTCCTTTTTTGTATCGGTATGCCATAGAGGAATCAATACTACTAGTTGAGTTGTTATTAAATGGAACCTGTAGCTCTACTTTTTTATTTTCATTGCTACTATTTTTTACTACATACTTAACCGTAGCATCGTAGTAGCGACGATCATCATTACGTTTAACTACAGTCTGTGTTACTTTTACATCAAAGTTCTCACCAAGTCTTAGATGAATTGGAGTATCTTTGGCAGTATGCTTAATTGATGTTTCACCCAATAAGATAGTCATCCCTTTAGATTTAGAGTAGGTGCGCACAATGCCCTTAGGTAGAGGAAAGTCCATACCATCAAAATGAATGTATTGATTTACACCACGCTTAACTTCTCCATGAAGATAATTAGGGTTTGAAAGATAGACATCATAGCGTCTATTTACATGTAAATTTTTCTCATCAATAAATTTTATCTGTGTCTTCTCATTGTTAGCCAGGTTGACTTTAAAGGGAATAGAGTAGAAATGGTAACCTTCATGTGCAACATGCGCGACATTATCTTGTTCTGCCATAGGTGCAGACATTACCATAGCTTTTCTATACTTAACTTCTGGTCGCTGTGCTCTGTTGATGTCACCAGCTAGTACATGTAAATTAGTATCTTTAAAGGCTTTTCCTGAACGGTTGTTAATTGTAATCCATCCACTTAAATCTACATTGTCACCATCTAAATTTACAATATAATCACTTTTCCAGCCAACTTTTTTGATTACATAATCAAGTTTCATCGTGGTGTCTAAATCTTTAAGAGAGTTAATATTCCAGACAAGCGAGGGTTTGGTAATAAGTGCATTTGGTACTGTTTTAAAGATAACATTACTGCTTTGAACTGAAATAATATTGTCTTCTTTGGTTCGCACTATACAGAAGTTGCCATCATGTGAAAGTAGAGTTCCCTCTATTGTCTCAAAGATTTTGGCGTCTTTTAGCACTTTAACATGGACGACCTTATCGATATGAGCTTCTAATAGTTTTGAGCGTGTTAGCTTGTCAAATCGAAACTGTTGAGAGTTGAGTTTAATTGTTGATGGAAGCTCAATATTAACCGAGTCTGTCTCAATAGTATTGGCTACTCCTTCATAAACAATATGGCTGTCATGCCTATTTACATGTAAATTGCGCTCCTCATGAACCAGTGCAATAGAGCCGTTATAGACAATGAGTGAATTCGTTTTCAAATCACTACTGAGAGCTGCACCAAAAGTACTATTTACAACTAGTAAAGATGAGATGATACTTAAAGAAAATATTTTCATTAGAAACTCCTTTTAATATATGCTACACTATCAAAAAAAATAGAGGGTAACTTATGCCATTACTAGACAGTTTTACAGTGGACCACACCATTATGCCAGCTCCAGCAGTTCGTCGTGCCAAAGGGATGACAACTAAAAGTGGTGATGCCATTACCGTTTTTGATCTACGTTTTTGCAAACCTAATCAAGAGATTATAAGCGAGAGAGCCATTCATACTTTAGAACATCTCTTTGCCGGCTTTATGCGAGAGCACCTTAACTCCGATAGTGTAGAGATTATTGATCTCTCCCCTATGGGGTGTCGTACCGGTTTTTATATGAGTGTTCTTGGTGAACCTGATGAGGAGTTGGTTGTTAATAGCTGGGAAGCATCAATGAAAGATGTTCTTAATGTTAAGAAGCAGTCAGATATTCCTGAACTAAATATTTACCAGTGCGGTACTTTTACAATGCACTCATTAGATGAGGCCAAAGAGGTAGCGCAAACAGTACTTAGACGTGATATTGACATTATGGATAATGATGCATTGAAACTAGATATGTCATTAGTAGGAGCATAGATGTTTATTTTACTACCAATGGACTCAGACAACACTCAGGAGGGAAAGTTAGTCTCACTTAATGATGTCAAAAAATGGGCACTTATTGAATTTGATGCTGGCGAGGTTATTGAAATAAAGTACTTTGATACTCGCGAGGAGATAGAAGAGCTTATTGAGATTGTTGTTGTAGTAAGTGATAATGAGTATGTCTGGCCTTTTATAGAAAATCAGATTATTGTACTAGTGGCTCATACTCAGCGTAGTATTGATGAGGTCATGGAGTCATTTATCTTTAAAGAACTGCATGAAATGGCGTATTAAGTGAAACAGTTTTTAGAACTTTTTAACCCCTATCCAGGGAATCAGTTTCTACTGCTTACATCTCATAGTGATGAGATTACACCAGTTCTCGCACAGATGCTAGAGAATGTTAATGGAACCTTGAGTCTACACTGTTTTCCTGGCAAACATGATGATGTGAAACTTGACAATATTAAACGTAGCGATATTGTAGATTTTAAATCACTTCCTAGAGCATTACCACGAAGTAACGACATGGTTATTCTTCAAGATGTGTATGCTCAGCATGAATTAAAAGAACGCATTATAAAACAGATGTATGCAACACTGGCAAATACAGGTGATATTATCATTATGCAAAAACGCGGCACTATGGATTTTGAAAAAATGCTTGAGATGTTAGAAGCGTTTGAATTTCGTGCAGGAAATGCCATTGATTGCCATCCTGATTACGACTTGGTAATGGGAAAAAAGATGCACATGTGGGGTAATGGGTTATAGGACTTTTTTATACCCCTCAAATACTCACTTAAGCCCCTACATTATTGGGTTTTATTTAAAATATTATTTATTATATGAGTCATTCCATTTCAAGTACTTCTAGTCTAAAAAGTTTTACTTCAAGTTACTACTGTATACTTTAGAATATAAATGCTTAAAGAGAACCTATGAATATAGAAGCTTTGATTAAAGAAAATATTTTATTGCAGCAACAGCTAGATGACTATAAAGGTTTGTTTGAAACTATAGATATTCCTATAATAATTATTGACGAGTCTGGCACATACCTTGACTATAATAGAGTATATTATAATCTTATGGGATATACAGATAAAAGTGAATTAATAAATTATCATCCGGCTAATGTATCTCCAAAATTTCAACCAGATGGGCTTGAATCATTTTCTAAAGCTAATGATATGATTCAAATGGCATTGGAAAAAGGAAAACATAGTTTTGAATGGATGCATAAAAGACCTGATGGCAAAGAATTTCTTTCATATGTTACATTAGATGCAATAGACTATAATCAGAAAAAGTGTATACGTGCAGTTATAAATGATATATCAGAAAGAAAAAAACTAGAGCGCGTTGTTAAAGAGAAAACTAAAAAGATTGAAGAGCAAACTAAAAAGTTATTAAAAGCGCAACATATCTCCAAGATGGGTTTTTGGGAATTGAACCTAACAAATAATCAACTTTATTGGTCAGATGAAATATATAATATATTTGAAATTGATAAATCAGAATTTAAAGCATCTTATGATGGGTTTTTAAATGTTATTCATCCAGATGACAGAGGTTTAGTTAACGAAGCTTATTCTAATTCTTTAAAAACTAAAGAAAATTATTCTATTGAACATAGACTTTTAATGGATGATGGCAGAATTAAATGGGTTAGAGAAGAGTGTAATATTGAGTTTGATGTAGATAGAAATCCACTTATATCAGTCGGTGTTGTAATAGATATAACTGAACTTCATTTGACTCAACAAAAATTGATAGAACAGGCATATGCTGATGATTTGACAAAACTTAATAATAGAAAATCTTACACTGAAAACATTCAAAAATTACTTTCTCAATACAAAAGATATCAAACACCATTTTCAATAATTATGTATGATATTGACAATTTTAAACAAATCAATGATGTCTATGGTCATATTATTGGGGATAATGTATTAATTGAAATGTCACAACTAATTAAATCTCATCTTAGAGAGAGTGACTATATATTTAGAATTGGTGGAGAAGAATTTATTATTTTACTTACTAAAACACAGATTAATAAAGCAAAATTAGTTTCTGAAAAAATCAGAAATAGTGTTGAAAATAATTTAAATACCATTAAAGATAAAAAAATTACAATTAGTATAGGTTTAACTGAAGTAGAAGAAAATGATACTGAAGATTCAATATTTCAAAGAGTTGATTCTCTTATGTATGAGTCAAAAAATAGTGGTAAAAATAGAGTAACTTCAGAGTAAATCTTGTTCCTTACAATAATGCTATTAAGTATTATAACTTAATAAAACCAAATAACCACAAGGGTATTTTTTTATTATTAGATGTAAAATCTATATCTATTGCTAAATAACTATTATTTAACTCTTTAATCTGTGAAAAAGATTTATTTTTACCACCAACTTCAAAAATATACTCATCCACCTTAAAGTCTCCAATATCACTGTAGTAAATATTTTTAAAGCAATTTACAAAGTAAGTTTCTCTCAAAACTCCAATATCAAGTTCTAAATTAATTTTATTGGCATATGCATATAAAATATTAGTATTTGAAAAAAGTAGCTTTTGTGGTTTTTTAGATATTTTTTTTGAAAACTTCCTCATAGACTTAAAAATACCAGTATTATCCAATATATTTAGGTAGGTGTAGAGTGTTGGCTCACTTACACCAAACTCCCGCGCCAAAGATGCGACATTAACACTGAAATGTTTATTTGATGAGACCACAAAAAATATAAGCTTCTCAAAAATAGATATATGAGCATAATCTATTTTATTTAATGATGGTATATCTTCATGAATGATTTTATCTTGTGCATTATAAAGTTTTTGATTAAAACTATCTATACCTTCTAAATAAAATGGATATGCACCATATCGAAGATAATTTTTAAATTCAGCATAGAGATTTTCATATTTGAATACTAGTTCTTTGGATATATTATCACTGTTAGTTAATATTTCATCTAAAGAGTAAGTGACAAGTTTTACATCATTTGTGATTTCAAAATACTCTTTAAAACTTAGTGTGGGCATGGTGTAAATAACTAATCTTCTGCTTAAATCATATTTCTCATATAATATATTGAGCATTGATGATCCACTGATTCTAATTGTAAGATTTGGAAAACTATCGTAGATATTTTTAATCTCTTGTACCCAGTTTCTGTACTTATGCACTTCATCAACAACTACAACTCTGCCACCAAGCGAGTAAAATTCATCTACTAAATTATATAGCTTTAGGTTTATAAACTCTATATCATCTCCGCTCATATATAAACACTTTTTTGTATGTGTTTTTATATATTGAAACAACAAAGTAGTTTTACCTACTCCTCTTGCTCCTATGAGACCTATTAATCTCTCGTCACTATTGATTATATTAAAATACTCTTCCCTTATATAATCTGTATTTACTTTTGAGATATTTAGCTCTTGTTTTCGAGTAAAATAATCTATATTCATCATAAATCCTAAAATGTATTTAGTGATTATAGCATTATTTACATAAATATATATATGATACCTCTAAAAACCCTAAATAGCCTTGTTATAGTTTTGAAATATGATACTATTGTGATTGTAAAATATCTTATATCAACTTTGGAGGAAGCAGATGTCAGTATCATTAAATTATGACCAAATGGCAATATCTGAAATGTTTATAATATTAGAAGAATTATGGGATAAGCAACCGTGGGGTAATGGTCTGTGATTGATGCTGTAAAGAGCCAAGATGGCTCTTTTACTGCATATTCAAAAGAGTATGATGAGCATTATCACTCTACCAGAGATGGAGCATTAGGGGAGTCTCTCAATAAACATGTTATTCCTGCTCTTAACCATGTAAAAGAGAGATCTGAAATTACTATTTTAGATATCTGTTTTGGATTGGGTTTTAATACGCTTGCTACGCTTTACTATCTACATGTAAATCACATCAATAAAAAAGTCACTATAGTCTCTCCTGAACTTGATGGAGCACTCGTAAAGGGACTAAAAGACTTTGAGTATCCAGATGTTTTTAAACCTTATTTGCATGTAGTAGAAGCGATTAGTAATCGTCATGAGTACCAAGATGACAATTTACATGTAAATGTCATTGTAGGTGATGCAAGAGCCTATTTGCAAACCACAAATGAACAGTTTG
>JAYEKO010000079.1:0-30390 GCA_034661055.1 Campylobacterota bacterium
CCTCTCATCGCTGATAATACTTGTCCTTTCAGGACTGGAAATGTAGGTCGCCGCCTAGTTTTTGGATTTAATCTATTATCATCTTTTTCGCAATTAGCTTAGCTCTCACAAAACAACTCTTTATTTTTACATGTAATTTATGGAATATATACTTTGTCAATTAACTCTTGATATTCCTCTTTAGAATTACTATCCAATGTAATACCTCCACCGCTTTTATAAATTAATTTATTGCCATCTATCTCAATAAAGCGTATCATAACTGAAGTCTCTAATTTTTTACCATCAAACACTCCAAATACTCCTGTATAGTAGTCTCTATTGTACTCTTCAGTATCTTCAATAATTCTCAAGGTACTTAGTTTTGGCGTACCACTAATGCTGCCTGCAGGTAGTAGTGTTTTAATTATATTTCCAAGATTATTTTTCCAGTTGTTTTGCAAAGTACCTTTTATTTTTGAACTGACTTGTAGCAATTCTTTATTGCCTGCATTTATTTTCTGCACAAAACGAAATTTTTCAACCTCTATATTTTTTGCTACTATTGCTATATCATTTCTTAGTAGATCAACTACCATGACATGTTCTGCCATCTCTTTTTTATCTGATAGTATTTTTTTTTCAGCATCTCTAATTGATGCGTCTATTGTACCTTTCATGGGATAGGTTGAAATTGTATTTTCTTCTATTGTTATGAATGGTTCAGGCGAAAAGCATACAAACTTATTTTTTACATGTAATTTGTAAGTGGCTTGAGATGTTTGAAAAATTTCATCAAGAGACAGGTTTGTTTTTATCTCTGTGGGTTGTGTTAGATTTAGAAGATAGGTTTCACCTGCTTCAATTTTTGATATTATTTTATCAAATTTAATTTTGTATTTTTGATAAGAAATTGGATTTTTTTCTAACTCTATTTTTTTATGCTTTAAGATGGGCGTTTTGTTGATTGCATATTCTATACCATGATTTATAAGATTATTAAGTGGATATACATGTAGTTTTTCTCCTTTAAAATCTGTATAAAAGAGAAATGGAATATTCTGTGATGCTAAGGTTGAGAGGGTGTCAAATGTCATGTATTAGTTTTTTTAAAACTGCCATTCGAATCGAGACACCATTTTTTACCTGTTCTAGTACTTTACAGCGTTTATCTGAAAGTAATGCATCGTCAATATCAATATTTCTATGAACGGGACCAGGGTGTAAAATAATAATATCACGATTTCCTACTAGCTCTTTAGTAATGCAAAAATCACTGGCATAATCTTTTAGTGAGGCGTAGTTCTGCGCTGAATGACGTTCTGTTTGAGTGCGTAAACTCATAATAATGTCAGTAGAATTAATAACATCTTTTAAATCTGATGTTGTCTTTAAATCTGTTTGTGGTAAAAACTGAGGAGGAGCTACGAGTGTAATGTCGAGTCCAAATCGTTGTAATAGTTCTATATTACTGTTGGCTACACGAGAGTTTTTTACATCACCAACTATAGCAATTTTTTTACCTTTAACATCGCTAAAATGCTGCTTTATGGTAAAGAGGTCTAATAGAGCTTGCGTAGGATGAGCATGTGCACCATCACCTGCATTAATAATTGCAGCTTTAGTGTGTTGTGACAGAATTTGAGGAACACCGGCATTAGCATGTCTAACAATGATGGCATTAGGGCCCATAGCATCTAAGTTTGTTGCAGTATCTACTAAAGTCTCACCTTTTTTTGTAGAGCTTTTTGCAAGATCTAGATGAACAATTTGTGCACCTAAGCGTTTTACTGCAATTTCAAATGAGCTTCTAGTTCTAGTTGAGTTTTCGAAAAACAGTGTAATAATAATTTTATCTTCAAGGATTTTCTCAAAACGGCCATCTGAATAACGTGTGGCATCATCAAAAATAGCGTTAATCTCTTCAATGCTAAAATCATCAGTACGAATTAAATGTGGCATTGTTGCTCCAATATTTTGTGAAAGTATAGCATCAAATTACTAGCAATTTGTCCACAAGGTCTTTTATATCAGTATTGAAAATAAAAAGGTCACTAAATTTAGTATCAAAATATGGTTTAGAGACAGTTTTAAAAGAGTCATTGTTTTCTCTACAGTTGAGTGTAAATGTGTGTGGAATATTGTATTGTTGAAGTAGGTTAAGGCTTAAAAGAGTGTCATTAATACAACCTAAGTTACAGTGTGATACTAAAAGAGTTTTAGCATTAAAGTGTTTAATTAAATCGACCATCATCAATTTAGAATCAATAGGAACTAAAAGCCCACCAGCACCTTCAATAATAAGAATATCACATAATTTTTCAAATTTTTTAACTGCATTGTCAATAGTGTTTAGGTCAATATCTTTAGCATCATTGGCGATATAAGGGGCTGCGGGTAGTGAGAACTGTATTGGTACAATATCATCTACATGTAAATTTTCAAGTTCTTGGTTAAGTGATTGAGATAAGGTTAGGAGCTCTGTGCCATCTAAAGGTGCATTAGTAACACCTGTTTCAATGGGTTTAAAAGCAGCAATACGGAATCCTCGTCTTGAAAGCTCTTTTAAAAGTAGCTTTGTAACATAAGTTTTTCCAATATCTGTATTTGTGGCGGTAACAAATATTTTTATCATTTAGATTGTCTCTTTTTTGGTTATAATCTCTCTTAAAATATTACACTATATTAGGTTTAAGTATGCAAAAATTCGAAAAATTTAATACAAAGCTTGTCCAATCAATAGGAAATAAAGAGGGAGCTGTATCTCAACCAGTAGTAGGTTCAGCATCGTTTTCATACGGAACTCCAGAAACTGCAGAGGGAATCTTTGATGGTAGTATAAAAAAACCGCTCTACTCTCGTATGGGAAACCCAACTTCAGCAAAACTTGAGTCAGTTTTAGCAGATATGGATGGTGGTGTTGGTGCTATTGTGACAAGTTCTGGAATGGCAGCGACCACCTTAGCTACCATGTCTTTGTTGCGTAGCGGAGATGAAATTATTAGTATTGGTGGGCTATTTGGAGGAACTTACTCATTTTTTAGTGAAACGTTGAGTCGTTTTGGAATAACTACACAGTTCTTTGATGTGGATGATTTAGGGGCAATCAAAGGTGCTATTACTCAAAATACAAAAATACTCTTTTTAGAGAGTGTTGGTAATCCAAATATGCGTTTACCTGACATTGCTAAAATTGCTCAAATTGCTAATGAAGTTGGAGTTGTTTTAATTGTAGATAATACTATTACTCCTATTAGTGTTACACCACTTGAGCTTGGAGCAGATATTGTTGTCTATTCAACAACAAAAATTATAAGTGGAAACTCTTCTGCTCTTGGTGGAGCTGTCGTCTTTCGTGCAATAAAGGATGAAGATAAGTTTAGAGGTCAACGTTACAAGGATCTGCATAAATTTATTAAGAAGATGGGAAAAACTGCACTGATTGCTAATGGCAAAAAACGGGCTATGCGTGACTTTGGGATGAGTGCTAATGCACAGGCAAGTTATCTTACCCTGCTTGGACTTGAAACACTGCCTCTTAGGCTAGAGCGTATTGTTAATAGCACAGAAGTAGTAGCTC
Source organism: Campylobacterota bacterium (assembly GCA_034661055.1). GTDB lineage: Bacteria > Campylobacterota > Campylobacteria > Campylobacterales > Sulfurimonadaceae > QNZR01. The sequence continues at coordinate 3,560 of JAYEKO010000079.1, forward strand.
AAAAGCTTGATGAGGCAGGATTACATGTAAATCATCCATCTCTTGGTAATCATCCTCACAATAAGCGATATAATACACTTTTTAAAGATGGATGTGGAACGTTAATGGGGATTGATTTTGGTACGAAAGAGCGTGCTTTTAAGTTTTTAAGAGCTACTAAGCTTTCAACAATTACAGCCAATATTGGTGACAGCAGAACATTAGCGCTGCATACAGCAACTACTATATATAGTGATTTTAGTGATCAGGAAAGAGAGTTTTTAGGAATAACTGATGGACTGGTGCGTATTTCAATCGGTCTTGAGTCTCCTGAAGATATTGTTGCTGATTTTTTAAAAGCAGCAAATAGTTTAACTAAAGATTGCTACATTTAAAGAGGAAATTATTTTTGAGTACAAAAAGAGATTTAGAATTAGAAGGTGAGCTCTTAGCAGAGACACCTAAAATGTATAAAGTCTATCTTTTAAATGATGACTATACGTCTATGGATTTTGTTACAGATGTTTTAATGACAATTTTTCATAAAAGTTATCAAGATGCAGAGCGCATTATGCTTGATATTCATAAAAAAGATAAGGGTCTTTGTGGAGTCTATAGTTTTGAGATTGCAGAGACAAAAGTGATGCAAGTAAGTAAACTTGCACGTGAACAGGGGTTCCCATTAAAAAGTATTATGGAGGAAGAGTAGATGATTAGTGCTGAATTAAACTCAGTGTTTCAAAAAGCATTACTGTTTGCTAAGGATCAGCGACATGAGTACCTGACAATAGAGCACGTGTTTTTTGCACTATTAGGATCTAAAGAAGGTGTTCAAGTCATTAAGGAGTGTGGAGGAGATGTCGCTTCGATGCGAGAAGCTCTAGGTAACTATTTAATGAACACTATGGAAAAACTTCCTAATGATGTCACACAAGAGCCATTTGAGACGGTAGCCCTTTCGCGTCTTATAGATAAGATGATTAGACATATTCAAAGTGCTCAAAAAGAGCATGCTCAAGTTGGTGACCTGATGGCATCTATTTTTGAAGAAGAGAATACATATGCTCACCTTTTGCTGGTAGAACATGATATATCAAGAGTAGATGTTTTAGAAGCTATTTCACATAATGGTGTCGATGCACAGAGTGAAAATGAGTCTGAGAGCTATCTAGAGAAATTTACTATTAACATGGTTAATGTTGCCAAAGAGGGGAAAATTGATCCGGTAATTGGACGTCAAGATGAGATTAATAGAGTGGTACAGACGCTATGTCGTCGTAAGAAAAACAACCCTCTTTTAGTAGGAGAACCTGGTGTGGGTAAGACTGCTATTGCTGAAGGGTTAGCAATTGAAATAGCGCAAGAGAGAGTTCCTGAAATTTTAAATGGAGCACCTCTATTTGCTTTAGATTTAAGTGCTATGCTTGCTGGAACAAAGTATCGAGGAGATTTTGAGAAACGTCTTAAAGGTGTTCTTGATGAGCTTAAAACCTATGATAATGCTATTTTATTTATTGACGAAATACACACACTCGTAGGTGCTGGTGCAGTGAGTGGCGGTAGTATGGATGCATCTAATCAATTAAAACCGGCATTGGCTTCGGGTGAACTAAAATGTATGGGTGCAACAACCTACGGTGAGTTTAGAAATGTATTTGAAAAAGATAGAGCACTGAGTCGTCGCTTTGCAAAAATTGATATTGATGAACCTTCAAAAGAAGATACCTTGCTTATTTTAAAAGGTTTACGAGCGCGTTATGAGAAGCATCATAGTCTGAAATATACCGATAAAGCCCTTAAAGCTGCAGTTGATCTCTCTAAAAAATATATTACCGATAGATTTTTACCCGATATTGCAATTGATTTAATGGATGAGGCAGGGGCATCATTTCATCTTAAAAAGAAAAAACGCATTACAGTAACGCCGTTAGATGTTGAGAAGATAATATCTAAAATTACAGGTGTTCCTACCTCTAAAATAGCGGAAGATGATGTTCTTAAGTTAGCGTCACTTGAAAATGATTTAAAAGCTCGAGTTATTGGACAAAATAGTGCTGTAGAGAAAGTAGCACTCTCTATTAAAAGAAGTCGTGCGGGGCTTAATAGAGAAGATAAGCCGATTGCATCGTTTCTGTTTTCAGGTCCAACAGGTGTGGGTAAAACAGAACTGGCACGTTCTTTAGCAGATACTTTAGGTGTTAATTTTGAACGTTTTGATATGAGTGAATATATGGAGAAACATGCACTGAGTCGCTTGGTTGGTGCACCTCCTGGATATGTTGGGTATGAGCAGGGTGGACTACTTACTGAAGCAATTCGAAAGCATCCCTACACTGTATTACTACTCGATGAGATTGAAAAAGCACATCCAGAGCTTATAAATATTTTACTACAGGTAATGGACAGTGCAACTCTTACTGATAACAATGGATTTAAAGCTAATTTTAAAAATGTTGTACTTATTATGACCTCAAATATTGGGGCAACAGAACGTAGTGTTATGGGATTTAATGCTGATAGTTCACTTTCACGTGATGAAGCACTTAAATCATTTTTTACACCAGAATTTCGAAATAGACTTGATGCAGTCGTTGAATTTGCACCACTTGATTTACATGTAGTTGAGGGAATTGTAACTAAGTTTATTATGGATCTTAATACTCAGCTAAAGAGTAAGAAAATTAGTGTAGAGTTGACCTCTAAGGCCATAGGTTATATTGCTGAGATGGGATATGATAAAGAGATGGGAGCTCGTCCATTGGAACGTATTATTCAAGAGAAAATTAAAGACCCATTGACTGAAGAGATGCTCTTTGGAACGCTTAAAAATGGTGGTAAGGTAACCGTGGATTATAAAAAACAGTTGGAGTTTAATTACAGTTAATGGTTCCACAGTTACGAACATCACTTCTCTTTCCCGATCCTAGCACAGCATCTGAGTCGGGAGTATTGGCGTACGGGGGAGATTTGAGTCCTTCACGACTACTATTAGCTTATCGTAATGGTATTTTTCCCTGGTATAGTGTTAATGATCCTATTTTATGGTGGTCACCCAATCCACGACTTATTATGAACTTAGATGACTTTAAACTGCGACGTTCGCTACGTAAAAAACTAAACAGATTTGAGATTAGATTTGATACCGCTTTTGAAGAGGTCATTACACGGTGTGGCAGTAAGTTTAGAGAGAATCAAAAAGGGAGCTGGATTATGCCTGAGATTGTAGAAGCCTATACTACTTTGCATCATATGGGACATGCTCATAGTGTCGAAGCTTTTTATGAAGGTGAACTTGTCGGTGGCCTTTATGGTATCTGTGTTGGAAAAGTGTTTTGCGGTGAGTCAATGTTTGCAGATATGAGCGATGCCTCAAAAGTTGCATTTGCATATTTAATTGAGCATCTAAAAGAGAAAAATTATGATTTTATTGATGCACAGATTCCTACAGAGCACCTCAAAAGCTTAGGTGCCATAGAGGTGCATCGTGACTATTTTTTGAATCGTTTAAGAGAAGCTACAAAAGATATTGAAGTGGTTAGCTCTTGGTAAATATTTTCTTTGTAAAATTCAGAAAAAATAAGGGTTGAAATGAGACATATTTTTATGACTGCTTTTGTTGCAGTATTGCTTATGGGTTGTAGCAGCAAAGATATTAACAGTAACACATCTAAGATTATTGATGGTGCAAAAGATATAGTTAATGAAGGTTCAAAAGCAGTTAACTCAGAAGGGTAGGCTATAGAATATTTCATGTTAAATCTTATTTAAGCTACTTTCTTTTATACTGTGATACCAAAATAAAAAGGGTGTTTATGAAAAAAATTATTGTAAGTGCTATTGCTGTTTTAGCATTAGCAACTGTGGCTTCAGCTACTGTTAATAACCAAACGGGTTGTGGTCTTGGATCACAAATTATTAAAGAAGATAACAGTGCTTTAATGCTTGCACTTCAAGCAACAACAAATGGTACTTCTGGTAACCAAACGTTTGGTATTACTTCAGGGACTTCTGGATGTAAAAAAGTGAAATTTACTATGAACGAAAGAGCAGCAGAATTTGTTGCATCAAACATGGATCAGTTAGCAAAAGAGGTAGCTGTAGGTCACGGCGAGTCTGTCGATACATTGGCTGAACTTTTAGATGTAGAAGACAAAGCAGTATTTGCGGCATCTTTACAAGCAAACTATAACGCAATCTATACGTCTAAAAATGCTGAAATGGCTGATGTTTTAGACAACATTTCAACTGTAGCACTTTAATTGCTGCATTATAGATAAACGGTATTTCCGTTTATCTGCTTTCATTTCCAAGGTTCTCTTATTATACGAATTATTTTTCTAAGTTTTTTTATTACAGCTTTTATGTATGCTCAAAGTTTAGAAAAAACATATCAACATAAAGCTAAAGAGCTAAATCTCTCTGAATCGCGTTATTGGAAACTTTTATTACATATGAATGGAGTAGAGAGTGAGATTGATGATGCATCATTTTTTCTCTCTAGTGAAGGCAAATATAATGCTAGCAGTGAACTCAATGTTACGATAGCGTTACTTTTAAATGAGACTGTTTTTGACAATAATGCCACGGCATGCCGCTTTCCTGCACGAAAGGCTTGGTTGCAAGAGCAGTTAGAAATTGATGAATTTCCACAAACTAACTGTCACGCATTAAATACATTAATTAAAAAAGTGGACCCTAAATCGGCAACATTGGTCTTTCCTTCGGCTCATATTAACTCACCAGCTTCGATGTTTGGACACACCTTTTTAAGAATTGACTCATCTTATGACTCTAAACTTCTCTCTCATGCGATTAATTATGCAGCTACTGCAGATCAAGATACTGAAAATGGTGTTGTCTTTGCTGTTAAAGGGCTTTTTGGAGGCTATAGCGGAGTTTATTCGCTTCTGCCCTACTATGAAAAATTAAAAGAGTACCGCGATACAGAACAGCGAGATATATGGGAGTATAAACTCAACTTAAGTGAAGAAGAAGTAAGACGAATGTTATTGCATGTTTGGGAGCTTGGCAATAGTTTTTCCTGGTACTATTTTTTTGATGAGAACTGCTCTTATAATATGCTGTGGCTCATTGAAGTAGCGAGACCAACCGTACATTTAAGAGAGAAATTTTTTTACCATGTGATGCCCATAGACACTGTTTTTGCGCTTGAAGAGGAGAATCTTGTCTCTCACAAACACTTTCGTCCTTCAAAACGTCAAATACTACTTGCTTATGAGAAGAGCTTGAGTCCAGAATTATTAGACAGTGTCACTGCGGTTAGTAGGGGTGAGCTTGATGTAAAAATAGCCTTAGATAAAAATAGTTCTATACAGGAGAAGCGTTACCTGCTTGAGGCATCTTCAGAACTATTGGAATACCTCTATATTGAAAACAGAATTAATAGCGATGAGTATAAGCAGCGTTTTCATACTGTTTTGAATGAGCGTTCAAAACTAGGTAGAGGAGAAGCCATAGTTGTTAATGAACCACACAATCCCGATCAGTCTCACCGCGCTAATTTAATTACAGTTCAAGCAGCTCTACAAGAGGGTGAAGTAGGGTACATGTTAGGATTTAGACCTGCTTACCATACTCTTGTTGACAGTGATATTGGATTGTTACGTGGAACTCAGATTGAGTTTCTAAGTCTCTTGCTGCATTACTCTAAAAACAAGCGTTTAGAAATAGAAGATATGACTATATTATCTCTATCTTCCATTGCGCAACGAAGCACATTTTTTAAACCTTTTTCATGGCGTACTAGTTTTAAGTTTGATCGTAATTACATGAGTGATGAGCTTCTTTTTAAAGCATCTGTTGGAGCTGGGTACAGTTGGGGAAATGAGTGGAGTTACTTTTATGCATTAGCTGACCTGCTCTCTTATGTAAAGAGTTCATCTTCTATGGGAGTTTCAGCCTCTTTGGGTGGAGTGATATATGAAGCAGAGCAGTTTAAAACAAACATAGAATTGACTCAGAGGCTCTATATTGACGGTACGACTCAGAGCTTGGTAAATATCTCCCAACTTTGGAGTTTTGATAAGAACCGGGCATTAAAGTTACAATATGATTATGTTCAATACATGCTTGGACAAAAGAGAACTCTAAAGCTTGTTTTTGATTACTTTTTTTAATTTGCTTTGATATAATCAGTTCAACCAAAGGGGACTTCTAAAAACCCTAAATTAATTATATTGGATATACATGTATATTGAAGAGTTGAAATTTTCGCTGTGGGCGGATTTTATTGAACGAGATTTTATTACAACAGGCTTGAGAGCATATATTAAAAATGGTGTAGTCAATGGAGCAACATCAAACCCAGCAATTTTCAAAAATGCAATTTTAACCTCACCTGCGTATAAAGAGCAGTTGGCAAGTTTGACACATTTAAGTGCCAAAGAGAAATATGAAGCGGTGGCAATTTACGATATTCAAGCTGCAGCAGATGAACTACTTGCCCTATTTGATGCTGGTGATAGTGGATATGTAAGTATAGAGGTAGATCCTTTTTTGTGTGATGATGCTGAAGCAACTATAGAAGAGGCAAAGCGACTCTATGCTCAAATCAATCGTCCCAATGTTATGATTAAAGTTCCTGCTACTACAGCAGGTTATATTGCAATGGAAGAGCTAACTGCTTTGAATATTGCAGTAAATGCAACACTAATCTTTAAAAAAGAGCAGGCTGTTTCATGTGCTGAGGCATTTAAAAGAGGAATGCAGAAGTCTGGGCAAGTAGTAGATACAGTAATTAGTATTTTTGTCAGTAGAATTGACAGAGCTCTTGATGTAGAGTTAGGCAAGAATAACATATATACTGCAAAAGCAGGGATTTATAACGCGTCACAAATCTATGAAGCTATTGAAAGTAGAGCTATCCCCTCTTGTCGAGCACTTTTTGCAAGTACTGGGGTTAAAGGTGATGTACTTAACCCATCATATTATATTGAAGAAATGTTGGCATTTAATAGCGTAAACACTGCACCTTTAGATGCTATTGATGCCTATATTAAGAGTAATACTAAAAGTAAAAAGCTCCCAATTGCAGCTACTGATGTGCAGAGCTTATTTAGTGATATTGATAAACTTGGCATTGATTTTGATGCACAGCTACAGACTCAAATAGATGATGGTCTAGAAGCATTCAAAGATGCTTTTCAAGAGATTTTAGACGCACTACAATAATATTAAAGGGGATAAGATGCAGCACATAGATTTACATGTAGAAGACTTGACTTTTGAGACATTAAAGAAGGTTAGAGGTTATCTTAAACGTCTTGTAGATGCAGGTGGTAGTGATTTACATGTAAAAGCAAATGCTGTTATACGGGCACGTATTAATGGTGATATTGTGCCACTTTCTGGAGAGGTGTTTTCTAAAAAAGATGCTTTAGTATTTGCAAAAGAGCTTCTTCGTGGTCGTTTTGAAGAGTTTGTTAATGCTAAAGAGCTGGATTTAGTCTATCCTTTTGATGATAATACCCGTTTTCGTGTTAATATCTTTTTCCAGATGGAAGGAATCTCGGCAGTATTTCGTGTGATTCCTGTTCGTATTCTCTCAATAGATGAGTTAAAACTCCCTAATATTATTCATCAGTTTTCAGAACGAGAGCGTGGTTTAGTTTTGGTTACGGGAGTAACAGGTAGTGGTAAATCAACAACGCTAGCAGCTATTATTAATGAGATTAACTGGAAGCATCGTAAGCATATTATTACAGTTGAAGATCCAATTGAGTTTGTACATAAAGATAGAAAGTGTATTGTAAACCAACGTTCTGTCGGACAAGATACACAATCGTTTGGAACAGCGCTGCGTGCTGCTCTTCGTGAAGACCCTGATATTATATTAGTTGGGGAGATGCGTGACTTGGAGACGGTGGAAATTGCTCTTCATGCCGCAGATAGTGGACACCTTGTATTTTCAACTCTGCATACTCTTGATGCCAAAGAGACAATAAATCGTATTATTGGTATGTTTCCTAAAGAGGAACAACAACGTGTTAGAATGACACTTTCAGCTGTATTAGCAGGTGTTATTTCACAACGTTTGATTCCTACTATTGATAAAAAACGTATCGCAGCACTTGAAGTGATGCTTCATACTTCTTTTGTAGAACAGCTTATTGTTGAAAATAGAGACAGCGAGATCTTAGATGCTATTGAAGCAGGTAAGCAGATCCATGGGTCACAAAGTTTTGATCAGGGTATCTTAGATATTTACAACTCAGGTATTATCTCAAAAGAAGAGGCTTTTAAATATGCTACATCAGCAAGTGACTTAAAGCTTAAAATGGATGGATTAGCTGCAGTGAATAAAGATGCCAATGTTCCTAAAGAGGATGATACTGTAGATGAAGGTGTTAGTAATGAAGAAGATGCATTTCATGAAGATGATATTTTTGCTCTAAAATCTTAGTGATTTATCTAAATTTAACAATAAAACAGGTAAAATTTCGCTCATTTTATTAAAAGGATTTACCTATGTTAGAAGGTATTATTAGAGAGAGTATTGACAAAAGTGCAACAAAAGCACTACGTCGTGATGGTTATCTGATTGCTAACATCTACGGAAAAGGGCTTGAAAATATCAATGCCGCATTCAAAATGAATGAATACATCCGTACTGTTCGTAAGAAAGAGACGTTAGCATTTCCAGTAACGGTTAACGGAGCTGAGATGAACCTTGTTGTTCAAGGGTATGAGTCTCATCCTGTTACAGGAAACCTTTTACATGTAGATTTAATGGTAGCACAGCCCGGTGTTGTAACGCACTACATGGTGCCTGTTACTACTGATGGTTTAGCAATTGGTATTAAGAACAAGGGTCTATTAAATGTAGCTAAAAAACGTTTACGAGTTAAAGCTGCTATTGAAAATATTCCAAATAGTATTATTGTCAATGTTACTGATCTTGATCTTGGTGACTCTGTGCTTATTCGTGATTTAGATACTATTAATAGTGTAGCATTTACAGATGCTGACCGTGTATCTGTATTAAGTATTATTAAAGCGAAATAATCATGCTTATTGTCGGTCTGGGAAATCCCGGACAGACATATGAACATAACCGACACAATATCGGGTTTTTAGTTATTGATGAACTTATCTGTCGGTTTAATGCAACTGAAGTAAAAAAGTCTTTATTTCAAGGCGCTCTATTTAAATCTAACTCCCACTATTTTTTAAAACCAATAACTTATATGAATTTATCAGGCAACTCTATTGCAGCAGTCAAACAATTTTACAAGATAGATGAGGTAATTGTCATTCATGATGACTTAGATCTACTTTTTGGAGCACTCCGCTTTAAAAAAGGTGGTGGCCATGGTGGCCATAATGGTCTTAAATCTACCGATGCTATGATATCAAAAGAGTATGTGCGTGTTAGAATGGGTATTGGAAAGCCAGAACATAAAGGCGAAGTGGCTTCTTATGTGTTGAGTGACTTTTCATCTCAAGAGAGGCCATATATTCATGAGTGGATTAATAGAGCAGCCTCTTCAGTAGAGATGCTACTAAAAGATAGAGTAGAAAATGTTGCGTCTAAGTATTCAGTCAAAAAAATTGAGATAGAATAAGAAAATTTTTATAGAGGAGCGTTATGTTAGTCTTTAAGTATATCTCTCTTCATTATCTTAAATATTTTTTTGTCATTCTCACGGCATTGATATTTTTTAGTGTAGGTTTTGACTATGTTGGTGTCGCAAGTCAGCTTCCTGACTCTGCCAACTTAGTACTAATGTATGTTGTCTATAAAGTATTTTATAGCATAGATATGTTGCTGCCGTTAACACTGATTTTTGCAATGATTGCAACAAAAGTCTCTTTTATTCGAAATAATACCTTAGTAGGATTTTACTCTTTGGGCTACTCCAAAGTCGATATACTCAAGCCATTTGTGGCTGTTTCTACTCTTATAATCATAATTTTTATTGCACTGCACTCAACCTCTTTTGCTCGAGCTAATGAGATGGCCCGTACCATTAAAGCTAATGACTCACTTGTTTACACTACGACTGACCTTTTTTTTACTTATCAAGATAAGTACGTCTATTTTGCAGAGTTGTTTCCACTGCAAGAGCGTGCCAAAGACATTCGTATTTTTTCTGTAAAAGACTCTAAGCTTCAAAAAGTAGTTACTGCAGACGGTGCTCATTACAAGGACGGCTTTTGGCATATTGACGATGCCCATATTATTACAAAGCCAACACAACTCACGTTAAATATGACAGAAGGGGTCTCTATTGAGGAGGGAGTTCAACTAAAACTCCTAAAAGATTTTAGACCAAAAATATTGGATCAAGTCTATGAGGGAAAAGTTGACTTTACAATTTTTGATGCTGTTGATGCCATTGTACTTTTAAATAGTGAAAATATTAGTATCGAGAAGATAAAAAGTGCTCTGTATAAAATATTTATTTATCCATTTTTTGTACCATCATTGCTTATTGTAATTTTCTTTATTGTTCCAACAAGTACACGATCATTAAGCGTCTCACTATTTAGTTTTGGTGCGATACTAGCGACATTAATGACGTGGGTATTTCTATTTACCATGATTGAATTTTCTAATAATAAAGTTATTAGTAGTGAAGTCGGCATTATTGCTCCTGTAGCTCTTTTGTGGTTGGTTGCTTATTTTATATGGAATAAAAATAGAGCCTATCATTAGGGCACCTCTAAAAACCCTAGATAGAAGAGCCTTTAAAGGTAATTTTAGATATTATTGACCTAATAATTTTTATAAGGTTAGATAGTTGATTAATTTTACACAGTTGGCACAAAAGTATAGTACTCCGTTGTATGTTTATGATTTTGATATGATGAAAGCTCAATATGAGCAGCTAAAAACTGCATTCAAAGGGCGTAAATCAATTTTGGCCTATGCTATTAAAGCTAACTCCAACCTAAGTGTCATTAAACATTTTGCAGATCTTGGTGCTGGGGCTGACTGTGTCTCAATTGGTGAAGTAAGACGGGCACTTTTGGCCGGTATTGCTCCTTATAAGATCATTTTTAGCGGTGTTGGTAAGTTAGATGCTGAAATAAGAGAAGCGATACAGAGTGATATTTTATATATCAATCTTGAGAGTAGCGCAGAGCTAGAGCGTGTCGAAATGATTGCAAAAGAGTTGGGTAAAGTGGCTCGTATTAGCATACGAGTGAACCCAAACATAGATCCAAAAACACACCCGTATATATCTACTGGACTGCATGGAAACAAGTTTGGAGTTGATCTAAATAGTGCAAAACGAATGTATATTTTAGCAAACAACTCAGAGTATCTTGATCCGGTAGGCGTTCACTTTCATATTGGCTCACAACTGACTGAATTAGAGCCTATACGTGAAGCAGCTATTATTGTTGCAGACTTGGTACGTTCTCTGCAGACCATTAAAATTAATCTCAAGTTTTTTGATGTCGGTGGTGGTTTGGGTATCTGCTATGATAATGAAGAGACCATAGAGCCTTACATGTATGCTCAAGCAATACTCTCTACTCTAACTGGCTTGGAGTTGACTGTAATTGGAGAGCCTGGGCGTTTCTTAACTGCTAATGCAGGTTATTTTGTGACTAAAGTACTTTATGAAAAAACTAATGATGAGAAACGTTTTGTTGTTGTCGATGGAGCGATGAATGATCTCTTAAGGCCATCTCTTTATGGTGCTTACCATAAGATTACTACGGTTGATGTTGATGGTGATAGCTCTCCTACAGACATTGTAGGGCCAGTGTGTGAAAGTGGAGATTTCTTTGCTAAAGACTATGAGCTTCCAGTTATGAAGCATAATGACCTATTGGTTGTCCATAGTGCTGGGGCCTATGGTTTTGGTATGGGTAGTAATTACAACTCAAGAGGTCGTTCAGCTGAAGTAGCAGTAAGTGATGGAGGTGATCGTTTAATTCGAAAGCGTGAAACATTTGAAGACCTGATTGCATTAGAAACAGAGTATTTACAAGCTTAAGTAGGAGTGATTATGAAAACTTTAGATGATTGTCGTAACGCTATTGACGCCATTGATACAAGAGTGCTTGAACTATTAAACGAGCGAATGGAAGTAGTTGAGCGTGTTGGTGAGATTAAAAACCAAGATGGTGGTGCTATTTATAGACCAGAACGTGAAAAAGCGATTATTGAACGTCTGGATAAATTAAGTGAAAAAGGTCTTCTAAATAAGTCAGCAATAGAAGCGATTTTTTTAGAGATATTTGCAGTTGCTCGAAATATTGAGCTACCTGAACGTATTGCATTCTTAGGACCAGAAGGTAGCTTTACACATCAAGCTGCAGAGTCTCGTTTTGGTGGAATGAGTGATTACCTATCACTAGGATCTATTCATGCGGTCTTTAAGACACTCGAAGCTGGACGCGCTAAGTTTGGCGTGGTTCCTATTGAGACAAGTCGAGATGGTGTGGTAGGTGAGACGCTAGATCTGCTGGCCAAAAGTGACATAAAAATAGTTGCAGAACTCTATATGCCCATTCATATGTCATTTGCGACTAAAGCACGTCACCTTGAAGATGTTAAAGTCATCTATTCAAAAGATAAAGGCTTTGGTCAGTGTCGAGAATTTTTACAAGAATACGGGTTAGACAACATTGAACAAATTCCTGTTGAGTCAACGGCAAAAGCGGCTATTTTAGCAGAAAACGATGATAATGCTGCTGCTATCTGTAGTCATATTGCTGCAAAGTTATATAACGTACCAACTATGTTTGAGAATGTAGAAGATATTCACAATAATACGACGCGATTTATTATTCTGAGTGACTTTAAAAATGTACGTAGTGGTGAAGATAAGACAACACTATTAGTGCGACTAAAAGATGCTGAAGAGTCAGGTGCCTTGGCGCGTTTTTTACATGATTTTGATAAAGAAAATATTAACCTGAGTAAAATAGAGAGTCGTCCAGCACGTGATGGTGATATTTTTGCTTACTGGTTTTTTATTGATTTTTTTGGACATATAGATGATAAGAACATTCAAAAAGTGTTAGAAAAACATACGGATGAAGTGACATGGCTAGGAAGCTATGTGAGAGGGGACCAATGAACTTTAATAATGTCTTAGAGAAAATTAAAACCTATGAAGCTGGAAAGCCTATTGAACTTGTAGTAAGAGAGTTTGGTATTGAGTCTTCGGCTATTGTAAAGTTGGCTTCCAATGAGAATCCAAATGGATGTTCGCCAAAGGTTAAAGATGCTGTTTCAAAAGTCATAGCAAATATGGCACTGTATCCTGACGATTCAATGTTTGCTTTAAAAGAGGCTCTTGCGGCTCGTTTTGATGTGAGTGAAAATGAGCTGATTATCGGTTCTGGAAGTGATCAGATAATTGAGTTTTTAATTCATGCTAAAGCCAATGCAGAGTCAAAAATTTTAATGAGCGCTGTTACTTTCGCCATGTATGAAATCTACGCTAAGCATGTAGGTGCTGAGGTTGTTCGTACTTCAAAATATGAGCATGACTTTGATGAGTTCTATGCAAAGTACTTAGAACATCGTCCTTCAGTTATTTTTATCTGTACTCCAAATAACCCAACAGGTGATGCAGTAGATAGAGACGCTCTATTTAAGTTTTTGCAGAAGATAGATAGTGATACTATGGTGGTAGTTGATGGTGCTTATATGGAGTATGCAGCCTATAAAGACAGCACAAAAGCAGTAGCACCAAAAGAGCTTATAGAGACATTTGAAAATGTTGTCTATTTGGGAACTTTTTCAAAAGCTTATGGTTTGGGTGGTATGCGTGTTGGTTATGGAATTGCATCTCAAAATATTATTAAAGCACTTTATAAATTACGTCCACCATTTAATATTACAACACTCTCTTTAGAAGCGGCAACATATGCCTTGCAAGATGTAGAGTTTGTGCAGAACTCTATTAAAGAGTGTTTTCATGAGATGAAACGCTATAAAGAGTTTGCACGCAACAATGGTATCGGTATTATAGAGAGTTATACTAACTTTGTAACACTATTGTTAAACGATAGTTATAATTCATCACAGTTATCATATGAACTCCTTAAAAAAGGTGTTATAATAAGAGACTTGAGTAGTTATGGTCTAAATGCCGTTCGTATTACAGTGGGTACTAGTGCACAAAATACGATTCTATTTAATCAGTTTAAAGCACTGTTATAATTTACATGTAGGTTTGAATGGATTTTAAAGTTCTCTTTTCTCAGTTAGTAGCACTTTACTCTAAGCTGACATCAGCGCAGAAAATGGTCATTGGTGGTGCAGTATCTAGTATTGTCGCTTTTTTGATTTTTTTAGTTGTCTATACCTCTAAAGAGTCTTCAAGAAATGATTATCAGGTACTGTTTGATTCACTCTCCTCATCAGACGCAGCTAAAGTAGTTGAAAAACTAGAAAAAGACGGTATCACTTACAAAATCGTAAATGACAATGTTATTGAAGTTCCACGTGACGTTGTCTATAAGCAGCGTATTGAAATTGCTTCAATGGGGATTCCTAAAGATAGCGGTGTTGGATTTGAGCTTTTTGATAAACAGGAGTTTGGTGCTACAAGTTTTGATCAAAGTGTTAAGTATTTAAGAGCTTTAGAGGGTGAATTGACCCGTACTATTAGCGCTCTCTCTCCTGTGGATAACTCTAGTGTTAATTTAGCAATTCCTAAAGAGAGTCTTTTTGTATCTAAGCAAGTTGATCCATCTGCTTCGGTAATGGTACAGCTCAATCCAAATAGAACACTTTCTCATAAACAGATTCGCGGTATTAAAAATCTTGTTGCAGCAGCTGTCTCAAAGCTAATACCTGAAAATGTGACGCTAATTAACTCTGATGGCGAGACTCTTGGTGATGAAGATGAGACAATGGTTATGAGTGAATTATCTGGAATGCAACAGAAGTTCAAGTCGCTTGAGGAGAAGAAGAAAGAGGCTAAAATTGTCAATGTTTTAGCTCCATTTATTGGTGGCAAAGATCGGGTGGTTGCGAAGGTGACTATTGAGTTTGATTTTTCACAGCAGAGTTCAACCTCAGAGACATTTGATCCCGATAGTGTTGTTCGAAGTGAACAGGCACTAGAGGAGAAACGTGAAGGCTCTACTCCGGCTACAACAGGTGGCGTTCCAGGCGCGGTAAGCAATATTGGTCCGGTTCAAGGAATGGAATCGGGCAAAAGTCAAGATAAGTACACTAAAAACAGTAGTACAACAAATTATGAGATCTCAAAAACAGTTTCAACTATAAAAGGGCAGTTCTCTAAAATAAAGAGAATTACAGCTGCGGTGACTGTAGATGGAAAGTATCGAAATGTAAAAGATGCTGATGGAAATGTTTTAGATGATGTAGAATATGTAGCACTAGACGAGAGCCAGCTAAGTGCTATTAGTTCTTTGGTAAAACAGTCTATTGGTATTAATGAAGAGCGTGGCGATAAAATTGCAGTGCATAACTTACAATTTGAGTCTACTAAGTCTATGCTTAAGGGAGAAGACCCTGTCTCTAAAGCCTCTTCAATTGCTGATACCTATGTTATGCCATTCTTGCCACTACTTAAATACCTTTTAGTAGCTATCATTCTGTTTGTCGGTTATAGAAAAATTGTTATGCCTTTTGCACAGAGAATGCTCGAAGTTACCAAAGAGGAAGATATCTATGAGAAGCCACATTTAGATTTTGATGATGAAGAGGATGAGGATTTAGTAGAAAAAGCACAACAGATGCGTAAAAAAGTGGAAGATCAACTTGGCGTTAATGAGAACTATAGCGAAGATGAGTTAAAACATGATGTCTTACTTGAAAAAGTTAAAACGATTGTTGAAGAAAAACCGGAAGATTTAGCATCTATCTTCCATGCACTAATACAAGAAGAACTTAGTGGTGGAAATGAGATTGCTAGACCTCCTAAGGAGGATTCATGACCCTTACACCAGCACAGCAAGCTCAAGTGGATGAGATGAGTATGGCAGAAAAGATTTCTATTTTTCTACTTCAGCTAGGTGAAGATGCAACGACAAATATATTTTCCAATATGGGTGTCGAAGATATTACCGAGATATCAAAGTATATCGCTAACAATAGAACCATAGATAAGTCGATTGCTACAGCAATTTTGGAAGAATTTTATGCCATCATTCAGTCAAGTCAGTATTTAAGTTCTGGAGGTATGGAGTATGCAAGTGAAATCCTGCATCGTGCCTTGGGCCCTGATGAAGCAAAAAAAGTCTTAGATAGACTCTCTAAAACAATGGCAAATACACAGAACTTTGCCTATTTAGATAAAATTAAACCACAGCAGTTGGCCGACTTTATTATTAATGAGCATCCTCAGACCATTGCACTTATTTTAGCCCATATGGAGCCAACAGCAGCAGCTGAGGTTATTGGCCTCTTTAGTGATGAATTACGTTCTGAAATTGCAATGCGTATGGCAAAACTAGGTGATATCTCTCCATCGATTATTAAGAGAGTAAGTGCAGTTCTTGAATCAAAACTTGAATCTCTTGCTTCATATAAAGTTGAGGTAGGTGGCCCACGTGCAGTAGCAGATATCTTTAATCGTTTGGGTGCGAAGTCCTCTAAATCAACATTGGCTCAAATTGAACAACTTGATGAAGAGCTAGCAGTTTCAATTAAAGAGATGATGTTTACCTTTGAAGATATTGTCTCACTTGATGGTACAGGGATTCGAGAAATTCTTAAAGTTGCAGACAAAAATGATTTGATGCTTTCACTAAAAAGTGCTGCTGAAGAGCTTAAAGAGAAGTTCTTCTCAAATATGTCAGAACGTGCTCGTGCTGCTTTTGAAGAAGAGATGCAGTTTATGGGTGCAGTAAAGGTTAAAGAGGTAGAAGCTGCACAACGAAAAATAGTTGAAGCGGTACAGCAGTTGGCAGAACAAGGTGTGCTACAAGTTGGCGAAACTGACGAGATGATTGAGTAGTCATGAAAGCTGTAATTACCAAAGAGAAAACTCAGGCACACAACATAGATAAATATAAGTTTAAAGTTTTAGCCATTGGTGGACATCCCGAAGAAGAAGAGGCTACTATAGCTACCTATGAAGAGCAATTTACTGAAGAACAACCTATAGTTAGTAGTTCTAATGCTACGGCTAATCGTGATGAGTTAGTAGAGTCTCTATTGAAAAAAACTGATGATATCTCTTCAAATTTTATTAAGATGCAGATGAAGGTTGAAGATCAGGAAACTGAGTTCAAAGCTGAATTAGAGCGTGTTAAAGAAGAGGCTTATGAAAGAGGTGTAAAAGATGGCAAAAAAACATTAGAGGCAGAAATTGAATCTTCTAAAAAAGATGGTCTCGATCAATTTGCAAAGTCAGTTAAGACGCTTGATGCAAGTGCTTCAGAGTTTCGTACTTCTTTAGAGGGAGTGAAACAAGAGTTGACATTAGCAGCACTTGAGATTGCTAAAGAGGTTATTGAAGAAGAGCTACATGAACATTCAACCGCAGTGGCAAAAAAACTCTCTTCGGCACTGATTTCAGAACTTAGCAGTGCTTCAGAAATTACATTGAAAGTAAACCCAAAGGACCATGGTGGAGTGAGTGAACGTGTCTCAAATCTTGAGTATATTAAAGTTCTTTCAGATAGTGCTGTTAGTGAGGGTGGAGTTATTGCCATTAGTGATGTAGGCAATATAGATTCAGAGATAATGAAACGGTATGAACGGATTAAAAAAGCCGCACTATCAGGTTAAAGTGTTTTAGGGTAAGAATGAATATAAAATCATATAGTTTAGTAGAGTTAGAAGCGTTGTGCGTAGAGATTCGTACTCGAATTATTGATATTGTCAGTAAAAATGGTGGGCATCTGAGTTCAACTTTAGGTGCAACAGAGCTTATTGTTGCTATGCATAAAGTCTTTAATGTGGATAGAGACCCGTTTATATTTGATGTTTCACATCAGGCATATGCACATAAGCTTTTAACTGATCGTTGGGATACTTTTGAATCATTACGTCAATTTAACGGAATATGTGGCTATACAAAGCCTAGTGAATCTGAATATGACTATTTTGTTGCTGGACACAGTTCGACGTCTATATCTTTGGCGGTGGGTGCAGCTAAAGCGATAAAACTAAAAGGTGAGCAGCAGAGTCGTATTCCCATTGCTGTTATTGGTGATGGCTCCATTAGTGCCGGTATGGCGTATGAAGCTTTAAATGAGCTTGGAGATCTCAAACTCCCTGTTGTCATTATATTAAATGATAACGAGATGAGTATAGCCAAGCCAATTGGCGCCATGAGCCGAATGCTATCTTCTACTATGGCAAGTCCATTTTATCAGAAACTTCGAGGTAACGTAGAGCAATTTGTTGACCATTTTGGTGAGGGTGCCCACTATATGGCAAAACGTTTTGAAGAGTCTTTTAAACTTATTACGCCTGGTATTATGTTTGAAGAGATGGGAATTGAATATATTGGGCCAATTGATGGACATAACTTGAACCAGCTTACTGAAACTTATGAATTGGCTAAAAACATGAATAAGCCTGTTATAATCCATGTTCAAACCCTTAAGGGAAAAGGGTATGAGATTGCTGAAGGACAAATTGAAAAGTGGCATGGAGTGGGGCCTTTTGATGTAAAAAGTGGCAATAGTAGTAAAAGAAGTGCGTCAAAAAGTGCTACTCAAATTTATTCAGAGGCACTACTGCATACAGCAGCTCAAAATGAAAGTGTTGTAGGAGTCACAGCAGCCATGCCAAGTGGTACTGGTCTTTCAGAATTGATGGAGCGTTTTCCGGAGCGTTTTTGGGATGTTGCTATTGCTGAACAGCACGCTGTAACCTCTATGGGGGCTTTAGCAAAAGAGGGCTTTAAACCATTTTGTACGATATACTCAACATTTATACAGCGTGGATATGACCAAGTTATTCATGATGTCTGCCTGATGAACTTGCCTGTTGTATTCGCACTTGATCGTGCCGGAATTGTTGGTGAGGATGGTGAGACCCATCAAGGGGTCTTTGATATCAGTTTTTTACGTGCCATTCCAAATATGACACTTTTTGCTCCAAGAGATGAGAAATCGATGCATCAAGCAGTTGGTTTTGCTACAGAATTTACAACTCCATGTTCTTTGCGTTATCCGCGTGGTAGTTTTAGTGATGTTGATTTGCCTGAGTCACAGCCTTTTGTTTTGGGAAAATCACAGTTACTTGTCTCAAATGAGAGTGATACTCTTTTTATTGGCTATGGTAATGGTGTTGGACGTGCAAAAGAGACTATGGATTTAATGCAGAAGGAACCCTCTCTTTTAGATTTGCGTTTTGTAAAACCACTTGATAGAGATATATTGCTTCAGATGAGCAGACAACATAAAAAATGGTATATCTTTAGTGACTCATCAAAAACAGGTGGTGTAGGAAGTGCTATTTTAGAGTTTTTAAGTGAAGAAAATATTACCAATGTTAAGGTAGTAACATTTGAATATAGTGATGATTTTATTACACATGGAAATACGTTACTTGTTGAGGAATCATTAGAAATACGCCCGCAACAGTTGGCTATACGTATAGAAAATAATTTATGATTGATCCAATAGTATAACTCCAGCTTGTCGTCCGGTCATCCCGTTTTCAGCACGGTAAGAGTAAAATGTTTCACTTTCGCAGGATGTGCAGTGCTTTAGCGTCTCAATATTCTCCTCTTTAACACCCGCTTCTTTTAGCTGCATTTCTAAAATATGATTTACATGTAAAAAGTATTTCCCTTCTTTTTGTAATATGCTTTTTTCATAACCTAGCTCTTTAGCTTCACAATAAATAGTATGATTTACCTCATAGCAATTTTGACAAATTGAAGGTCCCAAAACAGCAATGATTGTATCTGTTTTAGTGTTGAATTTTTGATGCATCATAGCAATAGTGTTTTTAATAATATTGCTAAATGCTCCTGCCCGACCTGCATGAATGGCGGCAATAGCATGTGAGCTTTTATCGTATAGTAGTACAGGAGTGCAGTCTGCTACCATGACCATTAATGGAGTATTTATTCTATTGGTAATAATAGCATCACACTCTATAGGGGTTTTGAAGTTATTGATTGCATCGACCTGTACTACTTTATTGGAGTGCAACTGTCTCATATGAATGAGATCTCCATGATTATATTTAAGTTGTGATGCGAGTACTTTATGGTTGTTAATAACATTATGCTCATCATCACCTACATGAAAAGCAAGATTATGACTGTTTTTACATGTAAATGCATGGGGGATAGAAACAGATAATAAAAGTTTGGAATTAAATAACTTCATAATATTTAGTATAGCACAAAAGTTTGATACAATATAAAAAATTAAGGTCTATTTTGAGTCAGTTAAGTATGCTTCCCATCACTTTAGATGGAGATAATGTCACTACAAAACGTCAAGAGATACGAGACTATTTTCATAATACGTATGCTCTTTTTGAATTACTTTTTACAATGCTTAAAGACGATTCAGTCTTTTACAAACAGTCTGAGATAACACGTCATCCAATGATTTTTTACTATGGACATACGGCAACTTTTTTTATAAACAAGCTTATTTTAGGTGGCGTTATTACTAAAAGAATCAACGGTGATTTTGAATCTATGTTTGCTATTGGTGTAGATGAAATGAGTTGGGACGATATGGACAAAACTCATTATTCATGGCCAAAAGTTAGAGATGTTAAAGTCTATAGAGACGCAGTAAAAACAGCTGTAGATAATCTCATTATGACGTTACCTATGACTCTTCCTATTAAACAAGATGACCCATTTTGGATTATCTTAATGGGAATTGAGCATGAACGTATTCATATTGAAACTTCTAGTGTCTTGCACCGTCAATTAGATATTACAGATGTGCAGTGCATCGATGCATTGAAATGTTCAACTAATTATGGTGATGCTCCTTCAAATAAATTAATTAAAGTAGATGCAGGTAGTGTAAACTTAGCAAAAGAGAGAAGCCATAATTTGTATGGCTGGGATAATGAGTATGGTCAAAGTAATATACATGTAAATGCGTTTGAGGCTTCAAAGTTCTTAGTTAGCAATGGCGAATATTTAGATTTTGTCACCGATGGAGGCTATGCAAACAGCATATATTGGGATGATGAGGGAAAGAAATTTTTAGATATAACAGGTGCACAGCACCCACCATTTTGGGTAAAACAAGATGATGGAAGTTTTAAATATAGAACACTTTCTCAAGAGATTTCTATGCCACAAAATTGGCCAGTGGACGTTAATCAACTTGAAGCCATGGCATTTTGTAGGTGGAAATCTAAAAGAGATGATGTTACCTACACTCTGCCAAGTGAGGCAGAGTGGTTTCGTCTGTATGAGTTAAGTGGTTTAAGTGACGAGAATGATTTTAATATATATCGTGCCAATTTAAACTTAGCGCACTACGCTTCTGCAACAGCAGTAGATGAGTTTGGATTTGGAGCTTTTTACGATATTGTTGGAAATGTTTGGCAGTGGACATCAACACCAATAGATGGATTTGAAGGTTTTAAAGTACACCCTATTTATGATGATTTCTCAACTCCGACCTTTGATGGTAAACATAATTTAATTAAAGGTGGCTCTTTTATTAGCTCTGGAAATGAGATTATGAAACACTCCCGTTATGCTTTTAGACGCCATTTTTATCAGCATGCAGGGTTTCGTTATGTAGTTGATGGCGGTGCTGTTAAGAGCGAAAAAAATATTTATGAGACCGATTCTCTAGTTTCTCAATATTGCGATTTTCAGTATCAAGAAGGCTATTTTGAAGCAGCAAACTTTGCAAAAAAATGTGCAGAACTCTCTGTGGAATATGTTAATGACTTACAACAGGTTAAAGCTTTAGATATTGGATGTGCAACTGGACGTAGCAGTTTTGAATTGGCGCGTTATTGTAATGAGGTAGCAGGTATCGATTTTTCTGCTCGTTTTATTCAAGTTGGTGTAACTATGAAAAATAGTGGCGTCATACATTATGAACGTCAAGAGGAAGGCGATTTTAAAAGTAAGGTTAGTGTGACACTAGAAGCTCTAGACTTGCAAGAGGTGGCAAGCAGTGTGAACTTTTTTCAAGGAGACGCCTGTAACTTAAAAGCACACTTTAGTGGTTATAATCTGATTATGGCAAATAATCTTATTGACCGTCTTTACGAGCCAAAACTATTTCTACAAGACATTCATAAGCGTCTTAATGATAAAGGAATCTTAGTTCTTACTTCACCATATACATGGGATGAGAGCTACACTAAAAAAGAGTTCTGGCTAGGTGGATATTGTGATGAGACAGGAGAAAAAGTCTATACATTAGATGGGTTAAAATCACTTCTTCTTAAGAATTTCGAGCTTCTAAATACGCATGATGTTCCTTTTGTAATTCGTGAGACACCTCGTAAATTTCAGCACACTGTTTCACAAATGAGTGTCTGGAGAAAACGTTAATGTTTCAAACTGTAGCTAATCGAGCTAACAGTAACGCCGAGAAGTATCAATTACGAGAGAAGCTTTTTGGTACTAATGATGTTTTGCCTATGTGGGTGGCAGATATGGATATTAATACACCTCAATATGTCCTTGACGCACTGCAAGAACGTATGAAGCATAAGGTCTTTGGTTATGAGATGATGCCAGAATCTGCCTATGCAGCTCAAATAGAGTGGGTAAAACAGCGCAATAAGTACTCTATAGAGCGTGAATGGATGTTCTATTCGCCTTCAGTTGTTGCCACAATTAATATGGCAATAAAAGCGTTTAGTGATATTGGCGATGAGGTGATTATTCAGCCTCCAGTTTACGCACCATTTCAAAGCAGCATTATAAATAACGATAGAGTTGTAATTAAAAACCCACTTCAATGTGATGAAAATGGTGATTACGGGTTTGATTTAGAAGATTTAAAATCTAAAATTACATGTAAAACAAAATTGCTTATTTTATGTTCTCCTCATAATCCGGTTGGGCGGGTGTGGAGTCGTAGTGAGCTAAAAACTTTAAGTGAGATATGTTTAGAGCATAATATTAAAATTATCTCTGATGAGATTCATTGTGACCTTATATATGCTCCAAATGTTCATACTCCACTAGCTTCATTGAGTGATGCCGTTAGTGACATTACCATTACAATGATGGGACCAGGAAAAACATTTAATCTTGCAGGTTTAAGTATCTCTACCGTTGTTGTTGCCAATACTAATATGCGAGAGCGATTTAAAGCGGTTTATAAGAGTATCCATTTTGCTGAGGGTACTGTTTTTGGGCACATTGCATTTGAGTCTGCTTATAGACATGGCAAAACTTGGCTAAATGACCTGCTTCTACACTTAAGCATAAATCAGCGTAAGTTAGAGGAAGTATTAAAAAAACATGACAACTTAATTACATGTAAATTTCCACAAGGAACATACTTGGCATGGTTGAAGTGTGATAAAATGGGCTTAACGAATAAGCAGTTGCGTCACTTTTTTACTAAAAAGGCTAGGTTGGGCCTGAGCCCAGGTCTTGGTTTTGGTAAGGAAGGTGATGGTTATATGCGTCTTAACTTTGCTGTTTCAGCTGAAACAATAGATGAAGCCGTAAGACGACTTGAGAGTGCTTTAAATAATTTTAATGTGAGGTGTATGAGTGATAAAAATTGACTGGAATGAGTTTAAGAGTTATAAGCAGAGTCATATGGACATCTCTAAAAAAGATAATTTTCTTCTTTTAAAAGAGTTTATTACAAGTTACTATAATCTATCTAGCTATTTTGATATATATGATATGCTGCGTCATGATGAACTCAGCAGTATGATGCTAGAAAAACGCAATATTGACACTCCTGAAGCTTTGGAAAGGTATTTTAAACGATGAAAAAAGTGATGATAATAAGTGGAGCAGGACTGAGTGCAGAGAGTGGAATTAGTACATTTCGAGACAGTGATGGACTTTGGGAAAACTATGATGTGATGAAGGTCTGTTCAACACAAGGTTGGGAGAATGATAGAAAACTTGTAACTAATTTCTATAATGCCAGACGTAAAGACCTTCAAGACAAGCAGCCAAATGAAGCGCATCTGACTTTGGCAGCTTTGGAGAAAAAGTATCCAAATCAAATTATTCACTTAACGCAAAATGTTGATAATCTTTTAGAGAAAGCCGGATGTAGTGAGGTTATTCATCTGCACGGAACGTTAACAGACTTACGTTGTGAGTCGTGTGGAGAAGTCTTTGATGTTGGTTACACAGCACAAAATGAATATGATGCCTGTCCACGATGTGAGAGTAGTGCTATTCGCCACAATGTGGTAATGTTTGGTGAGAGTGCTCCAGAATATACAAAGATCTATGATGCAATTGCTCAGTGCGAGTTATTTGTTGCTATTGGCACAAGTGGAAAAGTTATCGATATTGTTACAATTGCTAGAGAGTTTGAGCATTCACTCTTAATAAATCCTAAACAAGAAGAGCATGTTACCTCTTTTGGATCGTTTGAACAGAATATTGATGAGTTTTTTGAGCATTTTATTCAGTCAGGTGCTACTGATGCAGCGGATGAGATGGCAGAGATAATTGAGAGTTACTTGTAACCTTGACATGGTATACTAAAGGTGACATAAAGTTTAAATTTTAAGGAAAGTAAAATGGATAAAGTAAGTGTAAAAGAGTATGCAGCGGTTATTAGTCGTAGTGAAAGTACTGTTTATAGAATGATAAAAAAAGGAATACTCGATGCTAAAAAAGGAAAAAAAGGTTTTGAGATCTTAGTAGATCTGAGCCAATTCAAATGCCATACCAAGCAGTGCAAAGAGGTTAAGAAACTAAAAGAAGAAATTAAATCACTTAAGGCTGAACTCACTACAGTTAAAAAAGAGGTGCCAAAGAAAAAAAGTAGTAAAAAAACAGTAGTGAAGAAGAGTCCTGCTAAAAAGAAAAAAGTAGCACCAAAGAAGAAGACAGCGGTTAAAAAAACTACTATTAAAAAAGTAGCACCAAAGAAAAAAGCGGTTAGTAAAACAGTGAAAAAATCCTCAACTAAGAAGAAAAAATAGACTAATATGGATGCTGTGCTTGAAAAAATTGAAGAGTTTGTTTCAGAGCACCATCTATTAACACTCTCTACTTCACATAAAAATATGCCTCATGCCTGTTCTGCTTTTTATATTTTTGACAAAGAACGTGTCTCATTTGTTATTGCATCAGACTATGAAACACAACATATTAAAAATGTCCAGTTGAATTCACAGGTATCTGTAACTGTTGCACTAGAGACTGAAAGTATTGGAATTATCCAAGGCTTACAGTGTCAAGCAGTCATGCGTAAAAGTGATAATATGTTGCATAAAAAAGCCTATTATAAACGATTTCCTTATGCAGCAGCTATGAATCCAATACTATGGGAAATTAAAGTAGGTGAGATGAAGTTTACCAATAATCGTTTAGGTTTTGGAAAAAAACTTATCTGGAAGCGTTAAATTTAGGACTAAATAGACTGCATGGACTTCCGCTACTGTTCTTAACAACAATTGAAGGAATCTGTTTAGATTTAAACCCATAAGCCTTACATCCATGAGGCTGATTGTTCTGCCAAGTCACAAAATAGTGCTGACACTGTTTACAGTTAATCTTTTGCATAAGTAATTATACTGTACAATCATATAATGAAAGAGACTGGAAAAGTAATTTTTTACAATGTTAATGATGGAAATGGCATAATAATTACACCAAAAAAGGGAAAGTTTCCCTTTGGTGTAATTGACTGGGATGACTATGAACAGACACCATCTGTAGGGCTTGAGGTAGAGTTTAGCATCAGTAATAAGAGTGCCATTGGGGTTTGTGTTAAGAAAGAGAAACAGGTTTCTTCTGTCTCAGCTATTAAAGACAGTGTTCTAGGGGCAATTAATAAGCCTGAAGCGGTTGTTGAAAATGATTTGTCATATCGAAATAGATTTGATGAACTGATGCACAATTATGAACGTCCATCAAGCATCAAACTCAGCATGAATGCTAAAAAATGTATATCAGACTATTTTAATACCATTGATAGGTATATAAAAAAGCAGTCAGAGTATAAAAAAAGTTATGGTAAGTTAAGTTTTTTACTGATGCGCCGTTTTATCTTTACAACATTTAACAATCTCACCGAGATGGATATGAACTTCATTACTCCAAAGATAGAGAAAGTTAAAGGTGACATTATGCATATGAGTGATGTGTATGATGACTTTAAAGTAAAAAATAGTTTTCCAGATACCGCTTTTGAAAATATTTTTCTAGAGAAACAGCAGGATTACATAAAAATAGAGCTGGAATGTTCTGAAGTAAGTGACGAGCTTCAAGTCCTTAGAAAGCATGAATTAAGTTTAGAGAAGGTGATGCTTAAAAAGCATAAGGAGATGAAGAAGCTCTCAGGAAACTCACTGCGACATGCTGAAGATGAATATAAAGTGCTAAAAGGTACCTATGTAGATATTGTTCACATGTGTGCAACATTAAGTGAACGCCTTCATGAAGATATGGAGATGTTAAGTGAGTTTCGTAAGGTGTATAAAGATCAGTTTATTAAAGATTTTAAAGCATCATCACATAGTTATGAGCAGCTTCTTGAGAGTACCTTAGATGCACAGGCATATATTTTTGACAAAATGCTTTGGGAAAAAGCAAAAAAATCTCGTATTATAAAGCGTTTTTTCTCAGAATCACAGATAAAGGGAGAGTTTAGTTCAAAGACCTATCTAAAATACTACCTTGACTCACTAGACAGAGAGAAAGCATCTGATGATCAGCGTGAACTCTTTAAATTATACCGGTATTTAGAAGAGTTAGAGCAGCATACCGCAGTTGTTATGCTTAGTGAGATTGATGAGATGCTTGAGCTAAAGCGAATCTTTA
>JAYEKO010000080.1:0-8201 GCA_034661055.1 Campylobacterota bacterium
CAGATCCACCAGGGAAAGAGATACCAAGAGGGAAACGAGTATGAGAATCCGCACCAGTACCAACAGTATCTGGAAGAACCATTCTATTTAACCAAGAGTGGATAACTCCATCACCTGGACGTAAAGCTACACCAGAACGGTTAGAGATAAAGTCAGGAAGATTATGATGCATTACAACATCAGATGGTTTTGGATACGCTGCTGTATGACAAAATGATTGCATAACTAAGTCAGCATTGAAACCTAGTGCTGCAAGCTCTTTAATCTCATCACGAGTCATAGGACCTGTAGTATCTTGAGAACCAACAGTTGACATTTCAGGCTCTACATACATACCTGGACGAACACCAGTCATACCAGAAGCCTTACCTACCATTTTTTGCGCAAGCGTGTAACCTTTGCCAGTATCAGCAGGTTGCTCAGCCGTTAAAAATGCATCAGAAGCATCAAGACCAAGAACACCACGAGCTTTAGAAGTAAGACCACGACCAATAATCAATGGAATACGACCACCAGCACGTACTTCATCAGTAATAGTATTAGGGTTTAGTTTGAAAGTTGAGATACATGCACCATCTTTATGAGCCTCACCTTTGTAAGGATAGATAGTAACAACGTCACCAGTTTCCATACCAGAAACATCAAGCTCTAATGGAAGCGCACCTGAATCTTCACATGTTGCAAAGAAAATTGGAGCGATAATTCCACCAAGAACAACACCACCAGTACGCTTATTAGGTACACCTGGGATATCTTCACCCATGTGCCACTGAACAGAGTTAACACCAGATTTACGAGAACTACCAGTTCCTACAACATCACCAACATAAGAGATTGGATGACCTTTTTTCTTAAGCTCTGCAATTGTCTCTAATGGATTTTCCATTTTGTTAACAAGAAGTGCATTTGCATGAAGTGGAATGTCTGAACGTGTAAACGCCTCTGAAGCTGGAGAAAGGTCATCTGTATTAGTTTCACCTGGAACTTTATATACAGTAACAGTAATCTCATCAGCTAATGCTGGTTTAGCAGTAAACCACTCAGCATTTGCCCATGAAGTCATAACTTCAGTTGCAGCTGCATTTCCAGCTTTGTGAAGCTCTTCAACATCGTTAAATGCATCATAAACAAGAAGAGTTTTCTTTAGTGAAGCAACTGCCTCAGCTACAACAGCTGTATTTGAAGATGAAAGAGCATCAATCATTGGCTTCACATTGTAACCACCAAGCATCATTCCTAACATTGCAACCGCTTTTTCAGGAGCAATAGCTGCAACAGTTACATTTTGGGCTGCTACATCATTTAAAAATGCAGCTTTTACATAAGCAGCATCATCAACACCAGGAGGTACACGGTTTGTTAGTAAATCTAATAATTCTTCCGTACAATCTGCTTTGATTAGCTCAATTACTTCCGCTGTCTGTTCAGCTGAAAGTGGTAATGGTGGAACGCCTAAAGTTTCGCGTTCAGCAATATGTGCTTTATAATCTTCTAAAAAAGCCATGGTGACTCCTACATGTAATTTAATTTTTCGAAGATGATTATACCTAAAGTAATATTGATGAAATTAAATATGTTACAAAACTACACACATATCAAAAATTAATTGGATTTATGTGTATTAAGGTTACATTTCTTGGATTATTTCTCGATTACCTTTAGCATTTGGAGCAGAAAGTACACCGCGCTGTTCTAACTGCTCTACTATATTAGCAGAACGGTTGTAACCAATTTGAAGCTTACGCTGCAGATAACTAATTGAAGTTTTTTTATCTGTAAGGACAACATTTTTAGCAGCTTCATACATTGGGTCTAGTGCATCTGCGCTCACATCACCATCGGCAGATTTGGAACTACTTTCATTTGGATCACTTAAAAAACGAGTGTTGTACTGTGGCTCACGCTGAATCTTAATAAACTCTACAATTTTATCAATCTCATCTTCAGCACTCCATGGAGCATGAAGACGAATTAGCCCACTCATTCCCGGAGGAGTAAACAGCATGTCCCCTCGTCCTAAAAGAGACTCTGCACCCATAGCATCTAAAATAATTTTACTGTCAACTTTCTGCCCTACTTTGTAACTAATGCGTGAAGGAAGGTTTGCTTTAATAAGGCCAGTTACTACATCTACGCTTGGTCGTTGTGTGGCAACAATGAGGTGAATTCCACTTGCTCGTGCCATTTGAGCAAGCCTAGCTATGGAGAACTCTACCTCTTTACCACTTGTCATCATCAAATCTGCTAACTCATCAATAATAACGACAATATACGGCAGTGACTCACCACCCTCTTTTTTAATTTTTTCATTATAGTTCTCAATATTTTTTGTACGGCTCTCACTCATTAAAGCGTAACGGCGTTCCATCTCACCCACCATATTACTAAGTGCTGCAATAGCCTGTTTTGACTTAGTAATAACAGGGGTAAGAAGATGAGGAATATCATTATAAATAGAAAATTCCAACATCTTAGGGTCAATCATAAGTAGTCGTAGTTGATCGGGTGAGTTTTTATATAGCAGACTTAAAATCATAGCGTTGATACCGACACTCTTACCACTACCAGTGGTTCCAGCAATCAGGAGATGTGGTAGTTTTTTTAAGTCAGTAATAAAAGGTTTTCCTACAATATCTTTACCAAGTGCAATAGTAAGTGGTGATGAAGCTTCTTTAAACAGTTTACTCTCAAAAATCTCACGCAAATAGATAGTCTCTACACTCTTATTTGGAATCTCAATACCTACTACATCCTTACCGGGTATTGGAGCCTGAATACGGATTGTTTCCGCCTTAAGTGCCATAGCAAGGTCATCTTGTAAATTTAATATTTTAGAGACCTTAACATGAGCTGCAGGTTTAAACTCAAAAGTTGAGACTACAGGCCCTGCATAAGTACGAATCACATCCCCATCAATCTTAAACTGTGCTAGCTTCTCAATAAGATGTTTAATCTTCTCATCAAGCTCTTTCTCATCAATTGCATTTCGCTGTTTTGGAGCCTGCTCTAAAAATTCTAATTTTGGAAGCTTGAAGTTTTTAGGCTTCTCACTTTTTCCTTTGTCTATTTGATCTAAAAGCTTTTTATTCTCTTCAAGCTCATCCACAACTACAGCATGTTTAGAATCTTTTACTTTTTTAGCTAGTGACACAATTGTCTCTTTTTCTACATGTAAATCTTCAGTAGGCTCTATTTCATTTGACTCATCTACTTTTTGATCATCCTCTTTTTCTATAGGCTTTTCTACTGCCTCTCTCTTGGACTTTGCTATTTTTTTTGCAGCAGTGGAATGTTCACTCTTAGCAGCCTTAGCCTCTTCTTGAATGTTTATGGTCTCGTCTTTATTTAGAATAAAAGCTTTAATAGGCTTAAGCAGCTCTTCAATACCTTTGTCAATAATTATAATGATAGAGAGTGAAAGTGACATTAGCCAAAAGACCCATACTCCAAAAAGTCCAATATAAGGTGAGAGCATATCAACAAAACTACCACCAAAACTTCCTCTAAGCTCCTCTTCTACTGTCATCGCTTGCAAAATTAGCAGTGAGAAAAATAGTAAAGCATATGAGACTATGAGCTCTACTCGTCTATTACTAAACCCGACATGTCTGTAAAAGTAATAGACAGGGGCAATAAGAATCAGTAAATATACATATGAAATGGCACCAAATATTTGATGATTTAAAGTTGCAACCGTAGATCCAAAACTTCCAATAAGGGCTGCATCAGCTAAAATGGTTGCAATTCCCAAGTATAGTAAAATGCCTATGACAATAATAAAGAGTGTATCACGTAAAATGATATTTCCTTTGAAAAAAGATAATAGAGTATATCAAAAAAGCTCCCAAGTTGAGAGTTTTTTGACAAATATTAGAGGTAATTAACTAGAGAGAGTTGTGAAATTTTTGAAACTGTAGAGTAAATCGCCTGCTGGTTTAACTTTAACTGCTCTAACCTCATATATGCCTCTGCAATGTCTGTATCTAATATTTCAGAACGCAAGGTCTCTGTGTTTATCTTCAATATCTCTGAACGATTAATGGAGTGTTCAAGAACTTGGGACTGTACACCACTTACCGTATGCTGCTTTGTAATATGATTTTTAATATCTTCAATCATCTCAATAGAGTTTTGAATACCACCATTTCTTGGATCAGTCGCTCTGCTGTCTGAGTAACTGTTTCCCTCTTCAACAGAAGATATGATTTCATCTATTCGTTCAAAAAAATCTGTTTTGGCATCAACAATAACTAGAGCATTATTGGACTGTAAGCTCAACACAGATGGATTTGTTCCAGTTCCATTTGAAACATCCACACCAGGTCCAGCTACAGCTGTACCAGCAAGGGTAGAAGTGACTGCATAATCACTACTTAAAGTAAACCCTGTACCTGCTACATCAGCAACAGCACTAATACTATTTGTTAGAGCATCATATGCTGCCGTAACACCAGCCTCAGCACTAATATCGTTAGCGAAATTGGTCATTGTCGTATCATGATCCACTCCAAATACTCTAGAGTAAGAGTTACCATTAATCGTTACAGAAATAGTGTCCCCAGCAACCAAGTTTGCACTAAGTACTGTATTTTCCACTTGCTGAACTAAAGCAGCGGACATATTGCTAGCATCGACATCTGAAACAGATAGTCTAGCTAAAGTATCGGTCTCGTTTAGCTCTTTAAATGAGATACGACCTTTAAAATCTAAAGAGGTATTTCCTAAAACATCAGAAGCTACAATCGCATTATCGTAGCCAGTAGTATCATTTGTAGCTGGAAGATTATTAGTTACGATCATATTAATGACATCATTTAACTGCTGATAAGTCATCTCATCTGCAGCAACCTCCGACCTAGGAGTACTCATATTAAAAATAGAGTAATTAGTAACGCCACCATCAAGTGAGAATGTTGAACCTGCACTATCTAAGTCAACTGTAGCATTAAAAGCAGTACCATTTATGTTAATGCCCGATAAACTTAAATGCTTATTATCTAAAGTATCTGTAGTTGCAACATCAATAAGCTTAGTAGATGATGTTGCATATTCATTAGTAACTTTAACAATTTGTGAGACATTACCACTAATGGTATTTCCATCTTTAGTTAATGCTGACTCATCATAAGCAACTGATGCGTTACCTGCAAGGCCATTGACAACATTTCCTGCACCACCAGCTGCATCATTAGCTTGTAGTTGAATATCAATGGCCGCTGCAAATCCATTTTGACGATCAAAAACTATATTTCCATCTTGAATTGAAAAGTCGAGATCACCACCACCAACACCAGAGACATTCGCATCATAGGCACCATCAATAGCGTTCACTAGGTCTTGCATTGTAGATGTTGCTAGCACATCAAAACTAGATGCAACACCAATACCGTTGGAATCAACACCACCAAAGACAATGCTTGAGACATCTGAACGCAAAACATCGCTTAAGAGTGTATAACTCTGTGCTTGAGCACCATCTACTGCAAGAAAATCACCTGCAATTGAAAAGTTGTCTGCTGAAAAGGGATTCTGTATTTGACCTACAGTTGAGACAAACTGTGTAAAGTCACTTTTCATAAACGATTTAACATAAGTCCCATTACTATTTAAACTGTCTAAATCTGTAGCTGCGCCAGTAGAGTCAGTGTTTGCAACCATATGAAAGTCAAGTTTACTTGAACCGGGACGTCTGTCTGTAATCTCAATTTGACCTTTAGGAGTCAAGTTCACATCTACCAACTGAGCTGAAGCAGTATTTCCAAAAGCCTCACCAATACGTACTAGTAACTCATCTACTTTCTCACTATCTTGCATTGAGACTGTATCTTTAAATGCAACTCCATCATGATTCGTGCCACGAATATAGAAATGGTGTTTCAGGTCGCTACTAGCTGTATCATCATCATCTCCCATTAAGTCTCTAATGGAATTGTCTTTGGTTATGAACTCTTCTAAAGATGTTGCAGTCGTTGCATTGGTCATGTCATTTGGGTGGAGTTTTGTCTGATTTAACTGCTGTACATTTAAAGTAATTTTTCGTTTGGCAGTACTCTCTTCACCTAAAAATAGGTCTGCACCTGAAATATTATATTTCTGTTCAAGTCCTGAACCTAAAAATGATTTTAGCTCCCCATCATTTCCATGATAGATTCCATCAGCATCAATAGGCTCTGTTGAAGTCTTACTACCTGAGAAAAGATACTGACCATTAATCGATGTATTTGCTAAACTAATTAGGTGTTTTTCTAAAGCTCTTAACTCTTTTGCCAACGCTTCCATACTATCTGGTGAGTGAATCTCATTTGCAGCGGTTATTAGCTTAACATTAATTGAGTCTAAAGTTGAAGTAAATTCATTAATGACCGTATCTGTCTGTGTACTAAACTTTAAGCCATTAACGCTACTTTTTTTAACCTGATCAAGTGTAGTTACCTCGTCATCTAAGTGCAGTGTCTTAGCAAAAACCTCAACATCATCATGAGCATATTGAATTTTTCTACCTGAAGCTATCTGCTTGTTAACATCGAACAAATTCTGGTTGATTCGACTGCTATTAACATCAATATTTTTGTAATACATACCATTTGTAATTCTCACAAAACACCTCCACATACATTATTAATTAAATAAAGCAATATAAGTTCCACCCTTTATTCATCATACACCTATATCGGCAATAAAAGTAAACAAAAATACATGTAAATTCAATTTACATGTATTTTAAGAATAAAGTGACTATTATTTCACTCCACATCATGTGCCAGTATGGTGAAATTGGTAGACACGTCGGATTCAAAATCCGATGCTTCACGGCGTCCCGGTTCGAATCCGGGTACTGGTACCACCTTGAAATAAAGTATTTTCTCTTATTTGTACGTTACTTTATTCATATCTGCAGCAATCTCTTTAAATGTCATAGCTCTTTGCAGTATTATTCCCTTCAGCATATCAATAAACTCTTTTTCTATTTCGTAGCACCTATTATTCTCTATAATATCATTTTCTAGAGCTGTGATAATAGACAGAGATATTTTTTACATAGTTTGAGACACAAGTTTATAGTTCACACCTATATCATCTGCAAACTCTCTTAGTTGATACGCTTTTACTTCATTAGGACTAAATTCGTCTCCATAAGCCATAGCAAGGTCATGTTCTACATTTTCATGAGCTAATATACAGAGCATGTCATAAAATGGTGTTGGTCTTATTCCACTCTTATCTACAAAAAATGAGAAATTCTTACCATGTGCATCGGAGTTTCCAATAATAAGATTAAACAGACTCCAATTAAGCACCTCTAGCTTAGCACGAGCTGGCACTTCACATATATCTGCAGATTTAAAAAGCTTTGAAAAGCTTGCACCTTCTCGTATATCTTTTACATCTCGTCCGGATCCAAAATTTCTCTCATATTTATGACTAGATGATAAATCTAGCATCTGACAGCCATCTATTACATGTAAACGTTCTACCCTACTTTCTCTATAAATTCTATCAAACCGTTTTACCATTAAAACTGGATGTTCTTCAAACCTATAGAGTTCGACTTCTGCAACACTAAGATTAATCTTCTTTGCCAATTTCATACAAAAAAGTTCCCTCAGGAATAAGGTTTTCTAAGAAGCGTCTCACAACTCCTGATTTTGAACTCTCTTCTAGTTTTAGATGTGGAGAAACTGCAAAACCATTTTTTATCCAATCATCACAATATTGAAATTTATAAGTCTCATCATCTCTGTCAACCCATATAGATGCTACAAGTCTATCTGACATAGTGATTTGTAATCTATTCTCACTCATTATTTATTCCAAGGAGCTATTTGAAGTTTTATACCAAGTGCTTTCATGATACTAAGAACCGAAGATACTCGCATACCCTCTTTGCCATTTTCAATAGCATTGATAGTGTTTGCAGATACTCCACAAAGCATAGCAGCATCTTTAGTACTAAGCCCTTGTTGTGTTCATCTAGCTTTGATAAATAGCCCTATGGACTCTGTTGTTAATGCATCATCAAATGATGGTTCTTCTGTTGCTTTAACTTTTTTACCTTTTATCATAAGTAGTCCTATAATATTAAAATATTTGTATTTTAGAAAATTATAGCTAAACTTAATTTAAAATACAACTTTAATTGAATTTTAAATTACTTATGCTGTTCTGTTTTAAATGCCAAGAGGAAATATTTTCTAAAATCA
>JAYEKO010000081.1:0-8151 GCA_034661055.1 Campylobacterota bacterium
ACGTATTGGTAAGATTTGGAGGGGAAGAGTTTGTAATATTATTACCACATACAGATATAAAACAAGCAAATATATTGTTAGAAAAAATAAGAAATATTGTTGAAAAAAACAGAACAACAGATAATATAACCTTTACTATAAGTATAGGATTATCACAATATACTCAAGCAGAAGATATAGAAACCTTATTAAAAAGAGCAGATGAAAAACTATACATAGCTAAGAGTAGTGGTAAAAATAAAATTGGGATATAGTAAGTATGTACAACAAATCATAAGAGGAGAAACAGGGGTAGTGTCATAAAAGTTCTGTAAACTAGGTGCTCGACCATAAAGCCTTAAAACACCACCTTGTTAATAATATCGTGGCTACTCTCTTGCTCATTAAGGCAGTATTTACTATAGGTCAACTCTGACATATAGTTGCTATAGTTACTTAGCTGCACTTTTTGATATTCAACAATTGTAATGTCATTAAACGTATATATGTAATTGTTCTCTCCAGAGAGTTCAAGCGTACTTTTAATAAGTAAAAAGATTTTTCTACCATAAGCAGTCTTGAGGGATATCTTACTATGCTCGCCCTCTTTAGAGTTAAAGTGAAGATCAAAATGGTCAATAAAACCACTGCTATCTTTCATCACATCATCTACTGATATTTTCTGGTTTAACAAATTGTGTAGCAGTATTTCACTGTTTAAAAGCTGCTGTAGCTCTTCTGATGTAAAGAGCGCTCTAAAAGCATCATTAATGAATGCAATACCACTCTCTTTAAGAACTACCACTGGATTGGGAGAGATCTTAATTAACTCATCAAGTAGTTTTACATTGGCACTATTAACTTTTTTTGCAAATTCAACTTTTCGGTACTCTTCGGCTAACACTCTTTCATGAATCAACTTTGCGATATCATACAGAGTGTCAATTAACTTTGTAATATCCATAGGTTTTAGAATGTAGTAATTAATTCCTATCTCAATGGCTTCAAGAAAATATGAGGTGTTAGAGTATGCTGAGACAATAACAATAGGAATTTCACTATTAAGTTTCTTAATCTCTTTACTCATCTCAAGACCATTAAGACGTGGCATCTCAATATCAGTGATAATAAGATCATAGTGATTACTTTTAAATAACTCTAGCGCCTCTTCTCCATCTGAAGCGGTATCTATTTTCTTAAAAATCCGCTCCAAAATTGTTTTTGTCTCCTGCTGTAGCATCAAATCATCCTCAACATAGAGCAATGAAAAATCTTTAGCATAATCTACTAGGGAGTGAAACTGTTGCATACTACTACCTCTGTGTCATTCTGACGCTATAATACCACAATTTTAGCACCAAAACCACCATACTGCGGTGGTGCATCATTAAAGCCTTTTACACTAGGATGCTGTGCTAAGAAGTTTTTTACAGCATAAGAGAGTTTTCCTGTCCCGATACCGTGATAGACAATCACTTCATCCCAGCCTTGAATCAAAGCATCAGAAATAAAGACATCCAACCGCTCAACTGCCTCTTCAGCCCGTAAACCATGGAGGTCCAACTTTAGTCCTGAACGTTTAGGAGCATCATTTCTAACCTCGACTTTAGGACGTTTTTTAGGAGCAATGCTTAGTTTAAGATCTCGTAATTTTACACGAACACGCATCCCCTCAATCTCAACCATGGCATCTTTTGATTTTAATGAGACAATTTTACCCTGCTGTTTACGGTACTTAACAGCATCGCCTACTTTAAACTCATAAGCAGCAATATTCACTTCTTTTTTCTGCTCTGGAAGCCTATTTTTTGCTTTGTTCATCTGACGGTGAATAGCTGCAGGGTCATTTAGTTTTGCAGCATCACGAGCCTCTTTAATGGCCTCATTATAGATGTTTTGTAGCTCTCTACGTTCACGCACTAACTCATTATTATAATGCTCTTGCTGTTCTTTTAGATTAATCTCTCGTTCTCGCACCTCTTCAAGCTTACTATCTAAGTTAGCATGTTTTTTCTTTAAAGAGCGCTCTAACTCTGAGCCTCTCTCAATGAGCTGATTTAACTTTTCGTGGTTATCACCATAAACAGCTTTTGCACGTTCAACAATACCACCTTTAATGCCGTAACGCTGCGCTGTTTCAAATGCATAACTCTTACCAATAATGCCATGCAAAAACTCATACGTTGGAAGACGTCTATCTTCATCATAAATAGCTGCCATCAACTCTACATCATCACGATCTGCCATGAGTGAAGCGAGTCGTTTATGGTGTGTTGTGACAATAATTTTTTGACCACGGGCAATAAGATCATCTAAAATTACTTTAAAGAGTGCTGCCGCTTCATCACTATCAGTTCCTAGTTCAATCTCATCCACACCAATAAGTGCTGATTTATGCTCAAAAAGTTTTGAGAAATGCAACATTCTTCCTGCAAATGTTGAGATATCATTACTTACATTTTGAGGGTCATCAATAACTGCATCCAGACGTTTAAATGTTCCAATAGAAGATTTATGTCTGTCTATTGTCATTGGAATAAGATATTTGGCCATCAGTGTTGCGCTTAAAATAGACTTTAAAAGCATAGTCTTACCACCAGCATTAACCCCGGTAATCATCAAGACTTTACCAGAAAAATCGACATCTACACTCTTTGGTTTATGCAGGGCAGGATGCTTAAAACCTCGCAAGGTAATAGTATTATCTTTAGTAGCTTTTAAAATATTTAAAGAGGAAGCCATTGCAAAATGAACCCGTGCCTGATAATGATCAAACCGATTAAATTCTTTGTCAATAAAGCCAATAAAAGGACGCAAGTCACGCATAATAAGAGAAAACTTTTTAGCATACATGTAAAAAATAGCATCTTTTTCTTGAGTCAGTGCACGAATCTTATCTTTATGTTTCATAATGGCATCAGGTGAGACATAGAAAAAACCGGCACCTGTACGTCCAATAACGGCACCTTTAAGAACATGGCTAAACCCACCACGCACTAAAAGACACTCTTCATCATTTAAGTAATGAATTTGAGTATCTACAAGATACGAGCTTATTTTAGATGAGTAGAGCATCCGTTTCATTGAAGAGGAGATGTCATTTTTATGTGACTTAATACGCTCAGAAAGTAGATAGAGGTC
This sequence comes from Campylobacterota bacterium, assembly GCA_034661055.1. Lineage (GTDB taxonomy): Bacteria > Campylobacterota > Campylobacteria > Campylobacterales > Sulfurimonadaceae > QNZR01. The sequence continues at coordinate 3,121 of JAYEKO010000081.1, forward strand.
TTCATCAAGTCGTTCATCAAAGACGCCATCATGAGAAAAATACTTTTCTATCTCTTGTAAAGCTTCAGGAATGACAATCTTCTCCATCCACTGATAGATAATTCCATCATCATCTATATTTTTCATATAACGAAAATAACGCACTAGCTTAATAACTTCAAATATCTGCTCAAAGCTTAAAACACCCTGTTTTTGAAGGTGCGCAAGAGTTATAGTAAAAAATGAAATGTGAGGAGGTGCTTTAAAAACCAGTTTATCCAAAGCAGTGACATAACGATAATGACGCTCTTGATCTCCTTCTAAAAAGAGGCTCTGGTCTCTGGAAAAAAAGGAGTGAAGTGATGCAATATGCTCAGTTAAGTCAAGCTGCTCAACCAGCTTATCAAAATGTTGTGCACCTTTATCTACTGACATTCATCAAAACTAAACATCTGTCCCGCATGCTTAGTGTTCTCTTTTCCAATAAATGTAAATGTACCGATACTCGTCGTGTAATCACTCTGATTTACATCAATACCATTACATGTAATTTTCTTATTTTGTTGAAACTTTAGAGCTATGCTGGTAATATGTTCTCTTGTCTTATTTTGAAAGCTGTTGTAGTATATTGCTCCACCAAAAATAAGAACAAAAAAGAGTGTTACTCCAATTTTTTGAGTATGATTTAATTCAGTAAAATAGTGTAAAATTACAAAAAACAGCCCAACAACAACAATACCTAATATATAACTCATATCTCACCTCGTATCTGATAGGTAATATCGCCAGCACCAAAACCTACAATAAGACCTTGATTTAATGTACCTATTTTTTCATCATTACTAATAAGTGTGAACCCTATGCCATCACGACACACTTTATCGATCATCTTAAGTTTATAGCGTGCAAACTCTTTAGCAAAATCAATCACTCTTGGCTCCTCACTAGCTGCCCAAACTGGCAGAATTAGAAGCTCATCAACACCCTCGAAACACTCCACAAAAGCTTGCATATTATCTAGTGTTCGTGAATATTTATGCGGTTGCCAAATTGCTGTGATTTTATCTATATTTTTAAGTTTAGCATAACTCTTAATTGAATCAAGTGTTGCTTTAATCTCTGTTGGATGGTGTCCATAATCATCAATAATAGTACCGTTATCCCCTCTGCCTACAATATCAAAACGCTTCTTGATTCCTTTGTAGTTTAAAATATTACGGCGAATATCATCAACATTCATGCTTTTAAGTGCAGTCAAAACTGCTAAAGCAGCATCGAGTGCAATATGTTCACCAAACCCCCACACTTCAAAACATCCCAGCTCCAAAAGCTCAAAACGGGTATATGGCTCATCATCACGCAAAATATACTCTATATTTTTAATATCTCTACTTGGATAAAGACGAGTAGCTTCAAACTCAATCGTTGCCAAAAAAGGATCTTCTGCATTAATAACACGACAAGGTGCTTTGTGAATAAATTCACGGTATGAGCCGTAAAAGAGAGCTTCATCATAGTTATAATATTCCATATGTTCTGGTTCAGCATTGGTTACGATGGCACAATAAGGGTTAGAGTTTAAAAAACTACCATCGCTCTCATCTGCTTCAAAAATCAAGACATCGCTCTCATCGCAATAGCGTACATTGGAGCCAAACTCTTTTGCCTCTGCACCAATAATTGCTGAACCGTGCATAATTGAAGAGAGCATAGCTGACGTAGTACTTTTACCATGAGCTCCTGCTACAGCATAGACCTTAGAGTCATGTAAAATCTCCAATAGTGCTTCACGTCTAGGAATCACCTTAATTCCCTTGGCTTTAGCCTCAATCACTTCAGGATTATTCTGTTTAATAATAGCAGAATGAATCACACACTCTTGATCTTTAATATTACAAGCCTGCTGAGGAATGGTTACGTGAATACCTTCATCTTCCAACTTTTTGGTAATAACAGACTCTTTAATATCTGAACCACTCACCTTATGTCCACGATAGTGCATATATTTTGCAAGTCCTGATATACCAATACCACCAACGCCTATAAAGTGGTACTTCATCTACACTGCCTCTTGAAATTTACTAAGATAAAATGTTCCGCTCGCCTCTGTAGCATCTACATCAGCGATTTTTTCTATAAAGTCATCTAAAGATATAGCCTCGTTTATTGCTTTTACATGTATTTTCATAGCATTTGAAAATTCAGTACTATTGCTAATGCCTGAAAGTACTTCAAAAAGAGCACTAGCATCATTGAGTTTCTCTGAACTGTAGTGCTCAATTGCATACTCATACAGCGCACGAATAGTTGCAAAGTCCTGTACATCATCAAAATCCATCTTGCGTGGACCCTCTAAAGCATCAGTTAAACGCTCAAGTGCTAAATCCAAGATATTGGCATAATATGCGTGCAGCATCTCTTCATCAAAACTCTCATGAGCCTCTTTCTCTAACATAAAAAGTGATGCAATATCACCCTCACTCTGTGCTTTAAAAATTTTATCTTTTAACTGCTCACTCAATTTAGTGCTTCCTTAATTCTCATTAATGCATCTCTAGTACGCTCTTCATTTTCAACTAGGGCAATACGAATATAACCTTTGCCCGGATTATTACCTGCTTCATCACTACGCGCTAAGTACTCACCAGGAAGTACTTTTAGGTTATATTCTCTGTAAAGTCTCTGCGTAAAGGCAATCGCATCATCCACTTTTAACCAGATGTAAAATGTTGCATCAGGAATTGAAACTCCAAGGATTTCCTGTGCAATTTTAAAGTTATGTCTATAAATCATACGGGATACTTCTACATGGGTTTCATCACTCCACGCTGCTGCTGCTGCTGTTTGAAGTGGCAGTGGCGAGGCGCATCCTACATAGGTCCTATATCCTAAGTACCTCTGTAAATTCAGTGCATCTCCGGCAATAAAACCAGAACGCAATCCTGGTGCAGACGAACGTTTTGAAATAGAGTTAATGACAACAATATTTTTGAAATTATCATTACCCACAAGCTTTGACGCTTCAAGAAGTGATGGAGGTGGAGTATCTGTGTAGATTTCACTGTAGCACTCATCATTCATTAAAACAAAATCATATTTTAGTGCCAACTTTACCCATTCACCCAACTCTTCAACACTGAGCGTTGAAGCGGTAGGATTATTTGGAAAGTTTAAAATCACCAAATTACATGTAGAAAGAAGTAGTTCATCTATCTCTGGTTTATAACTATTGCTTGCATCTAAATTTAAAAAGTGCATCGTTGCACGTGATGCAATAGCTGCACCCTCATATATTTGGTAAAACGGGTTAGTAAATGCCATTATAGGCGTCTCTACATCAAAAAGTAAAAACTGAGGAAAGTTAAAAAGAACTTCTCTAGTGCCAAAGGTTGGAATTAACTCCTGCTCTTGTAGTTCTACATTAAAACGTCTCTTAATAAAAGAGCGCATAGAGTTCTTTAAAGAGACTTCACCAGCAGTCTTTGGATATTTTTTTAGTTGTGCACTACTCTCTTTCAGTGCTTTTTGAATAAGCTCAGGTGTCTCAAACTGTGGTTCACCAATAGTAAGTGTCATCGGTTCATATGAACTACTTGGGTGTATATCACTAAGTAAATTCGTCAACTTCTCAAATGGGTAAGGTTCAAATTTCATGGTATCTTTTATTAGGGCACCTCTAATAACCCTAAACAGCCTCAGCCTTACAGAGAAATTCATAATCAAGGCAGACATTGTAAGTCATAGCCGTAGCTATGGCGTCAATGGCTAACGTAGAGTATGTGTTTCTCTGTAATGCCCTACGGAAGAAAAAAAAGAGACATAACCTTGCACAAAATTTTACGTCTCTTTTTTCCTTTGAGGCTATTTAGGGTTTTTAGAGGTGCCCATTATTTATATTTCTTACATTATAGCTAATCTTTACAAATAATGAGTCTTTTCATGATATACTTTTTTCTTTAATTCTACAAAGGCTTACAATGAAATACACCGTCTCACTCATAGCAGTACTCTTACTACTAGGATGTACATCTGAACACAATAGCACCAAGAGCAGCTCTACACAAGAGCTCAAGGAAAAGAGTCCTAAAATAATTAAAGAAGTGGCACCTGTTGTTGTCGCTAAAACAGAACCTGTGGCTGAAGCTACGCCTGTAGTAGAAGCATCATTTGATGTCGCAGGAGCATTCAAACGTAAATGCGGCGGATGTCATGGAACAAGTGGCGAAAAAGCTGCTTTAGGAAAATCTCAAGTCATTAAAGGCTGGGAAACTTCCAAAACTCTTACAGCGCTTACCGGTTACAAAGATGGAAGTTATGGCGGTGCAATGAAAGGGCTAATGGCATCTCAAGTATCATCATTTAGTCAAAGTAATATTGAAGCATTAGCAGAATATATCTCTAAACTTTAAGCCTTAGGTAATCCAAATTTTTGGGTTACCAACTCCCCTTCATCATTAAAAAACAGATAGTATAAAAAGTCCTTTTTAACACTAAGTCCTGCTAAATATCGTAGTGCCAAATTAGCCTGAAGTGATGCAATATGCATGACAATAGGTGCAGCAATTCCTGCAGGGGTCTGTTGCGTTATTTTAAAGACATCATTAAATGAAGCCTCATCAAAAAAACAGACCTGACCATTAAACGCTTCAACAGAGCCGTAAACCCAAGGAGTATTCACCTCTTTTGCGTATTCATTAATAGTTCCACGTGTTGGTAGATTATCGGTTGCATCTATAATTAGATCAACTTCAATCTCTTTTTTTGCAAAAGTCTCAAAATCACATTCATGTGCTATTACCTTAGTGTAAGGGCATCGTAATCTAATATTTTGAGCATTTATATCTGCTTTATTTTTCCCTTCATCGCCTACAACAAAAGCAATTTGACGATGAATGTTATGGATACTTACTTCATCAAAGTCAATTACATGTATTTCACCAATTCCTGAAGCTCCAAGAGCATAGGAGAGTGAACTTCCAAGTCCTCCACATCCTATGATAGCAATCTTTTTATCTTGCAACAGTTGCTGTGTCTCTTCACCCCAAAGCTGAA
>JAYEKO010000082.1:0-8025 GCA_034661055.1 Campylobacterota bacterium
CGTACCAAACATTCAGAGTTCTTGGGTGACACAAGGTCCTTATGTTGGGCAGATGGCACTTCATTTTGGAGCAAATGATTTGGGATCAACGATGATGGAAGAGAATGTAGTCAGTAGTGCAGGGGCGAGTTTTAAGATGGCTAAAGAGGAGTTGTCGCGACTTATTAGTGACATTGGTGAGACACCGGCAATTCGTAATACAGCGTATGAGACATTGGAGATGCTTGGATGAGAGCATTTAAATTAGTAGTAACAATTTTATTTTTTGGACAGGTTTTAATGGCAGCAGTAATAGATAGTATTGAGGTTAAAGGTGTTAAAGTTCCCGTAATTTTTGAAGAAGATTCACGTCTTCCTATTGCATCACTGCAGTTAGTATTTAAAAATAGCGGCAGTATAGAAGATGGCAAGAGTATTGGTCTAGCAAAGATGAGTGCTAAGATGATGAATGAGGGAACAAAAGAGTTAGGCAGTGTTGAATTTGCTGAAGCGCTTGACTCTAAAGCAATTGCTTTAAGTGCGCATACAGGGACAGAGACCTTTGTCTTTGAGCTTAGTTCTTTAAAAGAGGAGTTTAGTAACGCTCTTGAGCTTCTTCAAGGATTGCTTACATCACCAAATCTTACAAATGAGAGTTTAGATAAAGTTAAAACCATTACAATTGGCGGACTCACTCGTAAAGAGAATGACTTTGATTACATCGCTAATGTAGCACTTAAGAGTCTATTATTTAAAGATACCCCTCTACAAAATCCCACATCAGGAACTATAGAGAGTGTAAAAAATAGCTCACTCAAAGATGTACAACAGTTTTTAAAAGAGCATATTGTGCTCTCGCGAGCTATTGTTGTAGTAGGTGGTGACCTAGCATTAGACGAGGTTGAAAAAGAGCTTATTGCTATGTTAGAAACTCTTGAAGTAGGTAAAAGTGACGAGGTAGAGCATTATGAAGTTTCTAAGAAAACTAGCGATGAGATTATCATTAAAAAGACAGAACAAGCCTATGTCTATTTTGGATCACCTTACCACTTACATGTAGATTCACCAGAGTACTATAAAGCACGGGTAGCAACATTTATTTTAGGTACGGGTGGTTTTGGAAGTCGTCTAATGGAAGAGATTCGTGTGAAACGTGGATTGGCTTACTCTGCTTATGCACGAATTAATATTGCCGCATCTTCAAACTACATGATGGGATATCTTCAGACAAAACTTGAGTCAATGAAAGAGGCTCAAGAGACGGTTAAAGAGGTGGTAGAAACTTTTGTAAAAGAGGGTGTGACTCAAGAGGAGTTAGATCAAGCTAAAAAGTTTTTGTTGGGCTCAGAGCCACTTCGAGTTGAGACACTTTCACAACGCCTTTCACGTACTTTTATGGAGTACTACAAAGGTCAAGAGATTGGCGCATCTCAAAAAGAGTTAGAAAAAATTGAGTTACTAGATTTAAAAACACTCAATGAGTTTATTAAGTCTCATAGCGAGATTACAAAACTTAGCTTTGCGATAGTAACTGCAAAATAGAATCATGTTAATTCAGGAGCAAGACCAAGAGAAGTTTAAACGGCTTGGTATTGACTCAGTAAGTAGTTTAGCACTTTATGCTCCTGCATCATATGAAGATTACAGACTCTACACAGAGGTAAAGAACGAGCGCTCCCAAATTTTGGATGTAACTATTGAGCATATCTCAAAAACTCCACGCCTTTTAAAAATCACCGCTTTTTGTCATAATTTGGAGTTTAAAGTTGAACTGCTGTTCTTCTCACCAAAGCCTTATATGATGGGACAGTTTAGTGTTGATGAACGCTACTATATTTATGGAAAAATAGATTTCAACAGTGGACATGCACAGACGAGCCATCCATTGAAAGTGACTAAAATTGGATCAATAACACCCAAATATAAAACTCCACTTCGTAATGATGTTATGCAGCGATTGGTGAAAAAGTATATTTTACATGTAAATCTAACTGCCGAGGGTCTGCCTGCTGAAGTTGTAGATAATCTTATGGCTATTCACTTTCCAAATGAGCTAAGTGGCAAAGAGTTTTTAAAAAAGCAGCTCTATGCTTTAAAGTTTACAGAGTTATATGAATATATGAGCTCACTCATTAAGAAGCGAAAATATTTTAAACCTCTTTTTACATGTAAAAACAGCTGGAAATCATGGAGTCAAACACTCCCGTTTAAACTTACTCCAGATCAAATTAAAAGCATTGAAGCTATTGCCAATGATCTAAGCAGCAACCATGCCGCACGCCGTATGGTAGTTGGTGATGTGGGTTCTGGTAAAACTATGGTTATTTTAGCCTCTGTCATCATAGCCCAACCGTATCGCTGTATATTAATGGCACCAACTACTATTTTGGCGCAACAGCTATTTGAAGAAGCGCAGAAATTTTTACCCAATTTACATGTAAATTTAGTAACAAATAAAAGTAAGAAAAATCAATCTTTACAGAAGTATGATTTCATTATTGGAACCCATGCTCTTTTATATAGAGAACTTCCTCAAGCGGCTCTAATTATGGTGGATGAGCAGCACCGTTTTGGAACGGCACAGAGAAATCTGCTTGAAAAATTAGTTTCTGTGGGTGAGAAACGTCCACATTTCTTACAGTTTTCAGCTACTCCTATTCCTAGAACTCAAGCCATGATCGATTCAGCACAGGTAGATGTTTCACTAATTACTCAAACTCCTTTTAAGAAAAACATTGAGACAAGGAGTATCTCCAAAAGAGATTTTCCTGCACTTTTGGAACATATTAAGAGTGAAATAGAGCTTAAGCATCAGGTGCTTATAGTTTACCCATTAGTTGAACAGAGTGACGTTATAGAGTATCAGAGCATTGATGAAGCGAGAGGGTTTTGGCAAGAGAGATTTGATGATGTCTATGTCACCTATGGCAAAGATAAAAATAAAGAAGAGGTTCTTCTTAATTTTAGAGAGAAGGGAACTATTTTACTTGCAACGACGGTTGTAGAGGTAGGTATCTCTCTGCCTAAACTTACTACCGTTATTATTGTTGGTGCAGAGCGCTTGGGGCTCTCCACACTGCATCAGTTACGAGGACGAGTAAGTAGAACAGGCCTACAAGGCTACTGTTATCTCTTTAGCTACAAAGATGAGAGTGAGCGTTTAAGTGAGTTTTCTAAGACAACTAATGGTTTTGACATTGCAGCTTTAGACCTAAAGTATCGTAAAAGCGGAGATCTATTAATTGGAAAAAATCAGAGTGGTAATCAGTTTAAGTGGGTAGATATTGCTGAGGATGAAGAGGTTGTAAAAGATGTCAAAAGGCATCTTTTACATCAGGGCCTAATATAGCCCGAATCGTCCATCATTGCGTTTGAATAACACACGAGTTTTAGCATCAGGATCAACAAAGACTTCAAACTGCTTGTTGCCGTCTTTAAGGTTTTCAAGTGCTTCAGCGACTTCAACTGGCTTATAAAGTTCTAGTTCTACAGGTATAATCTCATCTTCTTGAGCTTCACTAGCATCTGTAATATCGCTGGTGCTAATAACTTCACCTTTAACCTCATTAATGCCAACTTTATGGTGTTCAACACTACGGTCATGAAGACGACGAAGTGCTTTTTGAGCACGGTCAATGGCAATGTCAATAGCAGCATATAGGTCATCATCACGCTGTTTAATGACAACACTGTTTTTAGCAGCTAAGTTAATGGTAAATTCAACGCTAAATCCACGTTTACCTTTACGCTCTTGTGACGATGTCACACCATTTACTGAAATAATGTCTAAATTGTATTTTGTAAGTGTCTCAATGGCACTGTTTAAGTGGTCTTTAATGGGCTGTGTCAGCTCAACGTGACGTCCTACTAATGATACATTCATAATATCACCTTTTCTATGTTAAATTAGTGACAATTATATCATAGTTTTTGTAATGTTCTGCGGTGGTAGCGGATGGTTTCGCCAATGTTGAGCGAAGGGTCAGAAGTGACCGTGACATCCATTAAAATAGTACCATTTGATTCAGGGGTATTTATATTGCTAATGTAATCATTGCATCCTGCAGAGAATGGAGCCGCACCAAAACCGATATAACGAAGATTAACGTTAATATTAAATACAGGGCTTGCAGCACTAGGGTAAGTCGCATTAATAGTGTTGATGCATCCATTATTTGCTACACGATCATATCCAGATACTGCTAGCATGGCATACTCAGTAGCACTTTTTGCAAGTAGAACAGCTTGCTCGTTTAGGTACACATTTGTAGTTCGTTTTAGTGATTGTGTACTCATAGATATCATTAGTCCCATCAGTGTCCCTATGATTACAATTACAAAAATTGCCATTAACATAGCAAATCCGGAGCGTTTTTTTAAAAAATTGTTTTTTCTTTGCATATCGCATACTCTCCTTCAGCTGTTAAATCATCTTCACTGACACAGACTTGAACTTTTAAAATGTCACCAACAGATCTAAAGTTAAATGCCGTCACATTATTCATAAGTAGAGCACTGGTGGCATTTGCATAGCTGTCTCCCTCCCATGGCTGATAATCATAGTGTAAGGTTAATGTCTTAGCTGCTGTATCGTGTACAATGGCATAAGCGCTCCACGATAGTTGATAATACTCGTATATTTTTACATTATTAAAGTTACCTGTAAACTCATTTGCCGTTGCACTACTAATAGCGTGCATGTCATTTGCTGCACCACCCCAACCATAGCTATTGTTTACATGAGTGCTGCTGCCAATAAAATAGAGTGCTGCATTGCTTAAGTCTGTAGTTGTTGGAGAAATATTTTGAATTTGTGTTGAGAGAGCAGCTGTATTGCTATTTGGTGAGATAAGCAGTGTATTACTTGCGTCAGTTGTATATAGATTTGCAGCATCTTCTCTGGCATCTAAATCTATAAAACCGCTCCACAATGGTAAAGTGTTGCCGAGCCAACCTTCTCTATCTACTCCGACCCACTCTATGATATTAGCACTATTGGAACTTGCAATTGGATAAAATCCACTAGAATCTCTTTTAATAACAGAATCTTTAATACGATACTGCAGACGATTGGCTATCTGCTCTACAGCAGATTCACTGTGTGATTGAAGTCGATTGTTAACAGAGGTAAATATATAGTTTTCATAACTGTTAACTAAAACTTCAACTCCAAAACTAGCCATAATTCCAAGCACCACCATAACAATAATCATCTCAAGAAGAGTAAAAGCTTTTTTACTTAAAGTTTTAATTTTTAATACCATCAGTAAATCCTTGACTGGTAATCAACTTCACCAATATTGGCACTATAAGCTCTAAGTCTTGTAACTAACTCCCAGCTAGAATCGCTGAGTTGTCTATTAATACTAAGCTGTACAATTTTTAAATTACTTGCAGTACTTGAAATTGAATCTGAAAAATTAAAATTCATGCCATTGGCTGGTGCTGTTGCATCGCTAATATATCCAACTGCAACATCCATAGTGTAGTTCTGTTTATAACTTAAGCTACCTATTCCAGCATTGTTAAGTGAAAGATTAGTTGTTACTTCATCATCTATATCAAGTGTATCTGCTGCAGCTGTATCAACACCTAAGCCTTGAATGGCTCTAGTGGCTATGCTGTTATCGTGAAACTTTCTATGACGGTCCTGTTGCATACTGCCTGCTCTAAATGTCGTAGTACCAATTCTATTGTAAGCACTGTTTCCTGCGGCTACTTCAACAATTTTTGCAGTTGAGAGTGCTACTGTGTCATCTACAGAGTTTTCATCCCAGTGAAATGTTAGCACTTGTGCAATTTTAGAAGAGGCGACAAATATTGCCTCTTGTGCTAGCGAGCCTTCACTGGCACTCTGTGTTGACTGTGTCATGGATGGAAGAGATAGGAAAACAATACTGATGATGACAATAGCAAAGATTAACTCAATCAGAGTAAAGGCACTTCTTACCACATTATTCTCCTGTTGGTATTGGTTGCTGCATCAGAGTCAACTTTGGCTCCACTATTACTATTGTTCCATGACCCTGTCTGATAAAACTCTAGTTCAAAGTAGTTTGTGTCAGCACTGTTATTATATTTATCGTAGATTAGCCAGTCACTTGTGTTAATATCTATGGTTGTTTTGTATGGATAATTTGATCCAGCATAGATGAACTCTCCACTATCTCTATTTACACGGTTACTTTTTGAGAAGTATGAACCACTAGGTGGAACAAAGTTTACAATATCCCCTTGTAAGTCATCATTATGTGCAGGGTTTTGATACCAATTAATACTGTCAACACTCTCTCTACCAATTGTACCTCCCCAGTTTAGACTTGATGAAGTACATGTAGAACAGAAGACTTCATAATAGAGCTGAAGTGTTCCACTATTACCTTCGATTCTATAGCGAGGAGCATGCAGACGACCGTAAACATAAGAGATGTTGGAGTCAATGTTAATATCTCCAAATACTTGATGATTATTGACTAGATCAACACTAATATTAGGATTCGTTGCCAGAGTGAGATTAAAGTCTTGAAACTCAACAAGTCTTGGTTCAACAGGTACAGTAAGATTACGGTCATAGTTGTAACCCAAATCCATTGTAATCGCACCTTGCATACTTTTTTCAAAGTCAGCTTCATTCTGGATAATCACTAATGCTGCTGTTGTTGTAAATGTATTCTGCTCTCTAGGTCTAATGGTGGTGCCAACATTGGTTGTGTTGTAGTCAATCAGGTCATAAGAGAGAAATTCTCCTGTAGTGTCAGTTTTTGTCATAGTCATATCGACATCTTGTGCATAACAGTTCGTTACAAAGTTCTCTACTTCTCCTCCATTGTAGCCAGCAGCTAAATAGGTACCATAAACATTGAGTGACATGTTCTCATCATCGGCATTAGGGGTATTAATATATAGAAAATCATCGACACCTACTGCATTTTCTTGTTGCGGTCCTAGCCCGGTCTGTAGAGCAGCAACATCAAAAGAATATGGATAGTAGGTCATATCAAGCAAGGTATAGCTTGCGCCGGTATTAGTATTGGTATGTACACTATTAATTTGACATCCTTGAACTACATCATTGCTTGAAGCTGTCACTGTTGATGAGTTAGAAACACAGTCTTGACCGGAAAAATTTGAACTATATTTTCTATGATGTTCTAAAGAGTCATATTCCCAGTCTGCACGTGTCCAATCTTCATCTGTTATTTCAAATTGATATTTTCCAATTTGATTAACGCCATTTACAAAAGCAGTATTAGTAGCAGGATTAACATTGGTACCGTTAAAGAGTACTACAGAAATATTTTTATCATCAGGATCATTACACCCTGAAACGTTCTGTCCACCAGGTGACCAAAACATTTTTGCAAAACTTTTAGGAGAGTTAGGGCTGTTAAATGTTTGAATATAGTGACTGACATTTGCATCACCTGTGTGACTGGTGGCATTAATGTCAAATCTGTAATCATACTCTGCAATTAGATTGCCTGAACTTGAGCCAATACCCTGTTTTGAAAATGCGATGGAGTTACTTGGCTTGGTAGTGTCAATACTTTGATTACTATCTAAAATATGAGTAATAAATGTCTCAGGACGTACAGAAAAATTATCACGTGAACAGGTGAGTTTTCCATAATTGTTCATTAAACAGCTATAGCATCCACTGCCACCTACAGTACACTCTGTATCACAGTTTTGTAGAGAATCTCTTGCATATAGATTTTCACACGCTGTTTGATTTAAATCAGTACAGTAGTGATTATCTATAAGTGTTCCGTCATCATAAGCTAGGTATTTTACACGCATTGCAAGGTTACGGTAAGCAAAATTCAGCTCATCTGCTGCATAAGTTACTGAAGTACTTTTACCTCCAATATGTGCAAATTTTGAAGGGACATCTGGTAAACGTGCATCTTTATCACCACAGGTTGTATTGGCATCACGTATAAAGTGATCCACCCGTACAAATTCTATCTCAAGTGAAAGATTTAAATCTGTTGGGGTAGGATTAGATAAGTCAGCTGGATCATGTGCATACAGATTTAAGTCAAA
>JAYEKO010000083.1:0-29507 GCA_034661055.1 Campylobacterota bacterium
TAGTTTCGGTGCCAATTCGGTGCCATTATATACCTATTTAATACCTTTTTAGAGGCAGCTTTTGGTTACTGTGTAGGCTGTGAAATCTATTACATTATTAAAAAAGTATTCCCAAAGTTTGAACTGTAAAAGGTATTTCAACTCGTGGCATTAACGCACTTACAAGTATGTGCGTGCTTTATCACTCTCTGGCAAGTCAAACGTTATATGAAAGTATAATAGATTGATAAAGTGAATAAATTTGAATACATAGATAACAGGCTTATGATTAACACATAACAAGTAGCAGGAGAAAAATAAGTAGCCTAGCGGCGACTTATTTCTCAAGACTATTTTTATGATATTTAGCGAAATTTTTCGTATTTATATTCTAAGAATATATTATAAAAGAGATATTATGGGCACCTCTACCCTTATGCATAAAAAGTATAAATTATTACCCATATCTTATTAATTTAGGTAAAATACTTCATAAATTACCCATATATTAATAATAGGTGTAAATATGCATAATGAGTACACACTTCCATCTCTTCCTTTAAGACAAGAGATAGAAAGTAAGAAAGTATTAAAAAAGATTGTTAGTGCCAACATTGCCCTTGCTGAACTAAAAGGTGTAGTAAAATCAATGCCCAATCAAAGTATTCTTATCAATGCTCTATCTCTTCAAGAGGCTAAAGATAGTTCTGAAGTTGAAAACATTGTTACTACTCATGATGAACTTTATCGTGCAGATATAAGCAGATCTAACATGTCGCATCAAGCAAAAGAAGTACAAAACTACAGAGAAGCTCTTTATAGAGGTTTTAGTTTAGTACAAGAGCATAAGCTACTTCTTAAGAAGCATATTATAGAAATCCAGCAAGTCCTTGAAAATAATAACGCAGGGATAAGAACACAAGCTGGGACAACTCTGAAAAATGAAAAAACTGCAGAAGTGATATACACACCGCCTCAAAACTATCAAGATATTCAAAATCTAATGGATAACTTAGAGCAATATATTAACGATCCCGATATGGATGATTATGACACACTTGTAAAAATGGCAATTATTCATTATCAATTTGAATCTATCCACCCATTTTATGATGGAAATGGAAGAACAGGTCGCATCATTAACATCCTCTATCTCATGCTTAATGGTTTACTTGAGCTACCAATACTTTATTTAAGCTCTTATATCATCAATAACAAAAGTGATTATTACAGACTATTAACCCAAGTAAGAACTGAAAATTCATGGGAAGAGTGGATTCTATACATGCTTGATGGCATAGAACAGACATCTAAAGAGAGTGTAAAGCTAATTGCAAATATAAATGTAACTATGATAGAGGTAAAGGTATCGCTTAAAAATAAACTTCCAAAGATATATAGCAAAGATTTGCTTGAGCTTATCTTTAAGCATCCTTATACAAAAATAGGATTTTTAGTAGATGAACTTGGAGTTACAAGAAAAACTGCTACATCATATCTAAGAGCCATTGCGGATATTGGTATATTAGAAAGTACAAAAGTTGGTCGTGATGTTTATTTCATTAATAAACAGTTATTCTCTTTGTTGCAGAATAGATAGTCAATATCCACTATAGCCATATCACCCCAGCAATTTTTATGACATTTAGCAAAATTAAATACGGTTTACCTAGAGTCCTTGAGTCATGACATCCCAGAGTATATTGACTTCACCATCATCTAAAAAAAGAGTTGATTCAGTAGCGTAAAGTTCTTTGAGGGCGTTGGCAGAAACACTTAGAGTATGAGAACACTCTTTATGTGTTGGTAAAAATGCACGAATTAATGAGACATTGTCTTGAACTAAATTATCACAAAAAAAGCAGTTCAGCTCTTCGTGTAAGCGGCCCTCATGACGTAAAATAGATACATAAGTCTCTATGGCAACACGTTTAGAGTTCTGTTTTCCCCACCGTTTAGCTGCAGCATCAATAATGTCAAAATAGAAAGGCTCTATGGCTTCATTTTGATGTAGGTGAGGATGAAATAGAGTAATAAACTGCTGCCATAAGCGTAGTTTATTGTAGTCTAATAGCCAGGGAAAACCTAAGTGAACTACGTCTCTAAGCTGTGAAATAGAGCTTTTAAGTGAACTGCGAGATTCAAAGTCAATCTTAAACCCTAAGTTAACGGTTCCATGACGTGCTCCATAAAAGCGATAAAGATTCTCTAAGCCCTCTCTCGTTACAATACTGACAACAAGATCTTCGTCACGAGCCCTATTTTGTTTAATGATGTAGCCTTGCATGCTTTGCTTCTTTTTTACACTTTATCATAAATTTATTTTTAAAATAATACCATTTTAAATGAGTTTTAATCAATTTACATGTAAAATATTAGAACTTTACCAAACTCTAAATAATATAATTATCTTTAGAAAAAGCTTAAAGTAGTGTAAAATTATAATAAAATTTACTAAAAGGGGTTATGAATGATGGAATATTCTGATTTACTGCGTCATTCCAAGGATAACTGTGGTTTTGGACTGATTGCAAACATCAAAAACCGTGCATCTCATGAAAACTTGGAAAATGCCATTACTGCACTAGAGCGTATGATGCATCGTGGTGCTATTGCAGCCGATGGAAAAACAGGTGATGGAAGTGGACTTTTACTTTCAATGCCGCATGAATTTATGTTAATGACGGCTAGTGAAATGGGAGTTGAACTTCCAAAGATGTACGCTGTTGCATCAGTTTTTACAAAAGATGATACTCAGCTTGATGCTATTGAAAATATCTGTATGAACAATGATCTTAAAGTAGTTCTTCGCCGTATTGTACCTGTTAATAGAGAAGCGCTTGGTGAACAGGCTATGGCATCTCTTCCGAATATAGTACAACTTTTTATTACACCAAACTCAATTATGGCAACAGAGCGTTTTGATGCATTACTTTATTTGAGCCGTAAAGAGAGTGAGCACCAGTTTGTAGATGATGAAAACTTCTACATTGCTTCAATGTCATCAAAGACACTCTCATACAAAGGGTTGGTTATGCCAACTCACATTAAAGAGTTTTACACTGACTTACAGAGTAGGCACTTTAAAATCTCTTTTTCTCTTTTTCACCAACGATTTTCTACTAATACACTTCCTAAATGGCGTTTAGCACAGCCATTTCGTTCTGTGGCACATAATGGTGAGATTAATTCAGTTGAAGGAAATCGTTTTAATGTTCAGGTAAAATCAGAATCGATTAAAAGTGATGTTTTTACTGATGAAGAGATTTCAAGAATCTTACCTATTCTTCAGCCTGGTGCATCAGACAGTGCAAGTGCCGATAACTTCTTGGAGTTTTTACTCGTTAACGGTATGGATTTCTTTAAAGCAGTTCGTGGTGTTATTCCAGCACCTTGGCAAAATGCTCCTCATATGGACCCAGAACTTCGTGCATTTTATGAGTATCACTCAACAGTATTTGAAGCGTGGGATGGTCCGGCAGCATTTTCAGTAACAGATGGTCGTTATATTGGATGTGCCTTAGACAGAAATGGTTTACGTCCATCAAAATACACCATAACTAAGGATGATACACTGTTAATCTCTAGTGAATATGGGGTTGTTGATATTGCTGACGAAGATATTAAAGAGCGTGGACGTTTACAGTCGGGTCAGATGATTGGACTTGACCTGAAATTTGGTAAAGTGCTTAAAGATGACCAGATTAATAACTACCTAAAAAGCTCAAATCCTTACATGAAATGGTTAAATGAGCATATGGTCTATCTGCAAGAGCATGTTGAAGAACAGTATGCAAAGCAGTGCGATTTTGATGATGAAGCATTTACATGTAGACAGCGTTTTTTTAATATTACTCAAGAGGTTGTTGAGCAGACTATTGAACCGATGATGAAAGATGGAAAAGAGGCAGTTGGTTCTATGGGTGATGATACTCCACTTGCTGCTTTTAGTGATAAACAGAGATCTTTTGGAGACTTCTTTAAGCAGAAGTTTGCTCAAGTAACCAATCCTCCAATTGATCCACTGCGCGAAAAAGTAGTGATGAGTCTAAATACCGGTTTTGGTGCAGTTCACAATATTTTAGATGAGATGCCATCGCATGCACACCGTCTAAAAGCAATCTCTCCAATTATCACTAAAGAGAAGCTTGAAGTTTTAAAATCATTTGGTGATGTAAAGTCTCCACGTTTTCAGCAGCATTATGCCAATGAGACGTTCTCAACAACCTATACAGACAACCTTCAAGACTCTTTAAATAATCTTTGTGATGAAATAAGCAAGGCGGTAAATGAACGAGGCATTCGCATTGTTATTTTAGATGACAGTGCTTTTGGTGAGAATAACTGTGCTATACCAATGTTAATGGCAGTAGGACGTGTTAATCAAACACTAAAAGATCGTGGAATTAGACACTTAGTCTCTATTATTGCCATCACCTGTGAAGTACTTGACTCTCATTCAGCAGCACTGCTTATTGGGTATGGTGTTAGTGCTATCTATCCACAACTACTTTTTGCTACGGTAGCAAAACGTCAACAGTCAGTAAAAGATCCAGAATGTACCTGTCATGAGGCACTTAAAAATACACATACGGCACTTAATGCCGGTCTTTTGAAAATAATGTCTAAAATGGGTATTTCTACTATTGCATCGTACCGAAACTCAGGACTTTTTGACATTATTGGACTGAGTAAAAAGATTGTGCAAGACTGTTTTGAAGAGTCGCATGTAATGATTCCAGGACTCGACTACAGTGATATAGACAAGCGATTAAAAGCTCAGCATAAAGCGGCATTTAGAAAAAGTGGTTTTAACCGTATTTTCCCACTAAATATAGGTGGTTTTTACAAGTTTTATGTGGGTCAGGAGTATCATGACTTTGGTCCTGATGTTATTCATGCTATTCATTCATGTGTTAAAAGCGGTGAACAGAAAGACTATGATAAATTAAAAGATGTTGTCAATGGACGCGGACTTAAGTTCATTCGTGACTTCTTTAATATTGAATCAGACCGTAAGCCTATTGATGTGTCAGAGGTAGAGCCAAAAGAGGCAATTTTTAAACGCTTTGCATCAGCAGCGATGAGTTTAGGCTCAATCTCTCCTGAAGCTCATGAGACTATTGCTGTAGCGATGAATAAAATTGGTGCGCAGTCAAACTCAGGTGAGGGCGGTGAAGACGCTGCTCGTTTTGATGATGATAGAAATTCTAAAATTAAGCAGGTCGCATCGGGACGCTTTGGTGTGACACCGGCATATTTACGTTCTGCTGAAGAGATTCAGATTAAGGTAGCACAAGGTGCAAAACCTGGTGAGGGTGGTCAATTGCCAGGTCATAAGGTAACAGCACTTATTGGTAAACTGCGTCATACGGTTCCAGGCGTAACACTTATTTCACCTCCACCACACCATGATATCTACTCAATAGAAGATTTAGCACAATTAATTTTTGATCTCAAACAGGTAAATCCTACCGCAATAATTACAGTTAAATTGGTTTCAACTGCAGGTGTTGGTACTATTGCTGCAGGTGTTGCTAAAGCGTATGCTGATAAAATTATTATTTCTGGTGGTGACGGTGGTACTGGTGCTGCACCACTGACGTCAATTAAATTTGCTGGAAATCCATGGGAGCTTGGGCTTGCAGAGGCACATAATTCTCTTAAAGCCAATAACTTACGTGGTTTAGTAGAGGTTCAAACTGATGGTGGTCTAAAAACTGCTCTTGATGTCATCAAAGCAGCACTCTTAGGTGCAGAGAGTTACGCATTTGGTACAGGCGTACTTACTATTGTGGGTTGTAAAATGTTACGTATCTGTCATGTAAACCGCTGTTCTGTTGGTATTGCAACACAGAACAAGACTTTACGTTCAGAGCACTTTTTAGGAAATGTACAGCAGGTAGTTAATTTCTTTACATTCTTAGCAGAAGACCTACGGGGTATTATGGCAGAGATGGGTTACAAGACTTTAGAAGAGCTTATTGGACAGTCGCAACTGCTTAAAGTTGTGAATGATGACAAAGCTAAGAAATTTGATTTTTCAAATGTTTTACATAAAGAATCAGGTGTTGATACATGTCAGAGTGATTTCAACCATCCATTTGATTCTAATGAGTTTGAAATAGATGTTCTTAAAGAGGCAATGGCTGCTATTAAGCACCCTGAATCACCAATTCGTATTAAGCGTGATATCTGTAACTTAAATAGAAGTTTTGGTGCTCGTGTAAGTGGTGAGGTGGCACAATATTATGGTGATGCAGGTTTAGCGCCTGATACTATTGATATTCGTCTAAAGGGAATAGCAGGTCAAGCTCTTGGAGCATTTTTAATCCATGGTGTCTCTTTAACACTTGAGGGTGTTGCTAATGACTACATTGGTAAGGGAATGCATGGTGGTAAGATTATTATTACACCTGCACACCAAGGTGAGCCATACAGTGCTGGCGGTAATACCTGTCTTTATGGAGCTACCGGCGGAAAACTTTATGCATCAGGTTCAGTAGGTGAACGTTTTGCTGTACGTAACTCTGGTGCTTTAGCTATTGTTGAAGGTACAGGTGATAATGCATGTGAATATATGACCGGCGGAATTGTAGTAATTCTTGGTAAAACAGGAATTAACTTTGGTGCAGGTATGACAGGTGGTATTGCATTTGTCTATGATGAAAATCACGATTTTATTGAAAATGTTAATGGTGAACTTATAGAAGCAGCACGTATCGATACTGATGATGGCGATGAAGCACGACATTATCTTAAGAAACTACTTAAAGATTATGTCGCTCATACAGGCAGCAACAAAGCACAAAAGATATTAGACTCATTTAGAGTAGAAATCAGAAACTTCTGGTTAGTACGTCCGAAAAACTTAAAAAAATTACCTCTTAATCAGGAAAAAGGAGATTAATAATGAGAGAATTTATTAATACAGAGCGAATCGATCCTAGCAAACGATTAGTGGTAGAGCGTGTTAAAGACTTTGGTGAAATCTATGAGCTATTCAATACTCACAGTGCCGCAACTCAGAGTGAACGCTGTATTCAGTGTGGGGATCCATTTTGTCTTAACAAATGTCCACTGCAAAATTACATTCCTCAATGGTTGAAATCTGTATCTGAAAAAGATTTGGAGTTTGCATTTAAGCTTTCAAATGAGCCGTCACCATTTCCAGAGGTTATGGGACGTGTCTGTCCTCATGATAGACTCTGTGAAGGTGACTGTACTCTTAATGATGGTCATGGTGCCATTACTATTGGTTCCGTTGAGACATTTATTACAGAAGAGGGATTCAGACAAGGATTTAAACCTGATTTTCCTGGTATTACAAGTGATAAAAAAGTGGCAATCATTGGCTCTGGTCCTGCCGGACTCTCTGCTGCAACGTATCTGCTTCGTTCTGGAATTGCAGTGACAATGTATGAGCGTAGTGACAGAGCAGGTGGGCTGCTTACTTATGGTATTCCAAACTTTAAACTTGACAAGAAAATAGTTGAGCGACGTGTGCATCTTCTTGAAGAAGCAGGTATGAAGCTTGTGCTAAACTGCAGTGTTGGTGATGATATTACTTTTGATGAGATTGCTGATGCTCATGACGCTATTTTTGTTGGTATTGGCGCAACTCAAGGGAAAAATGCAGGTCTTGCTGGTGAAAATTCGCCAAATATTTATGCAGCTATGCAGTATTTAACAGCAATTCAACGTAAAAACTTTGATCTTGATTATGCTAAAGAGTTTGATTTTAAAGATTTGAATGTTGTAGTTATTGGTGGTGGCGATACGGCTATGGACTGTCTTAGAACTGCAAAACGTGAAGGTGCAAAAAGTGTAACGTGTCTCTATCGTCGTGATGCACAAAATATGCCAGGAAGTCGTAAAGAATATAAAAATGCGATGGAAGAGGGTGTTGATTTTTTATTTTTCACGTCACCAAAAGAGATGATTATTGGAGATGATGGTAAAGCAGTAGCAGTAGAAGTAGTTAAAACAGTTTTAGGTGCTAAAGACGATAGTGGCCGTCAGAGAATGGAAGAGCTAAAAGGCAGTGAACTTTGTGTTAGTGCCGATGTTGTTATTATGGCACTTGGTTTTGATACAGAGGTGCCATCATTTTTAGCTGAAAACGGTATTGAGACCAATGAGTGGGGTGAAATTTTAATTGACAAAAATCATCAAACAAGCAGCGCTGGTATTTATGCCGGTGGTGACTGTTTTCGTGGTGCCGACTTAGTGGTTACTGCAGCATATGATGGTCGTGAAGCAGCCCGTGCAATTGCGGATTCTCTTTTACAATAGTGCAAAAGTTTGTTGATTGTACATTAAATGCTCTTGTAGAGATTAACAGTACAATTGACTTTAAAAACATAGAGCTATTTGCACACTCTAGCATTGGTGCTGGTGGTGATATCAGCAGTGGTTTTGATTTAATGGCTGAATCTATTTTTGTATCACATTTGAGCTCTTTTGGTAAAATTATTTCTGAAGAGAACGGTGTTATTGGAAGTGGTCAAGATGTCATTATACTCGATCCGATAGATGGCAGTGATAATATAGCTTCTATATTCCCTTACTATGGAGCTTCTATTGCTTTGCAGCGTTTAGGATGCACCATTGCGGCGGTTATCTGTAATTTTGCTACAAAAGAGTGTTTTGTACGTTTTAGCAGTAATTTTTATCAGACATTTTTACATGATTTTACATGTAAAAATACCATTAAACTACACTCCTTTTCTAAGGTTGGAATTTTTGAAAAATCTCATGAGAATCTTGATTTTGCAAAAAATTTAATTAATGAAGGTCTAAAATTTAGATCGCCAGGTGCTGTTGCACTATCATTAGCCTATGCACACTATGTCAATTATGTACTTTTTTTAGGTACAATTCGTAATTATGATGTTGAAGCAGGACTGTATTTGTGTAAAGATTTACACTGTTACAGAGCAGATGAGGTTCTTCTCATCTCAAAAGACAGAGACATATTTGAGACTATATTAACATTTATTAAGGAATCTTTATGAGTTTATTAGATTTTTTCAGTACAAAAAAGAATCAGCCAGATCAGAGTGAAGCTGCATCACATTGGATTAAGTGTAAGTCTTGTGAGTCGTTGATGTACTACAAAGAGATTGAAAAACAGCACTATGTTTGCCCTAAATGTGCTCATCACATTCGTATTGGTGTTAATGAGCGTCTCTCTATTCTTGCCGATGAAGGTAGTTTTGTTGAGTATGATGCTGATTTAAAACCTGTTGATCCTCTAAAATTTGTTGATAAAAAAAGTTATGTAAAACGAATTGAAGAGGGTATTAAAAAGACAGGGCGATACTCTTCTGTAGTAAGTGGTTCAGCTACTATTAATGATGTTGCTGTTGAACTTGTAGTTTTCGACTTTGCATTTATGGGCGGTTCACTGGGTTCTGTTGAGGGTGAGAAGATTGTTCGTGCGGTTAATCGTGCTATTGAAAATCGCTGTGGTCTTATTATTGTTAGTGCAAGTGGTGGCGCTCGAATGCAAGAGAGTACTTACTCTTTAATGCAGATGAGTAAGACATCCGCAGCACTTGCACGGCTTTCAGCTAATAAATTACCATACATATCACTATTAACAGATCCAACAATGGGTGGTGTTAGTGCCTCCTTTGCAAGCTTGGGTGATATTATTATTGCTGAGCCAGGTGCACTTATTGGGTTTGCAGGGGCACGTGTAATTCAGCAAACTATTGGAGCAGATCTACCAGATGGTTTTCAGCGTGCGGAGTTTTTGCTTGAGAAAGGCTCTATTGATATGATTGTCGATCGCAATGAGATGAAAAAGACACTTGCAGATATTCTAACAATATGTAAAACTGCTTAAACCACGGTTTCATATGGAGTTATATGCCCTCTGCGACCAAGAGACTTTAACCAGAAAAGAGATTAATTTATCTACTTTTGTTGATTTATGTAAAAAACATAACGCATCTGTTGTTCAGTATAGAGATAAATCTTCTGATATGACAGAGATAAAAAAAAATTTAATTAAGCTTCGAAATTCATATAGTGGCTACATAATAATTAATGATATTATAGAATTGGTACCATTTTGTGACGGTATTCATTTAGGACAAGAGGATTTAAAAGAAATTGACTCTAATATTTCTAATGCTGTAAAAAAAGTACGAGAACTTATTGGCGATGATAAACTTTTAGGAATCTCAACCCACAACAAAGAAGAGATTGAAATAGCAAATACGCTTCCTTTAAACTATATTGGTCTAGGTGCTTATCGTACCACTATAACTAAAGATGTCAGTACTGTTTTGGGTGATAGTCTTGATGATTTAGCTGCACTTTCTAAGCATGATGTTGCCGCTATTGGTGGTGTTGATTTTGATGATACTTTTAAGAATGTAAAATATAGAGTGATGGGCACAGCACTATATGAAGGTTAATATCTACTCTATTGCCAAAAAAGAGCGGTCAATTTATGATCCACTCTATAAAGATATGCTAAAAATGATCTCAAAATTTACAAAAATAGAAGATGTTGAACTTTTCCCAAAAAGTGTTACAAAAGCACACACTGTTTCAAAAAGTGCCTCACAGACGGCTTATTCAAACGTTTTATCACCACACTTAAAAGGTGGATATTGTGTTGTTTTGCATACTGATGGAAAAATAATGGATAGTTTTGAATTTAGTAAGCTTTTAAGTGATAAAATGGCGGTGAATTTTTTCATAGGTGGTGCCTACGGATTTGAAGATGCATTTGTCAAAAAATGTGACAAAGCAGTGAGTCTTAGCAATCTTACGATGAGTCATAAGATTGCTAAGGCTGTTTTACTTGAGCAGATTTACCGTGGGTTTTCAATTTTGAATAATCACCCCTATCATAAATAAGGAGAATAGGTGAGAGACAGCGAATTAGAATATTTTAGTGAAATATTAAAAGATAGACGTGCACAAATAATTAAAAATATTAATGGTGTTGAAGATGAAATTACACAACTTCGAGGTTTAGAACTTAATGATGAGGGCGATTATGCTTCTGTAAGTAACAATAATCTTATTGAAAGTGCGATTGGCACGCAGCAAGAGTTAGAATTAATGGAGATAGAGATTGCATTGGCTAAAATAAGTAATGGTGAGTATGGAGTGTGCGAAATGTGTGAAGAAGACATTGGCTCTTTGCGTTTAAAAGTAAAAGCACATGCAAAGTACTGTATTGACTGTAGGGGAATTGCAGAAAAAAATAACTTATAAATAAAAAGGGGATTTTATGCGTCTTAAGCGTTATATGTTTGCATCAATAGTTTTGATGGGTTTGGTAGGTTGGTATGTAAATGCATTCATATCACAAGATATTACAAATCTAGAATTTTTTGGAGTACATCTTCCTCCTATGCCTGTAGCAATATGGGTTGTTTTACCAATGTTTATTTTATTTATATGCTCTCTTTTTCATATGATATTCTATTCGGTGGCAGGAAGCTTTAAACTACGTGCATATAGAAAAGACTATGATAAGCTTGTTGTTGCAATTTCTGATGCATACTTAGGTAAAGTGCACAATAACCCTAGTTTTAAGACAGAACGTTATAAGCTGCTAGGCTCTTTGCTGTGTGGTAGTAAGATTGTACCTTCAGAGAAGCTTTTTGTCTCAGGTGATAGTCATGTTGATAGAGCACTAGAGATACTACGTGACGTAGAAAATGGTGACGTTGTTGATTTAAGTAAATATTACCTGTTGCCAACAAACCCATTAGTCATTGATAATCAGTTTAACCGTTATAAAAAGGGTGATGTTACTGCAGAGAGTATTCTTAATGACAAAACACGTTATACTGCTCAACATAAAAAGGTGGCATATAACGACTTAATAGAAGTGGGAACATTAGATACTATTAAAAAACACAAAGAATTTATGAGTAAAGATACTTTGTGTACTATCATAAGTAGAATTAATGCAGAAGATAACGCTTTAGACATCTCAAATGAGCAACTTATGGAGTTAATGAATAGTGTTGATTTAACAGAGCAGGACTATATTGATATATCTGCTATTCTTGCAAACAATATGATTCCTGATCAACGTTTAAAACTATTTGAGAAACTATCAGAAAAAGATGAGACAGCGCTGTCCGCTTATATATATACCCTTTATGATGTTGAGATGATTGAACTTGCCAATGAGGTATTAGATAATTCTCAGGCTAATGACTTCTTAAAATTTAAAGCGTACCGTGCTTTAAAAGAGGCAAATAAACATTTTGATATAAAACTATTTGTATAACAGATACTATCTTCAGCTAAGAGAGACTTGGCTCTCTTAGCTTTATTTGCTAAAATTCAAAAAAATATAATTACAGAGTCTTCATGTTAAAACAGTTATTTACAGATCAACCTATTTATGTACTTGCACCACTTGCCGGATTTACCGACCTTCCTTTTAGAAGTGTTGTGAAAAAGTTTGGAGCCGATTTGACAGTGAGCGAGATGATAAGCTCGAATGCACTGGCGCATAACTCACAAAAAACCTTTAAAATGTTGGAAAAAAGTTCTAATGAAGATCCCTATTCTGTGCAGTTGGCAGCAGCAGAGGTAGATATATTAGAGCAAGCTGTTGATGTGTTAAATGATCAAGATGGCATTGATATTATTGATTTTAATTGTGGATGTCCTGTTCCAAAGGTCGTGGGGCACGGTTCTGGAAGTTCACTGCTTTGTGATCTTGTGCATATGGGACGTCTAATTGAAGCCTTAAAAAAACGTTCAAAAAAACAGCTTACAAGTGTTAAAGTACGTTTGGGATTTGAAGAGAAAAATCATTTAGAGATTGCAAAAATTGTTGAGCAGAGTGGTGCAGATTTTATTGCAGTTCATGGACGCACACGTGCTGGAAAATTTAAGGCTGAAGTTGATTATGATGCTATAGCTGAGATGAAGGCTACACTCTCTATTCCAGTTATTGCCAATGGAGATATTGATTCATTTCAAAAGGCTCAGTGGGTTCTTAAGCATACTAAGGCTGATGGTGCTATGATTGGACGTGGAGCAGTTGGCAAGCCTTGGATTTTTCACCAGCTTAAAACAGGTGAAAGTTATGTTGAAGAGGCTTTAAAGCATGAGATTATTATGGAGCACTTTGATAAGATGATTGAGTTCTATGGTAATCATGGAGTGCCTATGTTTAGAAAGCATATTCACACCTATTCTAAGGGTGGCTATAAAGGCGCTTCAGCTCTTCGCAATGATGTAAACACTATTTCTGATCCTACAGAGTTTCGTAAGGTCATTGATGAGTTCTTTAGAGTTTAGACCCTTCTTGTATCTCTATCTCATCAATATCAAATCCTGATGCCTTGTCCTTGTAGGACTCAAAAGCACCACTCTCTTTCTTAATTTTTAGAAATTCATCAAGTTCTTGATGCTTAGAGTCAAGCATCTCATCAAACTCATTTTGAGTTCTTACTTGATCGGCATCAAATCTATCTAATAGTAGATTACTGTTTCCTACAACCACCAAATAGCTTTCTTGACCATATTCAAGCATAACAACTTTATTGTTGGTGTCAATTGATTTTTGGAAACGGATATTGACATCATTATGCATCTTATCACTTTTGGTAAAAGTAGAAGGATGTTTCTCTTTTTTACTGCCAACTTTGGTAAGTCGTTGTTTAAAAATAAGAAGTAGTACAATTCCAAGAAGTAACAGCGCAATAACAATCATATAGCTTGTTGAAATTTGAGTATCAGGTTTTGTGGGAAAGTTGCTTAAATTAGAAGGTGTATCACCATTTTTTGTACTGCTTGCTACCTTTGTCATGAAGCGAAGGCGTAGACCGTAGCCATCTGATGTTTTTGAAGCTTTCATTCCAATATTAGAAGCTATTTTAGCGATAATTTGTACTTCATTTTCAATAGGAGCAATGGTAAGCTTACTTACATATTCTGATGAGATATTTTTTATTTTTGGAGATTCAATATTTGTGTTTTCAAGCTTGATAATAATTTTATTGTGATGAGACTTTTGGGTAATTGAACCTTTAAATGGGGTGTCGAATGTAAACATAACGTCCACTCGGTCACTTCTGTCGTAAATATTGTAGCTTAAGATATTAGCACTAAAAAGTGAACTTATGCATAGGGTTAAAATAAGTAAAAATTTCATTATTTCTCTTTTGATAGGTAGTACAAAACAGCACTAGAGTCAAGTACCTCATTGATACGAATTGCAAGGTTCTTCTCATAAACCATCACTTCACCTTTACCAATAATTCGTCCATTAACATAAGACTCAACACTTTCACCTGCAGGTTTTTTAAGATCAATGACAGAGCCTTTTTCAAGTTTAAGAATTTCAGAGACACTAAGCATAGTTTCACCAAGGTCAGATATGAACTCGACTTCCATGTCTAAGAGACCTTCATAGTCCATCCAAGCTAATTCACTGGCAATATCAATCTCTTCAGTATTACTCTCATCAGACATGCTTAAAGCTCCTTAGTCGCTACTATAAATGTGTTGTTGTTAATTTCAAATGTATGTTTTTCATCATATGCCATATTAAAAGATTTAACTCCTTCACTAAATGGTGTCTCTATTGTAAATTCACTATTGGAACCTTCAGCTAAGACTTTAGCACTACCAATAATCATATTGCTTGTCTCTAATGACATCTCAGTAAGTGTCCGTTCATCTGAGTTCTCTTCACCTAAAAATAGTTCTATTATCTGTTGTAAAAGTGCTTCTTGCATAGCAATATATATACGATGCTTAGTATTAATAGAGCTGTTTATATCAATATAAGCAATTACTGTTCTCAATTTATCATTATGATCAATTCTTTGGCAAGTTGTTCCCATCTGATGTTGAAAAAAGTTCTCAGTCGCAGTCGAAATATATTCAATCATAATGTACCTCAGTTGTTAATTTCATTAGATTATACGGAATTGAATGTAAATAACATATTAAAGGTGTGGCTAAAACACTAGGCAGTTTCAAAGGAGAAGTCGTGTATAATCGCGTTATTGTAAGGTGATTAATGGTTTTAGAGCTAGGCTTTCTTGGTATTGTTGTTGGAGTACTTTCTGGTTTTTTTGGCATAGGTGGAGGTACGATTTTAGTACCAATACTACTTTTTATAGGCTTTGATATTAAAACAGCTATTGGTATTTCTGTCATACAGATGGTATTTAGTTCATTGTATGGAAGTTATTTGAATTTTAAAAAAGGTACACTTGATTTTCAGATGGTCTTAATCATCGGAGTCGGTGGTTTTTTAGGAGCGCTTTTTAGTTCCTTAGTAATTGCTAATGTTGCTTCAATAACTTTAGAAATTGTTTTTTTACTCTTTGTCCTCTTTGCACTAATACGAATGTATTTTAAACCTAAAGAAGATGCAGCTCCTAAACAACCACATTCAGTACTGCTGTTTTTTATTGGCTTGGTATTAGGTCTATTTTCCATCTCTATTGGTGTTGGCGGTTCTATTTTGCTAGTGCCTCTTTTGGTAGGTTTTTTACATGTAAGTCTAAAAAATGCAATTTCAGCAGGACTATTTTTTGTAGTTTTTTCATCGGTATCGGGTGTAATCAGCTTAGGGTTTGGCGGGACACTTGACTATGAAAGTGGTATTGTTATTGGGTTAGCGTCACTTCTAGGTGTTGCATTAGGAGTCTGGTTAAAGCACAAGACAAATGATGTCATTCAAAAAAGACTACTGATGATGTTTTATATTGCAGTAGCGACATATTTATTTTATAGATTGGTGGTAAGTGGTTAATATGAATAAGATTAAGATTTATGGAGCAAAAGAGAATAATTTAAAGAACATCTCTCTAGAAATTCCAAAAAATAAATTAGTAGTATGCACAGGACTTAGTGGTAGCGGTAAGTCAACATTAGCTTTTGATACACTCTATGCAGAGGGTCAGCGTCGTTATATAGAATCACTCTCTAGTTATGCACGACAGTTTTTGGACCGTATTGGAAAACCTGATGTGGACAAAATTGAAGGCTTAACTCCCGCTATTGCTATTGACCAAAAAACTACCTCTAAAAATCCGCGTTCAACCGTAGGAACCATTACCGAAATTTATGACTACTTTAGATTGCTCTATGCTCGCGTAGGAGTGCAGCACTGCCATAAATGTAATAAACCAATCTCTAAAATGAGTGCAGAAGACATTATTGAGCAGGTTCGACTGCTTCCTGATGGGGCTAAAGTAATCATTTTAGCACCACTGATTCGTGATAAAAAAGGGAGTTTTAATGATATGTTTGAATCGCTCCGTCATAAAGGTTATGTCCGTGCTATGATAGATGGAGTGATGGTACGCTTAGATGATGAGATTGAGTTGAGTAAGACAAAAAAGCATACTATTAAAGTTGTTGTTGATCGCATTATTATTAAAGGTGAAAACAAAGAGCGAATTGCTGCTGATGTGGAACGCACTTTAAAAGAGAGTTATGGTGAAGTGGAACTTGAAATTTTAAACTATGAAGAGGTTGGTTTACCTGAAAAAATCATTCACTATAGTGAACATAACGCCTGCTTTGACTGTAAAGTAAGTTTTGAACCGCTTGAACCGCTAACATTTTCATTTAACTCTCCAAAGGGTGCTTGTATGGAGTGTGATGGTCTTGGAATTCGTTACGCACTAGATCATGATAAAATTATTGATGAAGACCTTTGTATCGAAAAAGGTGCTATTAAAATTGTTTACGGTTTTAATAAAGGATATTATTTTACTTTTTTAAAGGGCTTCTGTGCGGCAAGCGATATTGACATTACCGTACCTTTTAGCACGCTGGATGAACATCAGAAAAAAGCTATTTTACACGGTAGTATTAATGAAGTGACATTTAAGTGGAAAAACCATCCTATTAAACGTATTTGGCCAGGCATTGTCCGTATTGCGTATGATATGTTTAAAGATGAGAAAGAGTTAGCTGACTATATGAGTGAAAAAGTGTGTGATGTCTGTAACTCTCACCGTCTTCGTCAAGAGAGTTTAGCAGTTGATGTTGCAGGTAAAAAAATATCAGATATTATTTCACTCCCTATTCAAAAGAGCTATGAGTGGTTTAAAGATAAGAGTAATTTTAGTTATTTAAATAAGCAAGGCACTATGATTGCTGAACCAATTTTAAATGAAATTCGTGAACGACTCTTCTTTTTGTATGATGTAGGACTTGGCTATCTAACGCTTAATCGTGATGCACGAAGTATTAGTGGTGGAGAAGCACAGCGCATTAGAATTGCCTCACAAATTGGTAGTGGTCTTACGGGTGTGATGTATGTTTTAGATGAACCAAGTATTGGTCTGCATGAGCGAGACACTCTAAAGCTTATTCGTACGCTTCGCTCTCTACAAGAAAAAGGTAATACCGTCATAGTTGTTGAGCATGATAAAGAGACAATAGAAAATGCTGATTATATTATAGATATTGGTCCAGGTGCTGGAAAGTATGGTGGAGAAGTAGTCTTTAAAGGAACGTTAGCACAACTGCGTAAGGCTAAAACATTAACGGCAGACTATTTAAGTGGAAGAAAGAAAATAGAGTACTTTTTTAGGCGGGCTCAAAAAGAGTGGTTAGAACTTAAAAATGTCTCACTTAACAATATTGAAAATTTACATGTAAAAATTCCACTGCACAATTTTGTCTGTATTACAGGGGTTAGCGGCAGTGGTAAAAGTTCTCTAATTTTACAGACTCTTTTGCCAACAGCACGAGAACTTTTAAATCATGCAAGAAAAGTTAAAAAAATTGCGGGTGTTGAGATTGATGGCTTAGATAAACTTGATAAAGTTATTTACTTAGATCAGAGTCCTATTGGAAGAACACCACGAAGTAATCCTGCTACTTACACTGGAGTAATGGACGAAATACGTGCACTTTTTGCTAAAACCAAAGAGGCACAAATTCGAGGTTACACTACATCACGTTTTAGTTTTAATGTTAAGGGTGGTCGTTGTGAGAAGTGTCAAGGAGAGGGTGAGCTTAAAATAGAGATGCACTTTTTACCAGATATCTTAGTGAAGTGTGACTCTTGTAAAGGTAAACGCTATAATGAGCAGTCTTTAGAAGTGGAGTATAAGGGTAAAAATATTGCTGATGTCTTAGCTATGAGTGTTGAAGAGGCATTAAGCTTTTTTGAGCCTATTCCAAAGATTAAAGCAAAAATGCAGACTCTTTTTGATGTTGGCTTGGGTTACATCACTTTAGGTCAAAACGCGGTCACTCTCTCTGGTGGTGAAGCGCAACGAATTAAACTCTCAAAAGAGTTGAGTCGGCGAGATACAGGAAGCACACTTTACATCTTGGATGAACCGACAACTGGTCTGCATTTTGATGATGTTAACCGTTTAACTAAGGTGCTACACCATTTTGTAGAGCTAGGAAACTCTGTTTTAGTGATTGAGCATAACTTAGATATGGTGAAGAATGCTGACTATATTATAGATATGGGACCTGAAGGGGGAAGTGGCGGTGGAGATATTATTGCAATAGGCTCTCCTGAAGAGTTGGCATCTACGCATGAAAAAACTGGAAGTTATACAGGTAAATATTTAGAGAAAGAGTTAAAATAAGGAAATATGTAAAATATGAATAAAAATTTTAGAGAAAAACTACTAAAGCTTCTTCTTCCAGTGGGCGGAATTTCAACATTAGCTAACGTACCTATTCTATATAATTTAAATTTTGCTTTTGCAGCTCTAATTTTTGTTATTGGTGTTGCTTATATAAGCACATACTTTTTCTTTAAAAATCAGAAAATTTCTTACAATTTTGCTTCAAATATTACACTGCTTTTACTTTTTATAGAGACCTTGTGTGTTCCTATTGCTGACGGTAATAACATGATATTTTTACCTTGGGTTTTAATGTATCCTATTGTCACTTTTAGTCTTAAACCGAGTCGGCATAGTTTAATCTTAAGTATGTTTTTGTTAGCTGTATTTACAGTGATGTTTTTATTTACATTTCAGAATACTCAGTACAACATGACGCAGGTTGTGACTTTTGGGATGTTTTATCTAACGGCAGTTATTGTATTTTACTATTGGAGTAAAAGTTATGAAGAGAAAGAGACTCTTTTAAATCATCAAAATAGACAGCTAGAGGTATTAAATCGAACACTTGAGACAAAAGTTGAAGAGGTAACTAAAAACTTAGAAGAACAAAACTTAAAGTTTCAACAGCAAGTACACCTTGCTCAGATGGGTGAGATGATTAGTATGATTGCCCATCAGTGGCGACAGCCCCTGAGTGCTATTAGTAGTTGTATAGCAGCCATAGAGCTAAAAAAAGTGACTGGGAGAATTAATTTAGAGACAAAAAAGCAGCAGGATGACTTTATAGAGTTTATCAGTCAACGACATGAAGAGATTAGTGAGTATGTCCAAACGTTGAGCTATACAATAGATGACTTTAGAAATTTCTTTAAACCAGATAAGCTTAAAGAAGAGGTCTCTTTAACTACCCCAATACGCAGAGCATTAAAGATAATGTCGAGCTCCTTCAAGAGTTCAGATATAGAGTTTGCAACAGAGTTTAAAACAGATGAAAAACTTTATATGTATCAAAATGAGATGATGCAGGTAATTTTAAATATTTTAAAAAATGCAGAAGATAATTTTATAGAAAAAGATATTAAAAATCCTAAAGTCAATATTTCAACGTACCTTATTAATGACATTTACACTATTGAAATATCCGATAACGGTGGCGGAGTTCCTCAAGAGATAGTATCAAATATTTTTGATCCATATTTTTCAACAAAAAGTGAAAAAAATGGAACTGGATTGGGACTTTATATGTCAAAGATTATGGTTGAAGAGCATCATAGTGGAACATTGAGTCTCTTAAATACTGAGGGTGTTCAAGAAGAAAGTATTGGTGCCTGTTTTAAAATTGAACTTAAGGGTGCTCTTAAATTATGATGAAAACAGGCTCCAAGGTTTACAAAACTGCTCGAGTTGTTCTATGCATTCACTACTCATAAAACGTTCGCCTTCATCAGGATTACATGTAAATTCATAGTGCTCGTCTTTAAAGTTAAAACGTAATGCATAAGCGTGTAGATAGCCCCGCTCTTCCTGTCTGGCATCATCACTGTTTGCATAGCGAATATCACCTGCAATTGGCGCTGAAATACTCTTAAGTGCCACTCTTATTTGATGGGTTTTTCCAGTATGGGGTTTAATGAGAAAAAGACGTTCATGTGGGCGAAGTGATTTGCTAATAAACTGTGTAATAGCTGGGTTGTTACTGCTTTTTACAAACTTATAGCTGCCGCGCCGAGCACTTGCCATATCTCCTTTAATCCAACCTTGCTTCTTTTTTGGTTTACGCACAGAGATAGCTACATAGAACTTCTCAATTTTACGGTTCTCAAACAACTCCGTAAAGAGTCTAGCACTCTGTCTGTTTTTAGCCAAAATAAGTACTCCTGACGTCATCTTATCGAGTCTATGGACACTGTAAAGTTGATCTATGTTTAACAGTTTTTGAGTTAAAACAACAGCACCTGCTTCATCCTCGCTGTGAAAATTTAGATTAGTTGGCTTATTAATAATAACAAAATCACTATTTTGGAAGATAAGTTCAATTTTTTTCATGATGTAATCATAGCAGTTTAGATAAAAAAAAGTTCTAAGTAGCTATAATCACCTATAAAATTATGATTTGGTGCTTTAATGAAAAACTCTATTATTGAAAATGTAAAATCTCTACCACCTCTAGAAAAGACAATCCTTGATGTCCAGCGTGTCTATAATGATGCTGACTCTTCAATTCATGACATGGTAAAAGCTGTTGAACACGACCCTATGATTGTTACAAACTTACTAAAAGCGGCCAACTCGC
The DNA here is from genome assembly GCA_034661055.1 of Campylobacterota bacterium. GTDB lineage: Bacteria > Campylobacterota > Campylobacteria > Campylobacterales > Sulfurimonadaceae > QNZR01. The sequence continues at coordinate 20,836 of JAYEKO010000083.1, forward strand.
CCCTATATTTTTTAGGTAAAGAGATAGAAAAAGCTTCAGTAGCTGTATCTCTTTTTGGTATGAGTATGACCCGTTCAATTGTTTTAAATAGCTCTATTCGTAAACTACTCAAAGTAGATATGGAACCGTACAACATCTCTCCAGATAGATTTGCTGAAATATCTAACCTTCAAGCTTCTCTTATGATGTCTTGGTTTAAGCGCGTAGATCGTGCTCGAGCAGACAAGCTCTATATGGCGGCATTTTTACAAGAGACCGGTAAAATTCTAATTTCAAATCAGATTGTTCTTGAGGATCTTGTCGATAATTTTAAATCAGAGATTGAGACAGCATTCAACATAGCCATGATAGAGAAATCATTTACAGGTGTCACTACCTCAGAGATTACTGCTGCAATTTTTGAACACTGGAAGTTTGATAAAGAGTTTGTAGATACCATCGCTTATGTTGATGATCTTAACAGTGCTCCTAAAGAGACAAAAGAGAACTCTATTGTGCTCAATATTGTTAAAACAATTATTCCAGTCAATGATCCCTTGGGAGAGAGAAGTATAGAACAAGGTCTTAAAAAAGCAGAAGATGCCGGATATGATATTGATGTACTAGAGGATGAGATTAATAAACTTGTAGAAAAAATTCGTTAATGGCTGCAGTGCAAAAGAGTGTTACTGTTATTGATACGTTTGGCTTCTTTTTTAGAAGCTTCTATGCCTTGCCACCATTAAGTAATATAGAGGGCTTTCCTACAGGTTTACTTACGGGATTTACTAACTTTATTGCAACACTACAAAAAGAGCATAGCAGTGACTATATTATTTTTGCACTCGATACTAAGGGCCCTACATTTAGAAATGAGATTGATCCTAACTACAAAGCAAATAGGACACCACCACCTGAAGATCTGAGTAAACAACTTCCAATTGCCATTGAATGGATTGAAAAAATGGGTTTTAATACTCTTTCTCAAATAGGATTTGAAGCTGATGATATGATTGCATCAGTAGCAAAACTTGCTGTCTCTAAAGGTATGAAAGTACGTATTGTCTCTCATGATAAAGATCTCTATCAGTTAATTGATGATGATAGAGTTGTTCTTGTTGATGCCATTAAACGTGGTGAAGTCAATGAAGAGGCCTGTTTTAAAAAGTATGGAGTCTTCCCATCTCAGTTTATTGACTATCAGTCACTTCTAGGTGACAGTGCCGATAATGTTCCTGGTGTTAAAGGGGTTGGAAAAGTCACAGCTGAGAAACTTTTAGTTAAGTACGGCTCACTAAAAAGCATTTATGAGAACATAGATGATGTTGCTCCAGCAGGTGTCCAAAATAAACTTAAAACTTTTGAAGAAGATGCATGGCGTTCACAAAAACTGGTATCACTTAGAGGAGATCTGTTTGACGATAGTTTTGATTTTGAGAGCTATCTCATGCATGAAGATAACCCTTTCGTTCCAATTTATGAGGAACTTAAGCATTATGAGATGAATGCTGTTTTAAGAGTCTTGCACGCGAAAAAGCTAGTGGATGAAAATAGAACTAGTGGTAGTTCAACTAAAAAAGCTGAAGATAAAGAGCATGTTTGCACCTCTAAACAAGATTTGCTTGCAACGCTCTTGACTGATGAGAAGAAGTTAATTGAGATTGTTTCAAAATTAACTGCTGAAGATGTTGTAGCGTTTGACACAGAGACAACAGGATTAGATGCTAACAATGACACGTTGGTGGGCTTTAGTTTTGCATTGAATGAGAAAGAGGGCTATTATGTTCCTTTAAAACACTTCTATTTAGGTGTTGGTGAGCAGATTAGTCAAGAGAGTGCTAAAAAAGCACTGAAAAAGCTAATTACATGTAAATTGGTAGGTCATAACATTAAGTTTGATTTGCATTTTATTACACGATATTTAGAGCTAAATGAAATACATGTATTTGCAGATACTATGGTGTTGGCATGGCTCTTAAATTCTGAAAGTGCATTAGCGTTAGATAAACTCTCTGATTCACTGTTAAATCACCCTATGATCTCTTTTAAAGAGACGGTTAAAAAAGGGGAGACTTTTGCTTCTGTTGAGCTAGAAGATGCCTGTAAGTATGCCGCAGAAGATGCAGTTATTACATTGCAGCTTTATAATAAGCTGTTAAAGCTTTTTGATGAGAAAGAGTGTGGACACATCCTGAACATTGCTACAGGTTTAGAGTACCCATTTGTCTCAACCTTGCTCTCTATGGAGCGCAACGGCATTAGGCTCAATACTGCATATTTAGAAGAATTTAAGGTTGAGGTTGAGGCATCACTTGCGACACTGACACAAGATATTTACAAAGAGGCAGGTAGTGAGTTTAATATTAACTCTACAAAGCAGCTTGGAGTTGTTCTTTTTGAAACCTTGGGCTTAAAAGTTATTAAAAAGACAAAAACAGGTTATAGTACTGATGAGAAAGTTTTAAATACCCTAGTGGATGAACACACTATTGTACCTATGCTTTTAAGTTATCGTTCTCTTTATAAGCTCTATTCTACCTATATTGAGCCACTATTAAAACTAGCTAATTCAGATGAACAGAGCCGAATCTACACCTCATTTGTACAGACAGGAACCGCAACAGGAAGATTAAGTTCAAAAAATCCAAATTTACAAAATATCCCGACACGTACCAAGCTTGGCACTAAGATTCGAGAGGCTTTTGTAGCACAAGAGGGTAAGGTGCTTATTGGTATTGACTACTCTCAAATAGAGTTACGACTTCTAGCACACTTTTCACAGGACCCTGTTTTGGTATCTGCCTTTAATGAAAATAAAGATATTCATCATCAGACTGCAGTGGCTCTTTTTGGTGAAGCAGAAGCAGCAGAAAAACGTTCTATTGCTAAAACGGTAAACTTTGGACTGCTTTATGGAATGGGACAGAAAAAGCTTTCTGAAACGTTAAAAATTACAACCAAAGAGGCCAAAGAGATAATTAGTCGTTATTTTGAGAGTTTTCCAACAGTAAAGAGTTATTTTGCTTCCATTATTGAGAGTACTAAAGAAAATGGTTATGCAGAGACCTTGCTAAAGAGACGTCGTTATTTTGATTATGGTACTGCAACTCCGATGTTGAAGGCCGCTTATGATCGTGAATCTGTTAATACGGTTTTTCAAGGAAGTGCTGCAGACCTAATTAAGCTCTCTATGAATAAAATCCATGATGTTATTAAGCAAGAAGATTATCCTGTAAAGATGTTATTGCAGATTCATGATGAGTTGATTTTTGAAGCCAATGAAGCTGATGCTCAAGTTTTAGCTGCAAAGTTTCAAGAGATTATGGAAAACATCTATGCTTTAGAGATACCACTTAAAGTATCGGTAAACATTGGTAAAAACTGGAGTGAGTTAAAATAGTCTTTAGAGACTTAAGCGCCCAGAAACTTTACCTATCCTTTATTAAATCACCAGTAATTGTAATATTATTAGATGATTAGTAAAGGAGCAATACAATACAAAATTATTTAAGAATTAAGAGAGAATTATGAAACAACTACTTGCACTAATGGGCTCCATGAAAACCATGGCTATTTTAATGATGATCTTTGCAGTGGCTATTGGATATGCGACATTTATTGAGAATGACTACGGAACAGTAACCGCAAAAGCAGAGATCTATAATGCACGCTGGTTTGAACTTCTGTTGGCACTACTCTCGGTAAACCTTATTTATAATATTATCCGATTTGGTATGTACAAAAAAGGAAAGTTCTTAGTTTTTCTTTTTCATATCTCTTTTCTAGTAATTTTAGTTGGCGCTGCCATAACACGCTATGTGGGATATGAGGGAACCATGCATATTCGAGAGGGAGATACGGTAAATACAATGCTCTCTCAAGAGAATTATCTTAGTATTAATGTTGAAGCCAACGGTAAGACAGAGTCATTTAAAGATACACTCTTATTGTCAAAATATTCTCCAAACAGTTTTGAGACTTCAGTTAATGATGTACATGTAAAATTAATTGAGTACATTCCAAACGCTGCCTATAAACTGGTAGAAGATCCTCTTGGACAAGCGGTACTCAATCTAATGATTACCAACGAAAACTCTCCAGAGCAGATTCAACTAGAAGAGGGCAGTTTCTTTGAAGCAGCTGACGTAGTGCTAGATTTTAACTCTGGTCAGAGTTTTTCTAAAGAGGTAATTGCTATCTCAATTGAAGAGGGGCATCTTCATATGAATCACCCGATGCCATTAAAATATCTACGAATGGATGATCAGATTGGCGGTGATTTAAATGCATCTACTGCTCAAGAATTTTCGACTCGTACCCTTTATAGCACCACAGAAACAAATTTTGTACTGCGTGACTTTATGGCTCATGCTAGTAAAAAGCTAGGTTCTGCAACTGTGGGTTCAGGCATGAATAATCGTGAAAAAGATGCGCTGGTATTTGAGTTAAGCAGTAGGGATAAAACAGAGAATTTTACAGTATTTGGTATGGCAGGAATGCTTGCTCATCCAGTTTCAATGGAGCTTGGAAATAGTAAAGTTTCCATTGGGTTTGGATCGATTCTTTTAGAGCTTCCATTTTCACTTAAGCTTGAAGATTTTCAACTAGATCGCTACCCAGGTTCAATGTCTCCTTCATCATATGCGAGTGAAGTTGTTTTAATTGACAAGGAGAAGGGTGTTAATGAGCCGTTTAGAATCTATATGAATAATATTTTAGAGCATCGAGGATTTAGGTTTTTTCAATCTTCATACGATAGAGATGAAAAGGGTACCGTTCTTTCTGTAAATCATGATCCAGGTACATTTCCGACATATATAGGATACTTTATGCTAACTGTTGGAATGTTTCTTGCGCCATTTATGGCAGGTGGGCGTTATGATAAATTGAGCAAAAAAGCGCTTAAAGCTGCTACCTCTCATAAAACACTTGCTCTTGTTTTTGTAGCACTGTTCTCACTGTTTCCACAAACATCTCAAGCAGATGAGGTCAGCCCAATTATTAAAAAAGTACTCTCTTTTGACAGTAATCATGCCAATAAGTTTGGTAAACTCGTTGTTCAAGACAGTGGCGGAAGAATGAAACCTATTGATACTCTAGCAATGGAAGTCATTAATAAAATCTATCGTTTAGACACCATTATGGGACTTAATGCTAACCAGGTAATCCTTGGGATGATGATGGATCCGGAGTCATGGCGTGAGATTAACATGATTAAGACATCTCACAAAGAGATTGCTAAAATAATTAAGTTAGAAGAGGGTGCTAAAGTAGCATCATTCTCTCAGTTCTTTGAATATCCGTCAGAACTTGGTGGTTATAAACTTGCAACGTATGTAGATGAGGCGGTTCGTAAATCACCTGGAAAACGAAATAAGTTTGATAAAGCCGTTTTAAAAGTTGATGAACGAATTAATATTGCTTATATGGTCTATTCGGGCTCCTTAATTAAGATTTGGCCACGTCCAAATGATAAAACACAGAAGTGGTATGGCACTATAGATGCGATGCAGAACTTTGATTCAAAAGATGCTGAGGGCATTCGCAGTATTGCTGTTGATTATTTTACTGCTGTAGCAGATGCACGACAAAGTGGTGATTGGAGTAAGGCAGATGCATCACTTCTTAACGTTGAAAAGTATCAGAACTTTTATGGACTTGCAGTCTACCCAGATACTTTAAAAGTTGAATTAGAGATCTGGTATAACCATGCAAAAGTATTTGAGAGACTTTGGCCAATGTATTTTTTAGTCGGTTTTGTGCTTTTGATACTCTCTTTCATTAAAATCTTAAAACCAGCCTTTAAAATTAAATGGGCATCTAAAGGTACCTTTATTTTGCTAATTATGTTTTTATTGGCACATACTCTAGGACTTGGAATTAGGTGGTATATTTCAGGACATGCTCCATGGTCTAACGGCTATGAATCTATGATTTATATTGCTTGGGCAACCGTATTTGCCGGTTTTATTTTTGCAAAAAACTCACCAATTACCTTAGCTTCAACAAGTATTATGACAGGGCTTATTCTCTTTGTAGCACATCTAAACTGGATGGACCCGCAGGTTACAAACTTGGTTCCAGTTCTAAATTCATACTGGTTAAGTATTCACGTCTCTATTATTACTGCGAGTTATGGTTTCTTAGGACTTGGAGCACTACTTGGTTTTCTTGTCTTGATTCTGTTTATTGTGAAGACTCAAAAGAATGAGTACAATATTTCTCTCTCTATTAAGGAGTTAAACTCTATTAACGAGATGAGCCTTATGATTGGGCTTGCATTACTAACTGTAGGTAACTTTATGGGAGGTGTATGGGCCAATGAGAGTTGGGGTCGTTACTGGGGATGGGATCCTAAAGAGACGTGGGCACTAGTGACAATTTTAGTCTATGCTGTAGTTATTCATGTTCGCTTTATTAAAGCTCTGTATTCAGATTACATGTACAGTGTTATTTCGCTTCTTGCATTTACTTCGGTGATTATGACCTACTTTGGAGTAAACTATTATCTAGCAGGTATGCACTCATATGCTAAAGGTGATCCGGTACCAATTCCTGATTTTGTACCGGTGACTTACGCTATTATTTTTGGAATTATTGCAGTGGCTTACGTTAAAGAAAATATTATTAATCAGAAGTTACAAAAGGCATAGTATGCTAGTTGAACCAGCCCTTGACTCTGTCAAAAGTAGATTCAAAAATTCCCTCATGAGGTTTTGCCTCTTCTAGTCCAAAAGACTCTTGTAGTTTTGATAGTAGATCTATCTGCTGTGCTGTGAGTTTTTTAGGGTATCTTAAAGTTATTTGAGCTATTAAATCACCTTTACCATGACCATGAACATCGGCAATACCTTCACCTCTAAAGCGGAAGTTCTGCTTGTTTTTAGTCCCAACATCAAGCTGTAGTTCTAGCTCATCAGTTAGAGATGGAATTTTAATACTCTCACCTAAAACAGCTTGTGTAAAAAATACTGGAACTTCTAAATAGACATCATTGTCACGCCTAATAAAATGCTCATCTTCTTTAACATAGAATGTTACATATAAATCACCACGAGATCCACCTTTACCGATGTTTCCTTTTCCAGAGACTCTTAAACGGTTCTCATTGTCAACACCAGCTGGTACTTTAATAGTAACACTTTCAGATACTTCTTCAAAGCCTTCACCACTACAGTCAGGACATTTTTTTGCAGCAGATGTACCTTCACCATGACAAGCTGGACAGGTCTGTGAAAATGTCATAAAGCCTTGACGCATGTAAACTTGACCTTTACCTCCACATTGAGCACATGAGGTTAATTTACCACCTTTAGCACCAGTACCCTTACAGCTTTTACACGATTTTTTATATCGAAAGTTAACCTCTTTTTCGCATCCAAAGATTGCTTCATGGAAACTAATCTCCATCTGGGTTGCTAGGTCTAGAGGATACTTGTCAGCATCGGCTCCAGATCGTCTTCCTCCACGGCCTCCAGCACCACTAAACATCTCTTCAAACATTGAACCAAGGTCATCAAAGCCACCAAAACCAGAACTACGTCCTGCGCCACCTTGAAGACCTTCTTTTCCATAGCGATCATAAGTACTTCGCTGTTGATCATCACTTAATATCTGATATGCTTCATTGCAAAGCTTAAACTTATGCTCTGCCTCGGTATCATCAGGATTTTTATCGGGATGATATTTTTTTGCCATTTTTCTATAGGCTTTTTTAATCTCAACCTTATCCGCAGTACGCGTAATTTCTAAAATTTCGTAATAACTTAAATCTTCCAAAGTAAAACACCCATACATAATAAATTTTTCGAATTATAGCTTGTTACACTTTTGTATTCAAGTTTACTTTTTATATTACTATACTACCCTAGAAAAATCAAACAACTATTTCTATAATAAAGAGAATTTACTGAATTCTTGGTTTGTAGTGAAATGAGCTTCTTTTTAGATTACGGTAGAATTAAATATTAGATAATTGTCGGTCTGGTAAATTCTTGGTTTTTCAGGACTGACTAATTATGAAGTAATGATGAGTAGTACTTAAATACGTTATAATTTACTTATTAAACTGAAAATTTAGGATTTTCTAATGCAAGAAACATATAAAATAAACTATAAACGAATTATAAAAGATTGTTTCTGGGATGTAAAAATGACACCTTCAGATGTTGATGCTATTGTTAGTAGTGGCGATTGGCATAGGAAAACTCTGTTGTTTGAGAAAATTTTATTAAACAGTACTCGTATGCTGGTTGACCTGTCTGTTTTTCAAAAAGATGACTTAATATTGCTAATTGAGGGTTTTAAGGTACCTACGTTTAATTACGATTATATTTTTAGAAGAAAAAATATTGCAGAGGTCTATTTTTTAAATAAGCCACTAGAGATTGATGAGCTCAAATGGATAGCATAGACTATAAAAATCTTTATGAACTTCAAGACAAAGTTCTCAATACTGTTTTTGAAGTTGAAAATGAATTTTACTTGACCGGGGGAACTTGTTTAAGTAGGTTTTATCAAGAAAAAAGATATTCCGATGACCTCGATTTTTTTACCAATAGTTCGCTTAGGTACAGTTTTGCAGTAAAAAATATTAAAATTGCACTACAAAGAATGTTTAAATTAAGTGTTGAAGTCGAGTCAAAAGATTTTACTAGATTTAAAATAGACGGACTATTGCAAATTGACTTTGT
>JAYEKO010000084.1:0-6659 GCA_034661055.1 Campylobacterota bacterium
TAATACAAGCTCAACTTCTGAGTTAGCTCCTGTATCTACCATATCATTCTTATGAACTGGCATATGACTTTCTAAAGAGCCTTTTTGACCTGTAGAAGCGTAGGTTGCTTCAACTGTTCCATTTTTGATTACTACATATCCGATTATTCCTGACATAATACACACCTTATAGTTTTATAATTGTGTGTATATTAACGTAAGAGAGAGATAAAATCTATTGTACTTTGGTACAATAGATTTTACATGTAAATCAAGAGAGTATTAAATGCGTGCGTAATCCACACTAATACAAGCTTCGAGTGAAGCAAGTTCTTCCAATGTTGCATCGGTTACAGTGTTATCTACCATTATTACTGCTAGTGCTTGAGATTGAGCATTTCTACCCAAACGGAAATCTGCAATATTGACATTGTGGTTTGATAAAATAGTACCAACCTTACCAATTACACCTGGGACATCCGTATTTTTAAAGAGTACAATATTACCTTTTGGTTCAACATCGACAGCAAAACCATTAATATCTACAATACGTTGAACGGTATCATTAAAGATTGTACCACTAATGCTAATAACATCTTTATCGGTAGTTATTTTAATAGTAATTAGGTTTTTATAAGCTGCTGTGTTTGGTAGAGATTCTGTTTCTACTTTAATACCTTTTTCTTTAGCAATAAAATCGGCATTTACATAGTTAATAGTATCATCACTTGTACTTGCCATAGCGCCAACTGTAACAAATGTTGAAATAGAGTCGATATATTCAGCAATATCACCCTGACCACTTACTTTAATAGAGACTATCGGTGCTCTATTCATTTGAATTGATAAAAATCCAATTTTTTGTGCCATCTCTAAAAATGGTTTTACAAATGGAGGAATTGTTGACTCATCTATTGGCAAGTTAAAAGCGTGAGGAAAAGCGATACCTTTAGCAGCTTCAATAGCTTGACGAGCAGCTTCTGTACCAATATTATATTGAGACTCAAATGTATTAGCACCTAAATGCGGTGATACACAGATATTATCTAACTCCAAAAGAGGATGGTCTGTAGCTGGTTCTTTAATGAAAACATCAATTCCTGCAAATTTTACTTTGCCCGATTTTAGACCATCATATAGAGCATCTTCATTGTAAAGTCCACCTCGAGCACAGTTAATTAAGACGACACCATCTTTCATTTTTGCAATCTCTTCACTACCAATTATATTAAGCGTTTCATTATTTTTTGGCGTATGAATGGTGATAATATCACATGCCAATATATCTTCAAAATTTTCTGTATAAGTAGCGCCACAATCGGTCACTTTAGATGGCTGAATATAAGGGTCGTAAGCAATAACTTCCATCTCAAAAGCTTTAGAACGAATTCCTACACGACTTCCAATGTTACCAAAGCCAATAACACCAAGCTTTTTACCTTTTAATTCATTTCCATACCACTTTTCACGTTTCCAGACACGTTGATTCTTTAAGTGATTATGTGAATATGGGAACATTCTCATACATGAAAGCATGTGAGTCATCGTAAGCTCTACCGCTGCAATAGTGTTAGCAGTTGGTACATTCATAACAATAATACCTTCTTTTGAACACCCTTCAATATCGACATTATCAACACCGACCCCAGCACGTACAATTGCTTTCATGCTTTTAGCAGCTTTTATAAACTTCTCATCTACATCTGTTGAACTACGAGTAATAGCAATATCAGCATCTTTAATAACATCTAATAGTTTAGTTTTATCAATATCAGCAGCAAATACAAAATCAATTGCTTCATCATTACGAAGCATCTCAAGTCCAGCTTCATGTATGTGATCACAAACTACAATTTTATGTTTATCCATTTTTTTCCTCTTCATATGGCAATATTTTTGCCTTGATTTTATAACTTTTTAGTGCTTTAACTAAACTTTGTAATTTCTTTTGATCTTTTGAGTAAATCAGAAGTTCAGTACCCTGACGTACTTTTTTTAAAAAATATCGAAAACCACGCTGCTTAAGCTCTTCTTGCAAGCAGAAAAGCTGGTATTGATCTTCTATAATTGCAGTAAGTTTAAAAGCGCTCTGTTTTACAAGCTGTTTTTCTAAATCTAATGTAATATATATCTCATTTACGGGATAGAAATAACCATCTTTCTCACTTTTACTAAAACGATCAAGCCATAAGCTTTCAGTTGTATTAAGATGCTTGGGATTATTACTTTCTACGGAGATTATCTGGTCGGCAGCTATAGGTTCAGATTGGTTAATCTGAACCAAAAACAGTGCAACCAAAATGGTTACAGCTATAGCGATTATCGGTATGAACCAATATGCTATACGCTGCATTTTACTTTAGTTGATCCTTGATTAAATCACCTAAACTATTGCTAGTATCATCCTGGTTAATTTCATCAAGAATTGCTGTCTCTCTAATGCGTTCTAGTTTTCTAACAGAGAGACGAATACGATCACGCTGAGTATCTATTACAGCTAAAACTGCTTCAATCTCTTGTCCAGCTTCTAACTCTTCTTTTTCAAGTGGAGCTAAGTCTTCATTACGAATTAGTGCATCAACACCATCTTCAATTGAAACGAAAACACCAAAATCTTTAATGTCACGAATCGTTCCTGTAACAATTTCATTTTGCTTGTGAGATGCAGCGAATTTATCGATTGGGCTCTCTTGAAGTGTTTTAGCATTAAGTGAAATTTTCTGATCGTCTCTGTTAATTTTAGCGATCTTCACTTCTACTTCATCACCACTTTTTAGGAAGTCTTTACATTTTGTATTTTTTTCCCATGATGCGTCTTGGTTATGTAACAGACCCTCAACACCATCAATTTTTACAAATGCACCAAAGTCAGTTAATGATGTAACATTACCAGTTACGACATCACCCTCTTTGAATTTCTTTAAAAACTCATCAAATGGTTTTGGAAGAAGACGTTTTAGTGACACACGTAGTTTATGAGTGTCCGAGTTAATCTCAATAACTTCAACTTCAATCTCTTCACCGACAGTTAAATAGTCTTTAGGATGTTTAATGTTCTTATTCCAAGTAATTTCTGAAATGTGCAAGAAACCTTCAATATCATTACCTAAATCAACAAAAACACCATATGGCTCCAAGTTAGAGACAGTAACACCAATAGTATCACCTTCGTCTAGCTCTTCTTCTACTTCAACCCATGGATCTGGTAGAACCGCTTTAATTGAAAGTGAAAGATGACGCTTATCTTTGTCATACGAAATTGCCTTAACAGTAACTACATCACCTTCATCATAAAGCTTAGACGGGTTAACTGGACCTTTGTAGCTGATTTCGTTGTAATGTACAAGACCATCAACACCACCAACATCTACAAACATTCCGTAGCTAGTGATTTTTTTAATAGTACCTTCAACAACTTTATTGTCTTCCATTAAGTTGTCAATAATCTCTTTTTTTCGTTTTCTATCTTCATTAAATAATTTACGACGAGATACTACAATTGAGTTATCTGATGGATCAAGTTTAACAACCTGCGCTTTAATTGTACGACCAACAACTTGATCAGTATCTTTAAAAGCTGCTAAAGATTTAGGCATAAAGAAATTTACAGAGTCAGCTTCAATAATGTAGCCACCTTTATTTTTCTTAGTTACTACACCCTCAATGACTAAGTTTTCATAATCATCTTTGTTTGCATTAATAAACTCAACAGTTTTTTGCTGCTCTAATACTTTAGTATGAGAAATCTTTGGACGCTCATTGTAGTGACCTGTTACCATAACAGTAATAGCATCGCCAACACCAAGCTTAAGGTCACCCTCTTCATCACGGATCTCATCTAAAGATAGAATTCCTTCTAACTTCTCGCCAACACCTACAAGTGCTCTGTTTTCATCTTCTTGAATCTCAACAATTTCGCCCTCAGCTATTCTGTTTGATTCCTGCTCTTTACATGATGCCTCAAACATCTCTGCAAAATTTTCTTCTTCTAACATTTCGTTATCGAAAGCCATACCTATTCCCCTGTTACATAAAAATTGGCTGATTATACCCTAGCATAACTTGTTTTTTTATGAATTTATAGTTTTTACGCAGATGTTCTCTTTAAAAAGAGTAAAAAAAGGTAACAGTTTTAGTAATTACCTACTAAAACCTTCTATGGCATCAACAACATTTTGTATGACCCAGTCAGGTGTTGAAGCTCCAGCACTAATCCCACAAAGTGATTTATTACTAAACCAAGAGGCATCAATATCACGCTCATCTTCTATATGATGACTATTGCTACAGTGTGATACAGAAATACTCTGTAACTGCTTTGTGTTTGATGAACTCTTTCCACCAATAACAATCATTACGTCAGCCTCTTTTGAGAGCTCCTCAACTGCTTCTTGATTCTCAAATGTTGCATTACAGATAGTGTTGAATACTCTAACTTCCTTATGTCGTGGCGTTAAATAGTTAGCTATTTTCATGTACTCTTCAACTTTTCGTGTTGTTTGAGCTACTAAAGCTACTTTCTCTTTTAGATGCAGGCCTTTTAGATCTTCTACATCAATTACAACATAAGAGTTATCTGCATAGCTCTTAACACCTTTAATCTCTGGATGCTTAACATCACCAAAAATGACAATATCATAACCCTCTTTACTCATCTGCTCACAGATTTGCTGAGGCTTGGTAACGTAAGGACATGTTGCATCAATAACATCTACGCTACGCTCATGCAGCTTTGAGAGTTCATCTTTTGGAATACCGTGCGTTCTAATTACTGCAGTATCTCCCGTCTTAAAATCTTCTAAATTATTACTGAGTGCTACATTAAAATTATTTTTAAGCCTGTCAATCTCATTACTGTTATGGATTAATGCTCCATAGGTTGCTGAGTTTTGATTCTCTTCTGCAATTTTAATAGCACGTTTTACACCAAAGCAGAAGCCATATTTCTCAGCAAGTTTAATTTTCAAGATTTGCATCCGTAATACTATTTAAAAGTTCAAAAAAGTTTGGAAATGAGGTGTTAATACACTCAATATCAGTCACTTCCATGCCACATTTCAGACCTGCAATAATAAAGCTCATTGCAATTCTATGATCTCCGTAGCTATCTACCATGGCACTTTTTAACTCACCGCCTACAACACTGTATCCATCTTCATACTCATCAACTTCAATACCACAGGCTTTGAGATTATCTACAACAGTCGTAATTCGATCGCTCTCTTTAACACGAAGCTCTTTGGCATTTTTAACAAAACTAGTTCCCTTGGCACAGGCAAAAGCAATAGATAGTGCTGGAAGCTCATCAATTAACCATGATATATTATCTTCTACAGTAACTCCATGCAGTGGTGCCTGTTTTACATGTATATTTCCAATAGGTTCATATTTATCTTCTTTAAGATCATAAGTAATCTCTGCGCCCATCTTCTCAAGCACTTTAAAAGCTTCAATACGTGTCTTGTTAAACGTCACCCCTTCTATAGTGACATCACTTCCAGGAATAATTGCCGCAGCAACGGCAAAGAAAAATGCACTTGACGGGTCAGCTGGAACACGTATGTCTAAAGGAGAAAGAAGTCCTTTTAAAGGTTCAACTGTCGTGGTGAGTCCATTTACATGTAAATTGGCACCCATTCCTTTTAACATTCGTTCTGTATGGTCACGACTCAGTTCTGGTTCAGAGTACTCACACGCTCCATCAGCGGCAAGTGCTGCTAAAATCATGGCACTTTTAACTTGTGCTGAAGCGACTTTACTTTCATAATTAAATGCTTTGAGAGAACCACCACGAATACTTAGTGGTGCTAAATCACCATCATTACGTCCATCAAGTTTAGCACCAATCTCACGAAGCGGCTGGGTGACACGTTTCATTGGACGGCGACACAAGTACTCATCACCTGTTAAAATGAAATGTCCATCTGCTGAAGCAAGCAATCCACAAAATAGACGCATCCCGGTTCCTGAATTTCCACAATCTAAGATAGCTTCACTTTCAGTAATTCCATTTGATTTAATAGTAATGACCTTGCCATCATCAAAAACTTCTGCCCCAAGATGTTTAATAATCTCTAACGTATTCATAGTGTCTTCACCACGTAAAAAGTTCTCTACTCGTGATTCGCCATCTGCAAGCATTGAGAACATTGCACTACGGTGAGAAATTGATTTATCTGGTGCAATCGCATCTGTTTTAAAACTAAAAGCTTGTGCCGGTTTTACAGTTACTTTACTCATCGTAGTGCCAATCCAAGCTCTGACTCTAATGCACTGAGCATTCCGCTCATTGCATTGGTAATGTCATCTTCTTCTAAGGTCTTCTCATTAGACTGTAAAATAAAGCGAAGTGTCATACTGACATTATCCCCAAGTTTCTCATCACGATATTGATCCACCGGATAGAAACGTACCACTTCATCACTTTGACTTTTTGCAATGACTTTTTTAACGTCATCGTACGCCAGAGTATTTGGCATCACAACACTTAAATCTCTATAAGATGCTTGAAACTTAGAGTACTCTTTAGCTTCTATTAATTCATGTCGCAGTGATTCAAAATTCACTTCACAAATAAAAGTATCAGTAAGATCATACTCATCTTGAATAGTCGGGTGCAGTTTAAACAACTCTCCAATGACAGTACCATTTTGTGATACTGAAGCAGACTGATACTTATG
>JAYEKO010000084.1:6669-29118 GCA_034661055.1 Campylobacterota bacterium
CAACATCTCCAATAACTGAAGCAATCTTGCTGACAACATAAGCAAAATCAACACTTTGAGGTTTTCCTGCATTACTTAATGAGTCACTCTCTCTGTCACCAGATACAATAAAGCCCATCTTAAGAGACTCTTGACGTTCTTCATCAAACACAGAACCCACTTCAAAAAGAGCAGAGCCTTTTCGTCCTGACTTAGCATTGAGACTTGCTGACTCAAGAAGATTTAACATTAGAGTCGGTCGTAATGTGTCAAGTGTTGCAGCAATTGGATTAAGCAGGTCACGCTCTTTTGAAATACATGTAAATCCAAAATTCTCTAACTTACTACGCTCATTAAATACAAAGTGGACGCTTTCAAAAAAGCCGTTATAGGCAGCTCTATTTCGATAGCTTTGACGCTTTTTATAATGGGAATAATCATCATTATAACGATTCTTTTCTGCAAAAACAAACGGTTTTGAAGAGATATTCTCAATACCCACTAAACGGACAATCTCTTCTACAATATCTTGCTTATTGACTATATCGTGACGGTAGTGCGGCACTTCAATTACAAAGTCTTTTCCGCTAGATTTTTCAATATTAAAACCTAAACTTTTTAAAATTTGAACAATCACAGATTTTTTAACAATATCACCAATAAAAGCATTAATCTCATCAACACTTACAGATATAATAGCCTTTTTCATACTCTGCCTGCACTCAAGTGTTCCACCGTAAAATGATGCCTTAGAAAAACTGTTGAAAAGCTCTACAGTCTGCTTCATACCAAACTCTAAATCACAATCTGTTCCACGTGATGTTCGATAATACAACTCATCACTCTTGCACTTATTTTCATGCATTTGACGTGAAATAGTATCTGGAGCAATATAGCTTGCTTCTAAGATTAATGTACCTGAGTCAAATAAAAATTTTGAATCATCATTTTGACTGACGCCGACAACAGATGCATTCTCTTTGCCATTAACCGTTACATAACCATTGCTATCTCGATTTACATGTATTTCGGAATTATTAAAGAAGTCACTGCGGTATCCACGAATGACAACACCACTACAGTATGTTGAATAGAAAAGCAGACTCTCTAGTGCACTCTCTTTCTTTTGCTCTATTTGAGCTAAACGTAGCTCTAGAAGCAGTGGAAGTTTTAAATCTGAAAATTCTAGTGCACAATATTTTAGTTCAACATCAACATCACTATGCACTAAACTAATAAGCTTACCAATACCTTTAACATGACCTTTAACATCTCTAGCAGGCTTCTCTCTAAAATCGACATCAAATGCAGCTGAAAGATCACGACAGATGCCATTGATGCTTAAGCAGTCACCACGATTTGCAGTTAGTTCAATCTCAATTAAATCATCATTAAAATAGAGATTTTTTGAAAGCTCTTCTCCAAGATTAAGCGTACCAATACTCTCGTCCAGCTCCATAATACCGTCTTCAAGTTTTGGCAGACCTATTTCAGTTGAAGAACAGATCATCCCTTCACTGTCAACACCGCGAAGCTGTACCGGTTTAATTTCTAATCCACCAGGCATCTTAGCACCAATAGTTGCTACGGCTACATGGAGTCCTTCTCGTACATTAGCTGCACCACAAACAATTTGACGTGTTGCCGCTCCAATATCTACTTGACATACATTTAACTTATCGGCATCTGGATGTTTTTCACACGCCAAAACCTTACCGACAACAATTTTAGCAGGAACATCAAACCGCTCATGACGATCTACCTCTAAACCTATAGAGTTAAATGTTTTTGCTAAATTATCACTACTAATTCCATCAAGATTAATCCACTCGTTTAACCAACTTTTTGTAACTATCATCTAAACTGCTCCAATAATCTTGCATCACCTTCAAAGAGTGATCGTAAATCACCAATACGGTGAATCAGCATCGCAAAACGCTCAACACCTAAACCAAAAGCGTAACCACTAACATTTTTGTAACCAACCGCTTTAAAGACATTCTCATCAACAATACCACAGCCAAGAACTTCTAGCCAACCTGTTTTAGAACAGACTCTACACCCTTTTCCTTCACAAAAAATACAGCTAATATCGACCTCAGCAGATGGCTCGGTAAACGGGAAGAAGCTTGGACGAAAACGTACTTCTACTTCACCAAACATATAGTGCAAAAAGTCCTCTAGTATAAATTTCAAGTTAGCAAATGAGACTTCACCCTCTTTATCGACAAGCAGACCTTCAACTTGGTGAAACATCGGTGTATGTGTAAGATCATAATCTCTACGAAAAACAGCACCTGGTGCTATCATACGAATAGGAGGCTTTGTATGCATCATCGTTCGAATCTGAACTGGTGACGTGTGTGTGCGAAGCAGTGTCTCATCTTTAAAATAAAATGTATCTTGCATATCGCGTGCTGGATGATACTTTGGCAAGTTTAGTGCTTCAAAGTTATGAAAATCATCTTCAATCATAGGACCGGTATGAATAGCAAAGTTCATTGATGCAAAGTACTCAACAATTCTATCCATTGTCTCCATCACGGGATGCAGTGAACCACTCTGTGACGTAGTTGAATACAGCGTTACATCAAGAGCCTCAGCCTTCATAGCTGTTTCAAGTTCTTGAAGCTGTAGCACTATTTTTTTATCGGTAAGTAGTGCTGTCAACTTTCCTTTATGAATGTTAAGCTCTTTAGCAATTCCTGCTTTCTCTTCATTGGTAGCTGTTTTCATTTTGGCAAACTGAGCCGCCAAGACCCCTTTTTTACCAAAAAGTGCAATTCTTATCTCTTCAAGTTCACTGACACTCTGCACTGTGTCAATTTTATCGTACCACTCTTTCAATTAGACCACCTATTTTAGGACTCCTGTCCTTTATATTACGCGTATTCTATTCAAATTCTATTTAAGAGGCTCTGAAGAGAGAAGTGAATACAATATTGTCATAATCAATTAAAGGTAAAAAAATGTGTATTTTTTGTAAAATAGTAAATAAAGAGATTCCCTCAAACTCCGTCTTAGAAGATGATGATTTCCTTGCATTTCATGATTTAAACCCAAAAGCACCCGTACATATTTTAGTTATTCCTAAATTACATGTAGATAGTTTTAATGAAGTATCCGCTGATATCATGGCCAAAATGACACTATTTATGCAAAAAGTGGCAACAGAAGTAGGCGTTGAGAAATCAGGTTATCGCATTATCACCAACATTGGTGATAATGGCGGTCAAGAAGTCAAGCATCTCCACTTCCACCTGCTTGGCGGAGCTAAACTTGCCTGGGGTCATTTTGCAGATGCTGACCCCAAAGATTTCTTCTAGATAGAAGGAGGCTTAGGCGGACGAAGTGATTCGTCTGCCACAGTAGGCTGTGGTGTATTTGCGCGTGATGATGGAGTACTAGACTCCGTTACAGCATCACTGCCTCCACCACCACATCCAACAAAAAATGCTGCTAGAACTAATAATATAATTGGTAAAAGTTTCATCATATCCTCCTTACTTTACTGTTTCACAGATAATATTTGAACCTTTTAACAAGGCACCATAAGTACTGCTACCGTAATCAAAAATAAGCCCTCTATCAGTGTTACCCCAATCAGACCCACTAGAAGTAATGGTATGGAGCTTATTAATACTCATTCCATCGACTTCATAAATGCCAAAATTCTCACTCTGATTTTTATATTCACTGTAATTATATGTACGATACGGTACACCAAACATCAGGTCACTTCCTCTGTATGCAAATGCCTTATGATTATGTTCAGCCTCACTGTATGTATATTTATCACCAATTTGCATCTTATCTGCTAAACGAGGAGCAGCAAAATTAGTAATATCAAACAGTTGAAACTGTAACTCTTGTTGACGGCCCTCTGCATCGGCATTACGTCCAATACTCAATACTCGATTTTCATCAATTACATGTAAATATGTTGAGAAGCCTGGAATCTCCAGCTCACCCACCGCTTTTGGATTTTCCGGATCACTCATATCAAGAGTATATAGCGGATCTGTCTGCTCAAACGTCACCACAAAACCGCGATCTCCCATAAAACGCACCGCACGAATAGTCTCATTTTCATGTCCAAGTCCCTCAAGTGTTCCTTTGACCTCTAAGACCTCATCACTATTTTTTAGTGTATAGACAGAATTGGTGGTACCACCACTGCCCCACCATGACCAACCTGAAGTAGTAGCCACTCTTAAGTAGTCATCTTTTTCACTCATACTAAACTGGTTAAGCATTCTGCCCTCAACAAAACCACGACCTTCATAAGCCATTGTCTCTCCTAGAGAAAACTTGTAGATCATCTGCTGCTCTTTATAGCGCTCGTAATCATAGTAACGTGGATATTCACTTGAGACTAAATATAGTGATGTCGTCGATGCATAATTGGTGTGTGTATTTCCCAAAAATGAAATAGTCTCACTGCGAGCACCACTATCTACACTAAAACTACTAATAGAGGTAATATTAGCACTCTGATCAAGCTTAAGTGGGGCATAAAATTTTGAAGGAGCTACCAAGTCAGATACAGTTCCATCACTTGTAATCGTTGGTGTTAAATCCTCACTAATAACTATTGGATTATCATAATCGTACTTCCATGCACCATTGGCATCGTAGTTGTATTGATAACAGTTATTATCTTTCCATGCCTGGTAGTTTGAACTATACTCGCACGACTCTTCATATTCTTCTATCTCTGGTTTAGGGCAATCTTCTTCAGGAAGACATGCCGGTACAAGTTGATCTTCAATAGAACCAGAACAATATCCATATATTTCATTTTGATCTAAGTCGGTACAGACTGTAGCAAGATAGAGTTTTGGATACTCATACTCAACTCTAGGATAAAACTGACTAATTAAAAAGAGTCTTCCATCAATTAAACGGCTATCTTGATAACTTCCATCAATCTCATGAGATGCGATTATGGTAATACTATTAATATTGGAGACATCAAAAACATCTAATGTAAAAAGAGGCTCACTGTAGTAATATGGCATTGAACGCACTGACTCTTCATCATTAACTATACCTGTATCTTCTTCCATCGGTTTCACTGGATAATCGTAGTTATATGATTTATTTGAAATAACACTCAGGCGGTTATTTTGTAAAAACATCGCAATCACATTTTTCTCACTCATTGCTATTTCAGCAATAGGAGTATAGTTTTGCTGTGCTATATTTGAAAATGATGTTACTATGATTTTATTATTTCTATTGTCAACATTAAAAATATGAGTACCATCATGCTTCATAATGTCACTTTCATCAACACCCTCTTCTTGCAAGTTAGTTGAAGTGGCATCTTTAGCACTCTCTTCATTGCTGGCTTCATCTCCACTAGACACCTCAGCAGCAGTAGGAACAGCAGCATCTAAAGCCGCTTCTGGTACTGCCATAGGTTCAATAATTCCGCCACCATAATAGTAATAATTATTCATAGTGATCATCTTACGGATATACTCCAACATTGAAGCTTTATCATTAAATGTCTGCAGTTTTGAGAGCCTACTGTCAACGTCAATAGTTTGTGCAGTCTCACTCTTTACCCACAGCCCTTCACTAGAAGTAATCGCTTCAATTGGTGGAAAACTTAAACTCTCATCGTTAACTTTCCACTCCTGATCACTACTATATTTCCAAACTACCGCATCGCCAAAAAATTCATCTGAAACGACACTATTTTGAGGAATTTCAACTAAATTCCAGCCCTCATAGAGCTTTATTTCACTGTTTTTAGCACTACTAAGAAGAGCTGACTCTTTAAAGTCTAAAGACCACTGCTCCTTACTAAAGACCCAAACAGCCTGCCAAGGCTGTAGTGAGTCCAGAGTAGCAAAGCCTTTTTCGGTAATAATTCCCTGTAATTCAGCATCAGGAGCATACCCATTCCAACTCTGAGTTACTCCATCATACCCCCAGACAATCTCTACACTCTTAGTATTAAACACAGACATGTCATTAAGAGTTGATGGAACTCCAATAAGTTGCCACCCTTTTTTTAAATTAACTGTTGTATTAGCGTGCATAACACTAAGGACAAAAAGAAGTACAACAAAAATACGCATAACATCCACCTTTTAGTAATTTATTTGCTTCTTTGCAGTGTAGCCAACCAATATTAACATCATATTAGCATCACCCCTTTTAGCTTATTCAAAAAAATGTTACATTTATAAGCTTATTATAAACAATAGTTATCTATATAAACAAATTTAGCACAAACTCGGTACAAAACTGTATAATCATCTATACAAATAACTATGAGAGAAGACAGATGAATAACATTTATGACCTACAAGAGCTAACACTTCCAGCACTTCTTGAGAGAAGTTTTGCACTCTATTATGAAAAAGAGTGTGTCTGTTTTGTGGATGGGAAATCTACTACATATGCCCATTTTTATGAGAAAGTTCATGATGTTATGAACCAATTAAAGGCATTTGACATCGAACATGGCGATCATGTTGCCATACTTAGTGAAAATATGCCTAACTGGTCTGTTGCCTATTTTGCTATTACTGCATTGGGTGCTATTGCTGTTCCTATTCTTCCCGATTTTCACACTTCTGAAGTGCATCATATTTTAAAAGATGCCCCTATTAAAGGAATTTTTGTATCTGAAAAACATCTCGATACCATTTTAGAGCAAGAAGAGAATAGCCTAATGTTCGCCATTAATACAGATACGTTAACTATGATTGATGAACTGCACAAAACCGGAAAGCTATCTGAAAAATTTGAGCAGTTTAAAAAAAGTGCGCATGAGCTTCGAGAGAAGTTACTAGCTTCTAAAGATACTGGGAATATAGAAGAAGAAACCCAATACCGACCTGCTGAAGATGACTTGGCGGTACTTATTTACACATCTGGAACTACCGGACACTCTAAAGGGGTGATGTTGACACATAAAAACCTTGTCTCTAATGCAACATCAACCCACAAAGTGGTGACAATTACCCCTGAAGACCGCTTCTTATCTATTTTACCTCTAGCACACACATTTGAAGCTACTGTTGGTATGTTAGTCCCTATTTTACATGGTAGCTCCATTCACTACCTCAATAAAACACCGACACCTACTATTCTTTTAAAGACATTTGCTACAGTAAAACCTACCTTTATGTTAAGTGTTCCTTTGGTTATTGAGAAAATCTGTAAAAGTAAAATTTTTCCTAAATTTCATGCAAACATTATCATTGACACACTTTACAAAATTCCATTCATTCGAAAAATCATTCATAAAGCTGCCGGTAAAAAACTGATGGAATCATTTGGTGGCGAGATGCGTTTCTTTGCCATCGGTGGTGCCCCACTTTCACCATATGTTGAGAAATTCTTACTTGAAGCAAACTTTCCTTATGCCATAGGATATGGTCTAACTGAAACAGCACCTATTATTGCAGGAACGCCAATTGGACACACTAAACTCAAATCTACCGGTCCTGCACTTCATGGCGTAGAGTTAAAATTACGCGACTTTAACCCACAGACAAAACAGGGTGAAATTATTGCACGTGGACCAAATGTGATGGTTGGGTATTACAAAGATCCCGAGCGTACTGCTGAAGTCTTGGATGAAGATGGATGGTTTGAGACAGGAGATCTGGGCTACTTTGATGAAGATGGCTACCTGTTCATTAGTGGACGTAGTAAAAATGTCATTATTGGAGCAAGTGGAGAGAACATCTACCCAGAACAAGTAGAAGCTACCATTAATGAAGATGAGTACGTTGCTGATTCACTCGTGTACGATCAAGATGGAAAACTGGTTGCTAGAATTCATCTAGACTATGAGCTAATAGATAAAAAATTTGCATCTACCAAACATTCTGACTCTGAACTTCATGATGATATTGAAGCATTTTTAGAAGATATGCGCATCAAGACCAATAAAAAACTCTCAGCATTTAGTAGAGTTACCAAGTATATTGAGCAGAGTGAACCATTTGTAAAAACACCAACGAAAAAAATTAAACGCTATCTCTACATCGCGTAATGAAACGGTTACGTTTAACACTAACACTTTTTCTACTCATTGGTGCTATGCTTTATGCGTATGTATCCAAGAGCAATAGTCATACATCAACAGATGTCTCAACCAATAACCTCTTAGCGATTAGCTGGCAAAATGCCTTCTGTGAGACCCACCAAAAAAAGCGAGAGTGTCGTAATATTAAAGCGACCGACTTTTCAGCATCGCACTTTACACTTCATGGGCTCTGGCCACAACCAAGAGATAATACCTACTGTAAAAAGAGTAAAAAGGTCTGGCTAGAAAAACCGCTATACACAGAGCTTTTACATGTAATGCCCGCAGCAAAAAGTGGGCTACATCAGCATGAGTGGAAGAAACATGGAACCTGCTACAATAGCTCTCAAGAGCAGTATTTTAAAGACTCAATCTTACTGTTAAAACAGATTAACAACTCTGCTGTTCGTGATTTTTTTGCAAAAAACATTGGTAAGACAGTCACTGCAAAACAGGTTCGTTTAGCATTTGACAGAGCTTTTGGACAGGGAAGCGGTCGAAAAGTTAAAATGCAGTGCCATAAAGGACTCATTACCGAATTACATGTAAATCTTCAAGGTAATATTAGCGCGCTTTCTGACATTGACAGGCTTTTAAAAGATGCCAAATATGCACAAAATGGTTGCCAAAAAGGTCGTATTGATGGTGTTGGCTTTAGCAGATACTAAAGAGCATTATACT
The DNA here is from genome assembly GCA_034661055.1 of Campylobacterota bacterium. Classification (GTDB taxonomy): domain Bacteria; phylum Campylobacterota; class Campylobacteria; order Campylobacterales; family Sulfurimonadaceae; genus QNZR01. Next base: position 15,386 of record JAYEKO010000084.1, read on the forward strand.
GAATTGGCGTATTCTTTAGAAGTGTCTCAATCGTAACAATATCTTTTTTCGTTAGTAGATGTCGTTCATTAGTAATCTTAAAAATATGAACAACCTCAGTTACGGTAATTCCAAACGGATCTTTTTTAGAAATGTTGGCGACACCGTTTTCATTTACCTTTACATACATAAGATTCTTTCGACTGTACTGAAAATAGTACGCTAAGGTCAACTCTCCGGTATGCTCTTTGTCAATTGAGACCATAACACGTTCTGGTATCTCATTTTCAATTGATGGGTAGAGGTTTTTAAACTCTTCTGCTTCCATGTAACCTATATAAATCTTAGTGAAAAGGTCTATATAGCGTGTCACATCAGGACGTTTTAAAAACTGCATATTAAACACATGCTTATTGTGTGTTCTTAAACCGGTAAAAATCCACGCCAATGTATTGTAGTATCGAAATGGATGAGTCTGTAAATTTCGAGTACCAACAATATTTTTTCCAGAAACTTTTTTAAGAGGCTTTTTAGATCTGTTTCCATCCGTCACAATCTTCTGATAATACTTCTGTGCAGAGTACGGCTTTGTAACCCATGTGGTGCAGTATGACGGCAACTGCTTTAACCCCAAAGCACCTTCATTAACTATGATTAAACACTTTATTGTCATATTTGGAAATAGGACATTGAGCAGTGCTTTTTTCTTGCGCAGCCTTTTTTTAAGATTTGAGACCGATTTTACCAGAGTCATCTCTACAAAATAGAGAATATCTCCTGCACAAAACAGTGCATCAAATTCGCCAATCTCTTTACTTTTTGTTCGGTAAACAATCTGCCCTTTTGAGCTGATTGAAAGTGCATTTCCAAGTGCTTTAGTTCGCTGCTTATGCGGACCTTTAATAATAAACTCTGTAATCTCACTATGAAGTAGTGCGTAGCGAAGTAGCAGTTCATACATTACATTTTCAAATACCTCACCTTCAAAAGAGCGGTAAGCACTTAAAAACTGCGGATCATCTTTTGCAATGCCCTGCTTTTCAAGTCGGCTAAGATGTTTTGTTGCGTAGTCATAATACAGAACATTATCACCAATGGCACTATCGTCCAAATTGACAATATCTGATGACATCTCTAAAAATTTATTATTGGAGCTTTTTTTATTCATTAAAACTTTTCAAAATTCAGTTATGGGCACCTCTAAAAACCCTAGTATCACTCAGAGGGGTACTAGGGTTTTTAGAGGTGCCCTTTATATTGTATCCAAAATCTAATATAAACTGCTTATTTACCAGACTTTTTCTTGTCATCAAACCTGCTTGCAGCTGGTCCGTCACGTTTCGTACGCTTCTTTTTAGTTGCAGGCCCTTTTCGCTGTCGTCGTCCAAAGGCACCCTTAGTACTTTTTTCTTTAGGAATCTGTTTAACTTCAGAACTTCCTACACTCTTTTCATGAACCATGCGCTCATACCCTTTTACATGTAATTGGGGAATCCTAAATTTAATTAGACGCTCTACCGCTTTTAAGTAGTAATCTTCACGGGAACTCACTAGTGAAATTGCCTCACCTTCTCGTCCTGCTCGACCTGTTCTTCCTACACGGTGAACATAGTCTTCATTGACACTTGGCATCTCATAGTTTATGACATAATCAAGTTCATCAATATCTAGCCCACGAGCAGCAATATCCGTGCCTACAAGCACTCTAATTTTACCCTCACGAAAAGCATCAAGTGTACGTTTTCGTGCGCCCGCTTTATGCTCACCATGAATAGCTAGAGAACTTAAACCGGTCTCATTTAGATATGCGGCAACATCATCGGCACTTTTTTTGGTTTTAGCAAACACTAAAACTTTGTGCCAGTTTTTAGCACCAATTAAAAACGAAAGAAGCTCACTCTTTCTCTCGTCATCGACCAAACAGACGGAGTGCTTTACTGTTTTTGGAATCTCCCCTGCTCTATTAACCTCAAAGGTAAGTGGCTTACGCAGAACTTTTTCAGAGAGCATCTTTACCTTGCCCATTAGCGTTGCACTAAAAAGCAGTGTTTGACGAGTTGCAGGGAGTAGGTCAACAATTTTGTAAACATCGTTGTGAAAGCCCGTGTCAAACATACTGTCGGCTTCATCAATAACAAAGTGTTCAATCTGTGAAAGATTAATCTGTTTGAGTTTTATAATATCTAAGAGTCGTCCTGGTGTTGCAACAACAATGTCAGTGCCCTCATTTAAACGGTTAATCTGTGGTTCAATCTTAGCACCACCATAGATTAAATTATGATTTACATGTAAATTTGATGCAAACTCATCTAAGCTTCTTCCCACTTGAATAATAAGTTCGCGTGTGGGTGTAATAATTAAAATACGGGGGTGTCGAAACCCTTCTTGGGCAGGCTGTTTTGTAAGCAGTTGAAGTAACGGCAACAGATAACTTGCTGTTTTACCACTACCCGTCTGTGCGGTTGCAAAGATATCACGTCCGCGCAGTAGTGCAGGAATAACCTCTTTTTGTACCGGCGTAGGTTCTTTGTAACCACTCTTTTGTACCGCTTTTAAGACCTCTTGATTTAAGCCTAATGTGTGAAATAACATTCTCTACCTTACAGTTCTAATATTTTCCAAGGAAGCCCTTGCTTATTCATCTCGTTCATAAATGGGTCTGGATCAAACTGCTCCATATTGAAAACACCTTGACCTTGCCATTTTTTTTCAATCATCAGTTTAGCACCAATCATAGCAGGAACTCCTGTCGTATAAGAGACCCCTTGAGACTTCACTTCGGCATAGCACTGCTCATGATCACTCACTTGATAAATGTAAATCTTACGCTTTTTACCATCTTTTAGACCCTCGGCAACAATTCCAATATTGGTTTTACCCGTAGTGCGCGGTCCAAGTGATGCAGGATCAGGAAGCAGTGTTGCTAAGAATTCAATAGGAGTAATTTTTTGACCCTGATGCTCTACTGGTTCAATTCCAAGCATTCCCACATTCTCTAATGCTTTCATATGCATTAAATAGCTCTCATCAAAGGTCATAAAAAAACGAATACGTTGTAAGCCTTTAATATGCTTGACAAGGGATTCCATCTCCTCATGATAGAGCAGATAACTCTCTTTAACCCCTATTTCTGGGTAATCCCAAGAGATATGAATCTCCATAGGTTTAGTCTCTATCCATTTTCCATGTTCCCAGTAACGTCCATTGGAACTCACTTCACGCAGATTAATCTCAGGATTAAAGTTCGTTGCAAAAAAATAACCGTGATCTCCAGCGTTACAGTCTAAAATATCTATAGTATAAATCTCATCAAAGTAATGTTTTTGAGCGTAAGCGCAAAAGACATTTGTAGCTCCTGGGTCAAACCCACTGCCTAAAAGTGCCATTATGTTAGTATTTTTAAAAGCATCATCACGCACCCACTGCTCTTTGTACTCAAACTTTGCCTCATCAGGATGTTCATAGTTTGCTGTGTCAAGATAATCAACTCCTGTTGCAATACAGGCATCCATTAAGGTTAAGTCTTGGTATGGGAGGGCTACATTAATTAAAATATCTGCACCAATACTCTTGATTAACTCTACGACTTCATCTGTTTTATCGGCATCTATAGTTGTCACTTCAATGGCACCAAGCGGCAGTTCACTAGCAATGATCTCACACTTACTTAGTGTCCGTGATGCAAGAACAATTTTTGTAAAAGTAGTAGCATTTTGAACGCACTTATGTGCCACAACACGCCCCACACCTCCAGCACCAATAATTAAGACTGTAGCCATAAAACTCCTTCAACAGCTAATTTACATGTAATTATATACTAAAAAGCGTGTCCTAAATAGAAATACAGAGAATCTCGTCCGCCTTTTGAGAGTCCATATGCAAAATAGAACGGGCCTAAAATGGTATCTGAAGCAAGATAGATATTTGCGGCACTAATCATACTAGGAGTATTCTGCTCATCATGAAACCATACATTCCCCATCTCAACCATACCACCAACATACAGTGGCGCAGAGAGTGCCCCAAAAAAATTATTATTTGAGATTTGATACCTGTAATTCAGGACACCTAAAAGTCGTGTATCTCCAGAGAGTGCATTATTGGCGTAACCAGATAGTTTTGCAAATCCACCTAAAGTAAGTAGTGATGTAAAATCCGACTCTCCATTGTAGGTTGTAGCATACTCTAGTTTAGGCAAAAAGGTGTGTTTACCAAAACTGTACGCAGCATTAAAAGATGTGTCAATCTGTTCAAAATCAAGATCACCACCAAGAGAGTCAAACTCTTTACTCCATTTTACATAAGAGTAATACCCATACTTTGGAAAAAACGCGTTGTCATAAGAGTCATAAACCATTTTAAAATTCAGAGATCGTGAATCATCTTTATTTTTAAATCTGACATATTCTACTTGCATAGTTTCAGCATCTATTGCCAAAGTGTCATAAATAGATTCATTTTTTTTCGCAGCAATAGTAGCTTCTACTTGAAAACTATTGGTAAGATTAGCTCCAAATGCCAAAGCAGCACCACTCTCTTTAACTTCAATGTCTAACACGTCCTCATCAGAACCTTCGACTCCTACTGCTGTTGCACTAGTATATACATTTCGGTCCCTATAGAAGAAATAAGGTTTAAAGTAATACTTTTGCATCATGTCAATGGGTTGATACCACTCCGTGTAAATTAGCTCTTCACTTCCTATACTAAAGCGATTTCGCCACTCTGCACCATAACTATTTAATCCATACAGTGTTGCTTCAAAACGTAAATCAAAATCATTTTCACCTTTGAAGTTATCTTCAAAGCTAATGCCTGCTTTAATAATTCCATTTTGATTCCAACTTGGATCTGCATTTACATGTAAAATAGAGTTGCCATCTTTTGACTCAATATCATAAAGTATTTCACTAAAAATTTCAGTATTAAAAAGCCTGTCTATTCCGCTTTCTACTCTTGTAACATTAAAATCATCACCATTTTTCACATCTAATTTTTTCATAATAAACTTATTGGAGATATAGGTTGAATTATTAATATTTATGGCATCAATAGTGCCATAGTCAAAAGATGGTTGGTATCGTGAACTTTTTTTGTAGCGCTTATACTCACTCTCACTAACACTAAGGTGCGATAAATTACTGTGATAGATACTCTCCACACTCTGCTCACCAATGGCAATAATCTCTGGATATTTATTTGAGTCTAGTGGCGTATAGCCTTTGAGGTCTGGAGTAATGAGTATTTCGTTATCTCTCATAGATGCAATATCTTTTTCAACATTTTTACGCATTAAAATATCTGAAAGCTGAGAGATTACTGTCAGGTACGATTCTGAGTCTATATCTTTAGCAAAAGGCGTACTAATATCTACCGCAACAATAATATCTGCGCCCATATCTCTCATCGCTTCAAGAGGTAAGTTTGCAGCAATTCCTCCATCTACTAAGACTTTACCGTCTATTTCAATAGGTTCAAAACCACCTGGAATAGCAATTGAAGCGTAAATTGATTTAGAGAAATCTCCACTCTCAAGCACTACCATTTCACCATTTTGCAAGTTACTAGCAACTGCTACATAAGGAATAGGAAAATCCGAGAAATTTTTAATGTTATTTACATGTAAAGTCTCTCTTTTTAAAAGTTTTAACATCTGCTGTGCACTAAACAGACCTGCTTGAAAGGTAGGTTCATCCTCACTGTTTAAGCCAATGCGCAGTCTTCCTGGAAAGTCTCTATCAAACTGTTTACGTTGAAACGGTATCTTGGCACGCTCATAAGAGACCGATATGTAATCTTCCCATGACGTTTCAGTAAGCAGTTTCTCAATCTCATCAGATGTCTTTCCAGAAGCATATAGTCCACCCACAAGTGACCCCATACTCGTCCCTGCAATCATATCTATGGGAATATAATATTTCTCAAACATCTTTATGACACCTAGGTGCGCTCCACCACGAGCACCACCACCGCTAAGTACCAGACCAATTTTAGGACGCGTTGTCTCTGCATAAGTCATGCTTACCAATAGTAAAAATAGGACTAATAGTTTCATCATAAAGTCTCCTTTTTAAGTCTTAATACCGCATCTCTCACCTCTTGCGAACTGCTTTGAAGTGAGATACCTTGAGCAAAAGTAATGGTTATCTCTCTTCTAAATAGTAGATGCTTGAGTATATTTTTTGTTTTAGAGCGACTAAAGAGTGATCCATACATATTGCCTATATAAAATGGGACAATAGTACCATTATAGTTTTTTGCAACCTGTTCAAAACCTCTGTAAAATTTTCCAATCTCTCCATCATAACTTATACGACCTTCAGGAAAAAGAGCTACCATCTCACGCGAAGCAATACACTCACTAGCACGCTTAAAAGCCTCTTTAGCACCACGCGCTGATATAGGAATAGCATTACCCAGTTTAAAAAAAGGCTTTAAAAATTTTGCCTCATAAATATCTCGATCCATCACATAGTTTATGCGACGACGAAGTGGCAGTTGTACCAATAACCAGTCAATCCATGAGATATGATTTCCTAAAAGCAGTACCGCACTCTCATCGGAGACATTTTCAACGCCAACATAACGAATCTTATAGCGCAAGGAGAGCAGTAGCTCCAGAACTAACCATATTAGCATAACGAGATAACTTCTTATGAGATAGACACAAAGTACTAAACCAATACTCCCCATAATAAGAAACAGCGAAAAAGAGTTCAAACCGTAATAAGCAAAAAGCGTAGTCAGCAGTAGTGCCGTAAACATAAAAATATTTTGAATGAAGTTATTACCCGCAAGAATAGTACCTAGATGAACTCGTGGTGAGCGCTGCTGTATGTAGGCATTTAAGGGAACAATAAAGAGTCCTGCAAAGATCCCAAACGTAAAAAAAGCGGTCGCTATAGCCGTTAAGCTGGTTAAAAAAGGCAACATTAATGTAATAATTGAAAACCCTAAAGCCCCTAAGGGTGCCGCTCCAAGATGAATAAAGTACTTTGAGATCTTAGCACTTAAAAAAGAGCCGACAATAATACCAATACCCGCTAGTGCCATCATCCCTTGGACCATAATAGCGTTATCTACATGTAATTGTGTTTTGGCATATGCTCCAAAAATGGCTAAAACCACCTGAGATATTGACCAAAAAAGACTCAGCGCAACAATGGCAATAACAATCTTACGTTTACGCATAATGACTCTAAGGTTCTTTCTCAGATAGTAGCCGTTTTTATATTTCTTAAAATTAAATCGTTTTTTAGAGGGAGCTATCTGTCTATTTGGAAGTCTCAATGTTAGGTAATACTCAAAAAGTGAGCTAATAACAAGCAGCCAACCAATAGGTGCAATCTGTTGTAAAATGTCTGATGCTGTAGCAAATTCATCTGTTAAAGCATTCTCAAAAAGAACCGTATAAAAAAGTATTCCTCCAAGTATGGCTACGGTTGTTACCGCCTGAACCACTGCGTTACCCATGGTAATACGACTCTCTCCTACAAGCTCTTTAATGTACCCATACTTTGCAGGTGAGAAGATAGCACTCTGAGTAGAGAGCAAAAATGTAAAGAAAAAAGCTAAATAAAAGAGTCCCAAATAGTAGGACAAAGTAATGCCTAGAGTAATCACTACAGCAGCTAGTGATGAGTACTTCATAATAGTATGTTTAGGATATTTATCGGAGAGAAATCCAGATGGTGAGAAGAGCATAATAAAAGGTAGTAGTACTAATGCGCTTAAAAATGCTGTTAGTATTATCTGTAGGCGTTCATCATATAGCTTAAAGACACTATTTTGAATAATAATCTTATGTCCCAAGTCAGTAAAAGCGTTAATAAATAAAACGGCTATATAGGGAATGAAGCCTTCAATACTATTTAGCCGTTTACTCATGCCAAAGTAGTACTCCAACCTTCATATAGACCATGTTCATCCATTGCCAACTGCATTAGCTCTTTTGTTATTGTGTCAACTACTTCTGGAGTTACACTGTGTACTTGAGTCAATACAATTGCGTGACGAAGTTCACTCTCATCATCAACAAGTTCTTCTTTACATGTAAATTCTAAACTCTGTGCTTTAGAGATGGCACGCTGGGCATTACTTTTTGTTGGAAAAAAGAGGTAGTGTTCTACCTCTCTGATGGCTTCGTGATTATCTCCAGCAGCATGAAGAGATGAAATAATGTCACTGTTTCTAATCTGCAGAAATTGCATCTCATCTGGATAGAGTTCATCAAAGTAGAGTTTATACTTTGTATCTTTATAAGAACCTACTTCATAACTATATTTTGAGCCTACTACAGATGCGGTGATGTTCTCAAATTTTTTAGCACTGTAGGCATAAAAGTAGATCTCAAACCAGCCATCAACGACTCTGTAGCCTGCTAATGTCGCTTCTAATTTCTCTTTTAAGGAACTATTTAACTCCTCTAAGAGTTCTAGTAGCAATGTTAGCTCATCAGCACTGCCCTCTCTAATTTTAAGAAAAATCCATAAGACATTTTGGGCAAAAGTCTCATAAGACTCTTTTTCAAACTCTAGGTTGACACCGACTTCTATTGACTCATTGTCATCATTTACGTTCTGGTATCGTGTTAGCATTTTACCTCTTGTTATTGTAATTTTTTTACAGCAGCAACGTTATTGCCATCTTTAATAATCTGCACACGATCACCGGTATGAAACTCATTTCCTTTAGTAACAACCACTACAACATTAGAGTTATTAAGCTCTACCGTTAACTCCTGAGCATCAGATTTATTAACCTCACCTCCAGCATACGAACCCGCTAGACCACCTGCTAATGTTGCAAGCGTCCTACCATTACCACGTCCTACGGTTGAACCTAAAACACCACCCACAATAGCACCAAGAAAACTTCCTGTTCCTGTATCTGAAATAACAACAGGCCTATGGCCTACTATCGTACCAATCTGAATTTTTTTCATCTGGGAATAGCTTCTTCCATCATATTCCGGGCCTTTATTGGTTGCACATCCACCGATGAATAGAGCTATCAGTGTCACCATTACTATAAAAAATATTTTCACTACTACTTCCTCATAATTTTAATAAGAGTATATCATGATAGCTATTAACATGATATAATCTCTATCACAAATGAATGATATTTACACACTTACCCTAATTTATCTTATTTTAGAACTCTTTGAGACACAGTGGCAAAAAGCTGACACCCTTATTGGCATGCTTGAAAATATGTATGAAAAGTTTCAAAGTAATATTTTACAGTTTCTAATTCTTCATCCAACATTTTACTTTACCATATACTTAGCCATGATTACCGATTACTCTGCGCAAATATTATTAGTACTTTTTATTAAGACCTTTGATATTGCAACAAAAATTATTTTAATGGTACAAGTATTTCAAAAAGAAGAGATACCTCAGGAGCTTTCACAGATGCTATTGGCACCACTTCATAAGCTGATGCCCTACATTGGAGTGGGACTTTACGTCCCGTTAATATTTATGGGCTTGATTAACACTTATTGATTGTTGCATTAATCTTTTCGTAGATATCCAGCACTTCGGACTTTTTCTCAAAATAGCTGTTTTTGTTAGCAATGAGATACGTTGATGATTCCATTATGGTCTCAACAACTTCTAAACCGTTTTGCTTCATTGTTGCACCAGTGTCAACAATATCGACAATCATGTCGGCAAGCCCAACAAGTGGAGCTAGTTCAATTGAGCCGTAAAGTTTAATGACATCAGCAGCAACGGCACGTTCTGCAAAATACCGTTTGGTAATGTTTACCATTTTTGTTGCTACTTTAATCTCTGGCTTACTAAAATCTAATGTTTCACCTTTACGCATACCAATGGCTACTTTACATCTGCCTCGACACATATCTAAAAGACGAATAACGTCTAATCCCTGCTCTTCTAATGTGTCCAAACCTACCACACCAATGTCGGCAGCTTGATGGTAAACGTAAGTTGCTACATCTTGGTTACGTACCAATAAAAATTTAAAATCTGGAGTCTCAAGAATCAGTTTACGGTCATCAAAGACAAACTCACTGCCAAATATTGTCTCAAAAACCTCTAATGTCTCTTCAGCAATTCGTCCTTTAGGTAGGGCTACTGTTAACATATATCTATCCTGCTACTTATTATTTTCATCCCTTTAAAAATCAGCATCTCATCGACCTTGGCATCTTTAAAAATCTTTTTAAGTTCCAAAGCACTACCACCCGTTAAAATAATGGGTTTATTATGGCGCATCACTTCACCATAAAGTAGTCTTAAAAATCCATAACTGATTGAATCTTGGGAATTTTTCGGCATTTTATCTAAATTGAGCTCAAAATTAAAGGTATAGTCGAGTCTTGATGAGATATTTCTATAACTCTCTGCCATTGCATCGACACCAGGGTAGATAAATCCACCCTCATAAAAGCCACTATTTATTATGTCTACAGTGATTGCACTTCCAGCATCAATAACAATAGCATCATTCACCGCTTCACAAGCCATAATTCTATCAATACCCATCGTCTCATAATAGTGTGTATAATCCACATACGCTTTTAAATCAACCCAATTAGAGGCCTTTTGTAAATCTACATGTAAATTTGGATTGACATTAATGTAATAAACTTTCTCTTTACATGTAAATATATCAAATTTTTCTACATCTTTTTTGTAACTGTTTTGACCATCATAAAAATGTAGTGAGGTGTTTCCAATATCACACAGTAGCATCAGTCATCACAGTAAAGTTTCTCTCCTGTAAAGCTTTGAGTGCTTTAGAGCAGATTGGGGCTTTTAGTATCAGTACTTTTTTACTAAACTTGTAGCCGACAAAATTAGAAAGCTTTGTCATTATAGCTTCAAACTTTGGTACATCTTTAATGAGTATTCTACTCTTTTGGTTAATACCAAGCAGTGCAACTTGAGAGTTTGAACTGTCAATACCGTAATGAATAGTGATCTTATTGCGAATACCAAGCTCTTTGGGTGAAATCTCTTGTATCTGTTTAAAATTATGTTTCATCTTATATAGCTCCTTAAATAGTAATGTCATAAAGACTCCTGAGATAGTGGATGACACGCATTAACTGTCTCTCTAAGATGTGACTGCTGTAGATGCGTATAGATCTGTGTAGTTAGCAGTGATGAGTGTCCTAAAAGTTCTTGTACTACTCTTAAATCTGCACCACCTGTAATGAGCGCTGTTGCATAAGAGTGACGCAGTACATGAGGAGATACATTAAGATACTTTTGTGTGATTTTATAGGCTGAAATACGACTCAGTTTATTGCCCCTACTGTTTAACCATAGTGTAGGTTTATCATAAGGAGATGCCTCGAGATAGTTCTCGACTGCTTTTAAAGCTTCTGAAGCAACAGGAACATAGCGCTCTTTCTCCCCTTTTCCATGACGAATACGAAGCCATGTATCTTCAAAATCTTCTCTTTGTACACTTAAACACTCACTAATCCGTGAGCCTGTGGCATATAAGAAGATAATAAGGGCATAATCCCTTAAGTCAGTCCACTTTTTAAGCTCAATGGCTTTTAAACCACTCATAACATCACTATAAGAGAGGTACTTCGGAAGCACTGCAGGAAGTTTTGAGAGTTTAAACTTTGAAAACGAATCTACAAAGCGCTGTTTATGACAGAAGGTAAAAAAAGCGTTAATAGTAGATAGTTTTCTATTGATGGTCCTACGATTTTCTACTACCGATAACACTTTTAATACATCGTCACTTTTAAGCTCAATGAGTGATTTTGAAGTAGTGTTTTCAATTGCCACTAAATCACTCTCATAAGCAGCTATGCTATTTTTAGAGAGAGACTTAGAGATAGTTATATACTCTATAAACGCCTCCAGCTCATTAGACATTAACGGCTATTTTACCTTAAAGAAAATATCATTGACAAAAAATGTCTTATTAGCAGTAAAAACATAGCCGTCTTCAATGTCAACATCGTACACTTTAAATGCTAAAAGTTCTTTATCTAGGCTAATTAGATAGCCCTCTTTCTCTAGAGCATAGACTCTATTATCAGTAACAATCAGACCTAAAAAATGAGCAAATTGAAATTTCTTTGCCGCAATTTTTTGAAGTGATGGAGTGAATGATACAATTTCACCCTGTTTAGTACAGATGTAAATAACATCATCTTTAAAGACCATATCGCGCAGCTCATAAGACTCTCTTACCTCTTTAGCACCTAAAGAGAAGATATTGTATGGAGTAGCAGCAATGAGGGTATTTCCGATGACATTAAAGTGGGTAATGTTGTTAAAATATGACTCTGAAGATACAATCATAGAGCGTATCACTTTTTTAGCCTCAGTATTAACAATTACAATCTTTCCATCAAGTGTCAAAAAAAGCACCAAATCTTGCATGAAATATGGGTTTTGTACTCTAGAATCTACAGCAATTGGAGCTGTTCCCTGCTCTTTAAAAAGTAGCTCTTTTGACGCAAGTGAATAGATAGCCATCTCGTTATTTGCAAATAAAACAGCTAAAATATCATCTTTAACTGAAGCCGCAGCAACTGTTTTTTTCAATTCAAATTCAATACCTGCCTTGGGAGCTTCCATTGCTTTTAATGAGACATTACCATCACTCGTACTTGAGACCACCCATCCATCACTAAAAGATAAGAATCGGTGTTGTGGCGTTAATGAGGCTTTAATCAGTGCTTTTGTTGTCATAATCTCACCGCTGTCTAAAACAGCTCCATCAGATGTAACATCAATAATTTTTCCACTTAGTGTACCACTGGAATCCCAGTCACCAACTGTACTCTCTGGAACATAATACTCTTTAGAACCACAACCAGTTAAAAGCGTTATGAATAAAAAAAGTACGGCTAAAAAATAGTTGTGGCGAGGCACTACTTAACTCCGTAGTGCATCAATGACTTTGCCACTTTATAGAGTGGTGAGTCCTCAGAGATCAGAGATAATTTTTGTTGAGCTTTTTGATTCTGGTCACTCTTCATTAGAAGAAGCGAGTTTTCAAGTATTGCTAAATCTTTATAGATTGCATTTTGTTTTGATGTATAGCTAGCTAGAGCCTTTTCATCAGCATTAATAACTGCCAACTCATATGTTGCTAAATCACTAATAACATCATCATCACTTACACTAAGAGCTTGCAGTGACTCTACATCACCTGAGGTGACAGCATTAGAGAACTTCAAAGCATTAAAGAGGCTTGGATTGAGTGCAGCCAACTCTTTTTCTGCTGCACTGTCAGGACCTTTTAACAGTGTTGCATAAGCTGCATTAGAGTCTTGTGCTGCTGCTTCAACATTTGCATCATTAATTGCACTAATAGCAACAACGGCTACCACTGCAATGACTCCACCAATAATAACTGTTTTATACTTTTTCCAAACACGTTCTGCCTTAACGGCATTTTCAAAAAATTTCTCTTCCGAATTTAATTCATCTTTTACCATATCTATATTTTCTTTAAGACTCAAAAAAGCTCCTGCATACATTATTTTGCGTAGCATAATATCTAATTAACTATTAATTTTATGTAAACATCACCTAAAGTATAAGTTTTTTCTGTTACAATCGCTATTAAAATTACATGTAAATACGGAGTAACTATGAAAATAGACAATGAACTATTACAGCGACTTGAAAAACTCTCATATCTAGAAGTTGGTGAAAATAAGCGTGATGAAATTATTTCACAACTCAGTAAGATTTTATCATTTGTAGATAACCTTGCCGAACTAAATACTGAAAATGTGA
>JAYEKO010000085.1:0-25163 GCA_034661055.1 Campylobacterota bacterium
TAGGTTCACAATATTGTGATTATTTTGAAAGTCTTAGTGGGTATTATTACATAGAATCCGATGGACCTTATACGCTGCAGAGATATGATTGCTCTGGAGGGGGTCAGATATTTATTGAGATGAGTATTAAATAATTATGGCAGGGCATTTAAAGCCTCTTCATACTCATGAGGATAATTTAAGTTAGCAAAGGCTTTTTCATTCTCAAAGTTGACAAAATAGGTTTTAGACTCTTTAAGAAGTTTTCCTAAGCGGTGATTATCTTCTTGAAGCATACATGTAAATTTTGAGTGTAGAGAACGGTGATAAATACCGCACATGGGGTGCATTCCTTGTGCTGTTTTAGCAATAATTGCATCAAAATCAGGAGCATCACAATTAATGAGCTGTGTTATCTCATTTATGCCTACAAAGGGAGTGTCAACACTAAGTACAAAGACCTTCTCAGCACTTAGTCTATTAAAAAGAGCGACAAATCCTGCAGTTGGTGCAAACGTATCAATACCTTTTGGATCTTCAATAATATTACATGTAAATGGTACTTTTTCACTACTCTTGGTTGAAATACTGACATATTTAAAAATCTTTTTCATACGTTCATATTGGTACTCTACAAGAGTATTGTAGTCTCCAAAGGGCAGGAGTGACTTATCGGTTCTCATACGTGAGCTTTTACCCCCCGCAAAGATAACGCAGTGCATATCAAACATACTGTTCTCCTAGGACCATGAAATACATGTAATTTCTGCTTGAGAGCCCAAGCGCATTTTAGGGCCCCAAAAACCGATGCCACTATTAACGTAAATATGGCGATCTTTACCTAAGCTATGCAGACCTTTTAGATAAGGTTGTGCCAATTTTACTAAATAACCAAAGGGCCAAATCTGTCCACCATGAGTGTGACCACTTAAAATTAGAGAAGGAGTGAATCCCTGCAAATAGTTTAGATATTTTGGCTGATGGACCAGAAGAATGGAGGGAGCATTTTTAGGAATATCTTGCATGGCAGCATTGATATCTGGCACATGATGTTCGGCCCGAAAACCAAAAATATCATAAACTCCGGCAATATAAAAGTTATCCACTTTAGCAGAGCTGTTTTCAAGTACATGTATATCTAAAGTTTTAAGATGCTCTATGGTGTCTTCAATGCCGTGAAAATACTCATGGTTGCCTACTACATAAAAGGTCCCAAAACGACTTTTAAGGTTTTTAAGTTCATCTATTATCTCTGAAATGGTTGAGACGTGGGCATCACTCAAATCTCCAGTAATGGTGATGAGGTCAGGGCGAAGTGCATTGATCTTTGCAACACTGCTTTTGACGAACTCTTTATCAATGAGTCCCCCAATATGCATATCGCTAATCTGTACAATAGTGTAGCTTTTTCCATTGAAACGGTTCTGTTTTACATTAATATGATTGATTACAGCTTCCTTGGAGCCTTCATATACACCTGCACCAAGATAAGCACTCCCTAGAGCTAAAAATCCTAGGTCGCTGCTGCGTTTAAAAAAAGCACGTTTTTCTGTTTTAAAGGGAGTGTTTCTTTGAATTACATGTAAAATTTCATAGAGAATAGTTCCAATAAAGATTACAAACCCCACACCAATACTAAGCGATAGTAAAAAATAGAGCTCTTTTGGCGGATTAAAAGTGTAGCGACTAAGGAGATAACCGGCAATTCCCAGCATATTTACATGCAAAAAAAACTTGAGGTAGCCTTTAGTTTTAGAATTTACATGTAGATGTTTTACTACCCGAGTGTAACCTAAGTAGTGTACCATTGCAAAAAAGATAGTTACAATTAACGGAAATAATATATTCATTTAGTGATTGTAACTAAAGAAGTCTAATGGATTTTAAAAGCTTGATTATGAGAAATATCTTGTTAATGCAAGAAGTCTATTGCATACTGGGCATAAACTATTTTTGAGCTCTAAAGTTATCATTAATCGTGGCGAGCGAGATGGTGTGAAAGTGGGCACAACATTTAATGTTGGAGAGGTTGAAGAGTTGGTTGATCCAGATACTGGCAAAAAGCTTCAAAAGCTTCTTGTAAGAAGAGGAGGTAGTTATGCTACCTACACATTGACACATAGTGAAGCTCGAGAAGTTATGAAAGATGTGAGACTATATAACCGTACACGACTTAAAATGATGGAAAACGCTAATACAGTAGTTATAACAAAATAACTACTGCTTTTTTTAAATAGTATGGGAAAAATTTAGTAGTTAGCAGGATTGGCGATAACTCCGGCAATAGCAGAAGCAGCCGCAACAGCTGAGTTTGCCAAATAAACTTTTGAACTACGGCTTCCCATACGTCCTACAAAGTTACGGTTCGTGGTAGAAACCGCTACTTCATTGTCACCTAAAATTCCCATGTATCCGCCAAGACAGGCACCACATGTTGGGTTAGAGACCACGCCACCGGCATCAATAATAATGTCAATATAGCCTAAGTGACTCGCTTCACGTAAAATACGCTGTGTTCCCGGAGTGACGATGAGACGAACATCCTCATGAACACGTTTACCTTTAAGAATCTCAGCCGCAATTTTCAGGTCTGAAAGACGACCATTGGTACAACTTCCAATAAATGCCTGATCAATTTTAATCTCATCTGAGACCGCTTGAGTCAGGCTGTGCCCATTACTCGGTAAGAATGGGTAAGCAATAACCGGCTCTAATGCCGCCACATCAATTTCAAGAGTTTTCACATAAGTAGCATCATCATCTGAGTAGTGAATTTTAGGCTCACGAGCCAGTGGTTTGTCTTTTAAAAACTCTGCTGTAATCTCATCATAAGCAACAATACCACTTTTTGCGCCCGCTTCAATCGCCATGTTACACATTGAGAAACGGTCATCCATTGTTAGATGCTCTATGGTGCTACCGGTAAACTCTAAGGTCTGATACAGCGCACCATCAACACCAATCATTCTAATAATCTCGAGAATAATATCTTTACCTGTAGTAAACTCACCCGGCTTTCCAAAGAGCACTACTTTAATAGATTCAGGAACCTTAAACCAGTTGCCGCCGCTAATCATAGCAAAGGCTAAGTCGGTTGAACCCATACCCGTAGAAAATGCTCCAAGTGCACCGTGAGTACAGGTGTGTGAATCAGCACCGATGATGACATCACCAGGAACCACTAAGCCCTTTTCAGGAAGTAGTGCATGTTCAATTCCCATATCTTTTTCATCAAAAAAGTTTTTTAAATTATGCTTTTTTGCAAAATCACGACTAATACGGGCTTGATTTGCCGAGGCTATATCTTTAGCTGGAATAAAGTGGTCAAGAACAATTGAAAAGCCATCCGGATTAGCAAGGCTCTCAGCTCCACTATCTTCAAATGCCTTAATTGAAATAGGTGTTGTAATATCGTTACCGATAACCATATCGATATTTGAGCGAATAATCTCACCCGCAAACACATCGTGTCCGACGTGTTCAGAAAAGATTTTTTCCGTAATGGTTTGTCCCATTAAAAAGTCCTTACATGTAAATAATTACGCGAATTATAGCTAATTTTTTTAAAAATATTTACAGGAATATAAGTACGTATAAAACCTCTTTTTCATCTACTAGTGTCATTATCAAGTTTTCAAAAGTTTTTTTACTATATATAGCAAAAAAGAGCGATGAGTATTGTTTGAACTGTTGGTTAAACTTGAATAACCGTGACTACATAGAGATAGTTTAATATTATCAAATAATAATTATTTTCCTTTAAGCAAATTAAGAATATAATTTCTAATAGAAAAATATGATCGTTTAAGGAGAAGTGATGAGACAGTATGAAACATATCGATGCAGTAAATGTGGTAATGAGATAGAGGTTCAAGAAGTGGGTGGGGGTGCTTTAGTTTGTTGTAATCAAGAGATGGAGTGTACTACTAAAAACCTTACTGCTGTTAACTTAATGAAAGCATTTGCCGGCGAGTCACAGGCACGAAATAAGTATGAGTTTTTTGCAGATGTAGCGATGCAAGAGGGCTTACATAGAATAGCAAGACATTTTCAAGAGGCAGCCAATAATGAAAAATATCACGCATTAGCAGAGTATAAAGCCTACAATAAACTTGTCAATAATATTGAGTTAGACACGACAAAAAAGAATTTAACTTATGCTGCTGATGGTGAGCGTTATGAACATGAAGAGATGTATCCAAACTTTGCTGCTATTGCTAAAGAAGATGGCTTAGCAGATATTGCCAGACTTTTTAAAGCCATTGGAAAAGTAGAAGTTGAGCATGAAGCAGAATACTTAGCTCTAAAAGCAGCACTTGATGCTGAAGGATTTTTTGACAGTGAAAACAGTGAAGAGTGGATATGTGAAGTGTGTGGTCATGTACACCGTGGTAAAAAGGCACCAAAGAGCTGTCCATTATGTAAAGCTGACCAAGAGTATTTTAAGAAAAAATGCTCAGATGTGACTGCAGGGTAAAGCTTCCTACAGTCTGTAATATTTTAACGCATCTGCTCTTTCATCATCTTAGAGTAAAACTCTTTAGTGGTGGTTTTTTTGTAACCTTTTGGTATGGCAAAAAGGTTACTGTCAATTGATTTTTTAGAGATTAATGTCACTTCAGAGACTATCTGTGTTTGACCATAGCTCATATCTCGTGTACGCATTGGGAACCCTTTGTTCTCTAGGGGGTCTTGAGCATCACCGCTAGATTTCTGTATCTGCTTACCCATTTTAATCATCACGTTAATATCAATCTCTCTGCTCACAAGTTTGTCAACTTCTGGGCTTAGACACTCCTCTTCTTGAAACTGTTCAACCATATCGACAATAGAGTAAGTGTCACAACTATACCCTGCTACCTTAGCCGTTCCAGTTTTTTTAACAATAGGCTTAGGACGATCTTGCAGTTGGGGTTGAGCATCCATACTCTGTTTCATTCGCTCAAGCATCATGGTAACTTGCGCCTCATCCATACCGCGTGCCAGCATCGCTTCCCTCATCTGCTGTTGCATCGCATTTTGCATATTTTTGGTTGTCTGACCGAGGTTTTTTGCGTAAGACTCCATGGAGTCCTGAAGATAGATTTTGTGTTGGTCTAAAATAACTGTAATCATCTGTTTTTTAGTATCAAAAATACTTTTACCCTCTGTTGAGACAACAAGCATTTTGCCATCTTTGTAATAAGTTTTTTCAATGTCGCCATCAGCATTGGAAGTAATTGTTAAATCGGCTAAAAGTGATGCCCCAAGTAAGGGAAGAATAAGTAAAGTTTTAAGCATGTAAACTCCTGTGAAATTTATACCCTACGAGTATTTTACACAATAGTTTAGCTAAAATGCTATTTAACAAAGATTTGGAGTGAATTTATAGAATGAAAATGGTTATTTTTATGGCACTTTTGCTGGTGCTAAACTTACAAGCGACACAGCAGAGACCAACAGAGTTAGAACTTAAAAAGATGATAGGAAAAATGCTTATTGTAGGTTTTGATGGGCAGAGTGTTAAGCAAAACAGTGATATATACCGTTACATCAAAGAGTATGACCTTGGTGGTGTGATTTTGTTTGACAGAGATTACTATGCTAGAGATAAAACTAAAAATATTAAGAGTCCTAAGCAGCTGCAGGCGTTAACAGCACAGCTTCAGGCAATCTCACCAAGACCGCTGATTATCTCAGTTGATCAAGAAGGTGGAAAAGTGGCTCGTCTTAAAAGCAAATACGGCTTTAAAGCAACACCAAGTGCTTATGACATTGCCACTGAGCATAATGGAGCCTACGCTAAAAAGATGTACGATGAGTTAGCTAATGAATTACATGTAAATGGAATTACATGTAATTTTGCTCCAGTGGTTGATTTGGCTCTTAATCCAAAAAACAGAGTAATCTATCAGCTAAATCGTGCCTATTCAAAACAGGCTCCAAGTGTGGTGCGCTATGCTCAGATTTTTACGGATTCATTAAATGAACACGGTGTCATCAGTGTTCTTAAACACTTTCCTGGACACGGCTCTTCACTAGGTGATTCTCATGAAGGCTTTGTCGATGTCACTAAAACATGGAGTTCAAAAGAGCTAAAACCGTATGCGGAGCTTATTGAAAGAGATAAGGTCGATATGATTATGACCGCCCATGTTTTCAATGCAAAACTCGACAAAAACTACCCAGCCACACTCTCACATAAGACCAATACTAAACTTTTAAGGGAGTATTTGGGTTATGACGGTGTTATTGTTAGTGATGATTTGCAGATGAAAGCGATTGCCTCACAGTATGACCTTAAAGAGACCGTGACGTTGGCCATTAATTCAGGTGTAGATATCTTACTTTTTGGTAACCAGTTGGCGCATCAAGATCTTCACAAGTTACTTGACGTCATTTATAAGCAAGTTAGAGCTAATAAAATTAAACTCTCTCGCATTATAGAGTCCAATAAAAGAGTTGATACACTACTTAAAAAATTTTCTAAAATAGAGAGAATGGTTCAAAAGCCGATTGACTTTACTCCTAAGCGAGTAGCAATGACAAAAGAGTACATCCGTACACATTACGATCTAAACGTGACTAATATTGTCATTGAGCCTAAAAGCATTGTTCTTCACTGGACTGCTATTATGGATGCAAATGAGTCGTATGCACGACTTAAAAGAGATACCCTCTTTACCGATAGAGAAGATATTGCAGCGGCAAGTCTTTTAAATGTCTCTGCTCATTTTTTAGTTGAGCGTGACGGCACCATTAATCAGCTTATGCCCGATAACTTCATGGCACGTCATGTAATTGGTCTGAATTACTCTAGTATTGGCGTAGAGAATGTGGGTGGGCAGAATAATGAGAACGAGGATCTGACTCAAGCTCAAGTTGATGCCAATGTGGAGTTGATACGACACCTTAAGCAGAAGTATCCTGACATTGAGTATCTAATTGGACATCATGAGTACCGTGCAATGGAGCAGACTTCGTTGTGGCTTGAAAAAGATGATGGGTACCGTACTGTTAAAAAAGATCCTGGTGAAAAGTTTATGAAAGCCGTTCGAAGCCGACTCAAAGACCTTGGATTTAAAAAAGCTCCAAAAGTGATGCATTGATACAGAGTGGTTTTGCCACCTTAGATTGGCTTGTTTTTGCAGCGTACTTTCTAATGTTAGCGATTACTTCTTTTATGCTTTCCCAAGGAAAAATTAGAAACTCTCGTGAGTATTTTGTGGGCGGCAACTCCATGCCTATGTTGGCGGTTGCCCTCTCTGTTTTAGCAACGTCACAATCTGCCGCTACATTTTTAGGGGGTCCTGAATACTCCTACAGAAATGATTTGACCTTTTTAGGGTTCTATTTTTCAGCATTTTTGGCAGTTATATTTGTAGCTAAAGTACTAATTCCTCGTTTTTATGCCATTAAAGCAGTAACGGTGTATGAACTGCTTGAAATACGTTATGGCGAGAATGCAAAACGTCAGGCAGGAGTGATGTTTCTTATAGGACGACTCTTTGCTAGTGGTGCACGCCTCTACATTGGGGCACTTGCAGTCTCCATGATTTTGTTTAATGACATTACATTTTTACATGTAATTTATGCCATTAGCATTTTGATGATTGGTGCTTTGGCTTACACCTATTTTGGTGGTGTCAAATCGGTAATTTTTAGTGATATTATTCAAGCTATTACCTACATTGGAGCGGGTGTTGCGGTGCTTGTTTATCTTTACATGAGTTTAGATTACGATATGAACAGCATCATAAGTATGTTAAGTGAACAAGAGAAGTTACGACTGATTGATTGGGAACTTAGCTTTTCATCAGAGGGAAAATTTAATATTTTTGGACTACTTACTGGCTGGCTTCTTTTAAATATTGCTGCTTATGGACTCGATCAGGATATGACGCAAAGAGTCTTAAGCTGTAGAGATGCTAAAGCTGGACAGCGTTCACTCTACTACTCTATTGTTTTTACCATTCCTGTGGTCATGCTCTTTTTAGCCATTGGCCTACTGCTGTATCTATTTTACCAACAGCAAGAAGTTGTTCAAAATTTTAAAGGTGAGAATGTCACCATATTTATGTACTACATCTTAAATGAGATGCCAGATGGGCTTAGAGGGCTAGTCACTGTTGGAGCTGTTGCTGCTGCACTTTCAAGTACGAATTCTGTTTTGGGTGCCATGTCCTCTGTAGCAGTTGAAGATATTTACCGTCCTTTAAAAACAGAACAGGGTAGCGTTGATGAAGCGCATTTTGTCAAAGCGGCACGTGTGGGGGTGCTGGCTTTTGCAGTGGCACTTTCACTTATGGCAATGCTGAGTTATATTGTTCATCAAGCCAGCGATTTGCCACTACTGAGTTTTGCTCTGGGTGTAATGGCCTTTGCCTACTCTGGACTTTTAGGAGTCTATTTTTCTGCACTATTTACATCACGAGGTAGTGAAAAAAGTGTTCTGTTGGCTCTTATTAGCGGCTTTGTTACAGTACTGTCGCTTCAGCCCTATGTTTTTGGAGCCAACATCGGTTTTGCGTGGCAAATTGTAATTGGAACTATTGTCTCTTTTGCTACCGCACAGTTAAAAAGCAGTGCAAAGTAGCTGTTATGGTTTGTCTCTAGGCACAAACTCTAGTACTGTAGCGTTAATGCAAAATCGTCTTGTGCCATCAGCTCTTGGAAATACATGTCCTAGGTGAATACCACTCTTTTTGGCAATGACTTCAATGCGCTGCATTCCAAAGCTATTATCTTCTTTTTCAATGGTTGCATTATCTGCTGCCTTATAAAAGCTTAGCCATCCTGTCCCTGAGTTAAAACGCTCTCTAGTGTCAAAAAGGATGTCTCCAGAGAGTTTATCTACAAAGACACCATCAGGTGTATCTTTAAATATTTTGTACTGTTTGCAGAAACGACTGTCTGTGCTCTCATTAAAAGCGACTCTGTAGCTTTTAGAGTTTTTTCCAAGTTTAAAATCACCTAATGTCTTATAGAACTGTTTGGCATCCATAAAACCACGATGGGCAAATACCTCTTTAGTGTTGTCTATAAAGAGTATAGTGGGTGTACCAGAGAGATCTGTTTTAATCTCAAACCCTTTTAGAGTATCTGCTGTGACTGTTCTAAGCGTAATGGAACCTCTGTATTGAGAACTTACCTCTTTTTCAAATTTTTCACAGTAAGGACAGTAGGATTTAGACTTTATAACAACTATCTCTTTGTTACCTAGAGGATGTATGAACTCTTTTTTTTCAGTATCTTTTTCAAACTGTACCCCTGTACTATGGTTAGGACAGTAGCCGTTAGGGTTATTTTTAAGATAGTCTTGATGGTACGCTTCTGCTGTATAAAAGGTCTCTAGTTGTGCAATTTGCGTGACAATTTCTCCATAACCTTTCTCGCTGAGTAGCTCTTGGTAGCGCTTTTTTGTCTCATATGCGACTTCTTTTTGATTGACGGTGGTCCAAAAAATAGCACTTCTGTAGTTGTTCCCAATGTCATTACCTTGTCGATTGAGTTGTGTTGGATCATGAAGTTCCCAAAAAGATTCTATGAGTTCTTTGGAGGATGCTTTTGTGTTATCAAAGGTGACTTTTACCGCTTCAGTATGGTTAATAATCTTAGAGTTTAACGGTAGTTTTCTATATTTTAAGACATCATCGTAGGTTGGATTATTGTAGTTTCCACCTACATACCCAGATGAGACGTCAGCAACACCATCTAAATGTTCAAAATGTTTTTCAACTCCCCAAAAACAACCTGCGGCAAAATAGATAGTCTCTATATTGCTTGAAACCACCTCTGTAGCGTTTGTATCGCCAACGGTGGTTGTTTCTATATTGTTTGCTGATGTACCCACGGTGTACCAAAAGTAGCCCATTAGTAGCACAAAAGTAGCCCATAACTTTTTCAATTTTATATTACCTTATTCTTTAATTTGCAATAGTATATATTTACAATCTGAACAATTCATAAACATTTTTTATTTCTTCAATTGCCTTTATACTTTCATCTATCATCCTTTTTTAAAAATAATAGCTGATTATGATTTTACAGAACTTTTATGACACTATCCAAGTACGAAGTCAAACATAGTTTGTCTATTAATGAAAACAAAGTAAAATGTAATTCATATTAGGGTTTTTAAAGTTGCCCATAAAGGTGTAATAGTCATAATGAAAAGCAAGATACTCCATAGAGATGAGTAAGCTCTATATTGGTGTGATGTCTGGGACTAGTTTAGATGGTGTGGATGTGGTCTTATGTGAGATTGATGAATCTTCTTGTAGGCTGCTATTATCTTATGAGTACGGTTTTGATCAAGTGTTAAAAAAAGAGATTTTACATGTAATTTCACATGAGAGCTCTTTAGCACAAACAGGAAGGCTAAATCATCGCTTGGGTCTTCTCTTTGCTAATTCTGTGAACTCACTGCTAAAGCACCATAATATTGACAGAAACAGTATTAGAGCAATAGGCTTGCATGGTCAGACACTTTGGCATGAATCCTCAGGGAATTACCCGTTCTCAATGCAGTTGGGTGATGCTAATGTAGTGAGCGTAGAGACGGGCATTGATGTGGTCTGTGATTTTCGTAGTAAAGATGTCGCTTTTGGTGGACAAGGGGCCCCTTTTGCTCCCGCCTTTCATGAATTCTTATTTCAAGATTTAAAAAATACATGTATATTAAATATTGGTGGTATGGCTAACATTACAGTGTTGGGAGAAACACTTTTGGGGTATGACTCAGGTCCAGGAAATGTGCTTATGGATGCATGGATAGCAGAGCATAAAAATCTCCCTTATGATGCAGACGGAGCGTGGGCACAGAGTGGTGTATTTAATGTTGAATTATTAAAACAGTTTTTAGATGAGCCGTTTTTTATGCAGAGCGCTCCAAAAAGTACGGGACGTGAGATATTTAATCTTCAGTGGCTTCATAAGAGACTTTATAGCAGCAATCTCAGCAGTAAAGATGTGCAGGCAACACTGCTTGAACTTACCGTTAGAACTATTGCAGATGAGGTAAAAAAGTTTGATGTTACGCAGCTTTTAGTGTGTGGTGGTGGTGTAAAGAACCACTTTTTAATGCAGCGATTAAATGAAGAGCTTTTAGATGTCAAAGTCACCTCGACAGACATTTACGGTGTCAGTAGTGAGTTTATGGAAGCCATGGCATTTGCTTGGTTAGCACATAAACGTCTAAATAGAGAGAGTGTGAATTTAAAAGAGGTGACAGGCGCATCTCAAAATGCTATTTTAGGAGGAGTTTATGCAGCTCATTAATTATTATGTTGCTCGAACTAAATGGAAGGACTGGACCCTTGAACTAGCTTCTGCAGATGCTAGCTTTAGGCGTTATTTCCGGATTTATAAGGGAGATGAGAGTGTTATTTTAATGGACTCTTCCCTTGAAAAGGAGTCTTTAAAACCTTTTATTGATGTTACTAATAGACTACTACATGTAAATGTAAAAGCGCCTCAAATCTTAGATATAAATATAGAAGATGGTTTTTTGATTATCGAAGACTTTGGAAATGCTCACTATCTCAATGTTTTAGATGATACGAATTATGAAAAACTCTATTCGCAGGCAATGGCAGAAATTGTTACAATGCAGGATGCTAGTGCAGAGAATCTACCCTTATATGATAGAGATTTTTTACGTTTTGAGATGGATTTAATGCCACAGTGGTACTTAAAAGAGTATTTACATGTAAATTTGAGTGCTGCTCAAGAAGAGATGATTAACACAAGCCTAGATGAGATCATAACGGAAGTGGAATTACAACCCCAGGGGTTATTTGTCCACCGTGATTATCATTCACGAAATATTATGATTCCTAGAGAGGGAGAGGTTGGGGTTATTGATTATCAGGATGCTATGAGTGGTGCGGTTACGTATGACTTGGTATCACTGTTAAAAGACTGTTATGTTGAGTATGATGCTCAAGAGGTAGAGCGTTTAGCTCTAAAGTTTCGAGATATGAAAAATTTACATGTAGATGATGCAACGTTCATTAGGTGGTTCGATTTTATGGGGTTGCAGCGACACATTAAAGTACTTGGTATTTTCTGTCGGCTCTACCTGCGTGATGGAAAAGATGGGTACTTAAATGATCTGCCGTTAACGCTCAAATATGTCATACAGACTGCCAATAAATATGAGAAGACACGAAATTTGGCTAAACTTCTTAGTAGTATTAAACTGCCTAAGACATAAGGGGAATGTATGAAATGGGATGACTTACGACGAAGTAGCAATATTGAAGATATACGTTTTAAAGGGGGTGCGAGTAGAGGTGCAGGACGTGGAAGTCTGCGCCTTTTATTGCCAATTGCACAGATGCTTATTGGAACTAAGGTTGGACGCATTGTTTTAGTGGTAGGTGTCGTGGCATACTTTTTGGGATTTAATCCTTTAGCACTGCTAGACTCATCTTCCTCGTCATCACCAAGTGCCAAAGTCCAATCTTCTGTTGCAGATGATAGAAGTGCTGAGTTTATCTCAGCAGTATTGGCACAAACTGAAGATATTTGGGGACAACAATTTGCCCAGTTGGGTGGAACCTACAAGGAGCCAAAGTTAGTATTGTTTCGTCAAAGTGTTCAGAGCGCTTGTGGTTATGCCAGTGCTCAGGTAGGACCGTTTTACTGCCCAGCTGATCAAAAAGTCTATTTGGACCTCGGTTTTTTTGATGAGTTAAGTCAGCGTCATGATGCTCCTGGTGATTTTGCACAGGCATATGTTGTTGCTCATGAGATTGGGCATCATGTACAAAACTTAGTAGGTACATTAAATAAGTCACATAAAGCTAAACAGTTGGCTCAAGGAGATGAGAAAAAGGCTAACGCTATTCAAGTGAAAGTAGAGCTTCAAGCAGACTGCTATGCAGGTGTATGGGCCCATCATATTAATGCAAAAGGCAATATTATTGAGCAGGGTGATATTGAAGAAGCTCTTAATGCTGCTAGTGCCATAGGTGATGATACACTACAGAAAAAAGCTCATGGTCATGTTGTTCCTGATAGTTTTACACATGGAAGTTCTGCGCAGCGAATGCAGTGGTTTGACAGAGGTTTTAAAAATGGCAATATGAGAGCGTGTAATACAGGAGCTTAATGATGAAAGCGATGATATTAGCAGCAGGTAGAGGTGAGCGAATGCGACCACTAACCGATGCGCTTCCTAAACCACTATTAGAAGTCCAAGGTAAACCGCTTATTGTATATCATATTGAAAAGCTTGCTAAAAATGGTTTTAAAGAGATTGTCATTAATCTTGCTCATTTAGGTTACAAAATTCCTGACGTTTTAGGCAATGGTTCTAAATGGAATGTAGAAATTACTTACTCAGATGAACAAGATGAGGGAGCACTAGAGAGTGCCGGTGGCATCATTAAAGCTCTGCCTCTTTTAGGTAAAGAGTTTTTAGTAGTAAATGGCGATGTCTGGTGTGATTATGAGTTTGATGCAGGTTTTAAATTAAAACAGCGATTAGCACACCTTATTTTAGTTTCTAACCCAGAGCATAATACCAAAGGAGACTTTACCCTTAATGATGGTGTAGTGGCTAATGAGGGTGACAATAAGGTAACGTTTAGCGGTATTGGTTACTACCGTGCAGAATTTTTCAAACACTGCTCTTACGGCAAAGCAGCATTAGCTCCGCTACTTAGAGAAGCGATGACTAACAGACGTGTTAGTGGTGAGTTATATGCTGGAACATGGCGTGATATTGGAACTCCTGAGCGTTTAAGGGAAGCTAATCAATCTTTGTAGCAGTCTCTTTTTTTATAAGTTTAGGTGCGTACAATAGATGCTTTTAGTGTGTGGGTATCACCTGGTTCAATAGTGCGTGCATCATCAAAGGCGTTAGCACTCTCAATGCAGACCATAGTCTTATAGCTGTCATTTTCCATGGCACTCATACGAGCACATTTTTCTATCCATGGGTTCCAGACTACAGCAGAATTAGAGCCATTAGTGCTAATAGTGATTTTTTTACGTTTGTCCATAAGATTAATAGGCTTATTGACGTTTTGATAGACACGATCTATCTCGCTATTGAAGGTAACAGCTCCCTTTTGAATTATATTCTCTCCTGTAAGCGCATCAAAATAGGGTTTGTTTTGAAGACCATTTACATGTATATTTGAAATATGAGAAATATTAAAGTATGTGTGTAAGGCTTGAGTAATACTAAAGGCTTCTGTGTCAAGGTTTTTAGTGGTGAGTTCAAGTGAGAGTTCTCTACCAATAGTAAGGGTGTAGGTTAATTCAAATTGGTAGGGCCATAAGGTTAAAGACTCTTCAGAACTAACAAGAAGGAGAGTTAATTTGGAGGTGTTCTGAAGGTCTTTAGAGTCTATAAGTTTCCACATAAAGGTTCTTGCAAAACCGTGCTGGGGCATATCAGCATCGGTTTTGTGCATTCCAAACCATGGCCAGCATAGGGGAATGCCACCACGAATTGATTCACCTAAAGTGAAATTTGAAGCCTTGCTTACCCACAATAAGGGTGTTTCACCATGACGTTCATAGTGAAAGAGATGTGCACCTTGAAGTGCAATCTTAGCTTTGGCTATACTGTTGACAACTTCTATGTACTCAAAACCGTCGGGGAACGTTTTAAAAGAAATCAAACCTTTTCCTTTAATTTTTGAGTGCAAAGAAATCTTCTTAATAATTTATTGATTAGTAATAATTATTAGATGTAGAAGTATAACTTATGAAAGCTGACGTTTAAATTAAAAAAATAATTAAATAAAAACGTCAAAGAAAGCATGGCTTACCAAGACTCTTTTTTATGTCCTTTTAGGGCATAGTATAAAATAAAGCCGTAGCATGCAACTCCAACCATATAGGCGTTTTGCATACTGCTAAGCTCAGCCATTTTCCCAAAAAGCAGAGGTAAAAAGGCCCCTCCAGCAATTCCCATAATGAGCAGTGCGCTTCCTTGTGCTGTGTGTCTTCCTAGCCCTTGAAGTGCCAATGGCCAAATAGTTGGCCAAATAAGTGCATTACTAAGACCTAAGAGAGCTACAAAAGTAATGGGGTCAGGCAAGGTAGCAATACCACTCCATCCCCAAAGAGCAGAAGAGATGGTCGTGCTGTCACTTGAACTACTTAGGACTCCTATTAAAAAAACAACGCCTAAAGCGGCAGAGAGTATAAGTGCTTTCTCTTGAGAGATAAGCTTGGGAATCATGGTTACTCCAAAAGTGTAACCAATAACCATAAAAAACATTGTATAGGAGGTTAGGGCAGTAAAATTTTCAACTTGAAGTTGTGAGCCAAAGAGCCCAATAGTGTCACCAGCGATGACCTCAATGCCAACATAAAAAAATAGTGCAATAGCACCAAGGATAACACGAGGGAACTGCATAATACTTGTTTTAGTAGTATTACTATTATTATTTTCTAGATCAAGATCAGGAAGGTTTGAGAATTTAACCAAAGCAATAAGCCCTGTTAGTGTAATGGCCATAATAATATAGGGGGTGATGAGTCGAGAGGCTAAGTTCTCTCTGTCAAGTTCACTAAGAGTTTCATGACTAAAGCTGTTAATATCAGAAAAAATAAGTGCAGTAAAAAAAAGAGGCACCAATACTCCAGCTGTTTTATTGATAATTCCCATAATACTAATTCGCATTGCTGCGCTCTCTTGAGGTCCCATATGCACCACATACGGATTAGATGCTGTCTGTAAAATTGTTAGCCCGGTACCAAGAGTAAAGAGTGCGATTAGAAAGAGGGTAAAACTTGCAGTAGTTGCAGCGGGAATAAAAAGTAAAGCGCCAATAACCATAATGCCAAGACCAATTGCCATGCCATTTTTATAGCCGGTTTTATTTAGTACATAAGACATTGGCAGAGCCATAATGGTGTAGGCGATGTAAAAAGCAAAGGTGACAAAGAGCGCTTCAAATTCACTGAGTTGGCAGATTATTTTTAAAAAAGGGATGAGTGAACCATTGAGCCATGTCACAAAACCAAAGACAAAAAAGAGTGTTCCAATAATTAACATTGGTACTGTAGAAGACTTTGTACTCATGTTAAACTCCTACGCTTTGAAGGTACTTTGCTACACCATCTTCATCATTAGTATGTGGCAGTACAATGTCGGCATATTTTTTTAGTTTATCGTGAGCATTGCTAACAGCAACAGAAGTTCCACTAAGTTGAAACATGCCAAGGTCGTTAAGGTTGTCACCAAAGACAGTAAAGTCTGTAAGATTACGACCAAGATAGTCACTGACAATGTTTAGACCGTGTGCTTTGTCTGCGTCAGCATGAAGAAGGGTTAAAAAATAGCATCCCATATACGCTTCTGGTGCTAAAATATATTTTAGGTTATTCTTAAAAATTGAGTGCAACTTATCTCTTAGATGCTTAAGGATTGACTCATCCCCCATATAGACCAGTTTGAAGTTATCACTCATGGTTCTAATCTCTTTTCTCTCTTGTAGATTGTCATCTTTAGTGTAACGTTTTAAGAGATTGTGTTGATACTCATTGCGCTGTGCAGGGTAGAGAAATGCTTCATTAAGGTTTTGATCTTCTAATGCAAGAACAAAAGGATAAATGTTTAATTTTGCCCCTTCATCAA
This sequence comes from Campylobacterota bacterium, assembly GCA_034661055.1. Lineage (GTDB taxonomy): Bacteria > Campylobacterota > Campylobacteria > Campylobacterales > Sulfurimonadaceae > QNZR01. Next base: position 16,565 of record JAYEKO010000085.1, read on the forward strand.
TAATGGCATCGCCAAGGTCTTGAGTAATGAATTTTGTATCAATAATTTTTTTATCTTCAGAAACGATGAGAGATCCATCGAGTAGTATCATAGGTGCATTTACATGTAAATTCTTTAAAAACTGTTCGGTCTTTTTAAAGCTTCGTGCTGTGGCAACAGAGAGAATATGATTGTCTGTCTTAACGTTCCAAATTTTTTGTGTAAAAGGGCTAATACTTAGGTCTGTTCTTAAAAATGTGTGGTCAAGGTCGGTAATATAAATGTTATTCATAACTAGAAGTGTATCAAAAAGTTGCTATACTACTTAGATAATGGAGTAGAAAATGATTAAATATTATTTTACATGTATTTTATTGGTAACTTCTTTGATGGCTGAAGTGCAGACATCATACTATAAAAGCGGTGGTGTAAGATTGCAGCAAGAGCTTGAAAATGGAAAAGCAGAAGGCTTGACACGTGGATTTTATGAGGATGGAACACTTTTTTTTGAGACAGAATATGTAAACGGTATGGCATCAGGAATTAGTAGAGAATACAATAAAAATGGTGAACTTGCTACGGTTAAAGAGTATCTCTCTGGTAAAAAAACTGCTGAGGTCTCTTTTAAAAATGGTAAAAAAAATGGTTGGTTTAGGCAATACAATTTAAATGGCACTGTTAAGCTTGAAAAAGAGTACAGAAATAATCTTTTAAACGGAATAACTCAGAGCTACTACGAAAATGGAAATTTACATGTAAAAATGAATATGAAGTCTGGAGTTTTACATGGAATCAGTGAGGAGTATTTTGACAATAAGGTTTTAAAAACTGAGACATCATATAAAAATGGCTTAGTTGATGGTATTGTAAAACACTTCTCAGAAGATGGAAAATTAGAGGCACAGCTTTTTTATGTAAAAGATAAAAAAAATGGCACCGCACTTTTTTATGATAAGAGTGATAAGATTCAACATGAAATTATCTTTAGTGATGATATGGTGGTAAAAGGCTATGCATATGGTAAAACAGGCGAGAAAAAGATTATGACCTACAAAGAGGTAAAACAGATAGGTTTTAAGTAGTATGTCAACAGAAGCAGAATCTGAATTTGAAGAAGACGCTGAACCATCATGGCTAATTAAACAGCGTGAAAATGCTTTAGAAGCAGAAGAAAACTACCAAAAAAAAGAGAAGATTGTCTATAAAAAAGGTGATCAAGTTGGAAATTTTCTTTTTGTGCACTACAATAAACATAAAAATAGAGCAACCTTTGAGTGCCAAGAGTGCGGTCGTTATTTTACGAGTAACATCTATGCTATTAAAAATAAAAAACGGTGTAAGTGGCATAAGTTTCATGATAAGGTTTTTAAGAGAACTAGCTAAGTGTAAGTGGTGGACAGGGTGGGATTCGAACCCACGGAGGTATGACCCTCGCTGGTTTTCAAGACCAGTGCATTCAACCAGGCTCTGCCACCTGTCCACTGAATACGAAGTATTTATAAAGTTGGAGGCGCCACCCAGATTTGAACTGGGGATAGAAGCTTTGCAGGCTCCGGCCTTACCACTTGGCGATGGCGCCACCAGTTGTCAACTTTAATAATTATGGTGCCCGGAGCCGGACTTGAACCGGCACAGTGTTACCACCGAGGGATTTTAAGTCCCTTGCGTCTACCAATTTCGCCATCCGGGCATTCATAGAAATACCTCAGTTAAAACATAAAAAAATGTCTTAACTGAGATATAATGGAGCGGGAAACGAGGTTCGAACTCGCGACCCCGACCTTGGCAAGGTCGTGCTCTACCGCTGAGCTATTCCCGCACTAAAACAAGCTAAATTTTGTTTTGAGGTGGAAGTATAGCTAAAAATATTTACCATGTAAAGTCTTTTTTCTAAGAAATCAGATAAATTCGCTATAATCGCACTAATATATTTATAAAGATTAAAATAGTAAGGATTTTTATGCGTAGTGATATTATTAAACGTGGGTTTGACAAGACACCACATCGTTCTCTTTTACGTGCAACAGGTTTAAAAGATGAAGACTTTGACAAACCATTTATTGGGGTGGCTAACTCTCACATTGATATTATTCCAGGACATTTCTTTTTACAAGAGTATGGTCGTATAGTTAAAGATGCCATTCGTGAAGCTGGTGGTGTGCCATTTGAATTTAATACTATTGGTGTTGATGATGGTATTGCTATGGGTCATGAGGGAATGCTTTATTCTCTTCCATCTCGTGAATTAATTGCAGACTCTATTGAAACTGTTATGAATGCTCACCAATTAGATGGACTTATCTGTATTCCCAACTGTGACAAGATTGTTCCAGGGATGTTAATGGGAGCATTGCGTGTTAATGTGCCGACAATTTTTGTTTCTGGTGGCCCTATGCAGGCAGGTCACAAAAAAGATGGTACGCCAATTGACTTGGCAACTGCTTTTGAAGCTGTTGGTGAACATGCTGAGGGTAAGATGAGTGATGAAGAGCTTTATGAAATTGAGTGTGAAGCGTGTCCAAGTGGTGGATCATGTTCAGGAATGTTTACTGCAAACTCTATGAATACACTTTGTGAAGCTATGGGTGTGGCACTTCCAGGAAACGGAACTGTTCTGGCTATGACTCCTGAGCGAATTGAGATGGTAAAAGTTGCTGCAAAACGTATTGTTGAGATGGTTAAAGATGAGAATGCTGCAAAATGGAATATGCGTAATATCTTAAATGAGAAAGCAGTGCATAACGCTTTTGTAATTGATATGGCAATGGGTGGAAGTTCAAATACGGTTCTTCACATGCTCTCAATTGCTAAAGAGGCAGAGGTGGATTTCAGTATTGATAAAATTAATGAAATTTCTGAGAATGTTGCCCATATTGCAAAAATTTCTCCGTCATTAACAACTGTTCATATGGATGATATTAACCGTGCTGGTGGGGTTAATGCGGTAATGAAAGAGGTGAGTCGTCGTGGTGGTGTACTGCACACTGATGCTCTTATGGTAACGGGTGAAACACTAGCAGAGCGTATTGCTGATGCTGAAATTAAAGATACAAACATTATTCATACGAATGAAAATGCTTTCTCTCCAGTTGGAGGACTTTCAATTTTATTTGGAAACTTAGCAAAAGAGGGTGCAGTTGTTAAAACAGCTGGAATTACACCAAATATGCGTCAATTTACAGGAACTGCTGTCTGTTTTAATTCTCAGCAAGAAGCTATTGCTGGAATTATGAGTCGTAAGGTTCAAGCAGGTAATGTTGTTGTTATTCGCTATGAGGGTCCTAAAGGTGGTCCAGGTATGCAAGAGATGCTAGCACCAACTTCACTTATTATGGGAATGGGTCTTGGTGAGAGTGTTGCTCTTATTACCGATGGTCGTTTCTCTGGTGCTACTCGTGGTGCATCAATTGGTCATGTTAGTCCTGAAGCAGCTGAGGGTGGTCTTATTGCTCTTATTGAAGATGGCGATGAGATTGAACTTGATGTTGATACTCACTTGTTACAGCTTAATGTTGATGAAGCGATATTGGCAAAACGTAGTGCTGCTTGGAAACCAATTAAAAAAGAGGTGAAATCAAAATGGCTAAAACGTTATAGTCTTTTAGTCTCTAATGCTTCTAACGGTGCTGCTCTTAAAACAGAGCTTTAATAGTCATCACTGGGTTTTAGCCCTTGTGATTGAACTCTGGCACAATTTTTTTAAGTTGTGCTACTTTATTTTTACATGTAAATAACTTATAAATTTCTTCTTGTAGCTCTTTTCTCGGGTAGTGACTACTTTTTGCTATCATAATGGAGCTGAATTTTGTTTTTTCATCACTTGGGTCTATGAGTAGCTCTTCATAGAGTTTCTCTCCTGGACGTAAGCCACAAAATTCTATCTCAATTTCATCTTCTTTTCCATAAAGTGAAATCATCTGTGAAGCTAAATCAACAATTTTAACAGGTTCTCCCATATCAAGAATAAAAAGTTCACCGCCTTTAGCGATAGAGGCTGCCTGTAAAACCAGTTGACATGCTTCAGGAATAAGCATAAAGTAACGTGTCATTCTCTCATCTGTTACGGTTATTGGGCCACCATTTTCAATTTGAGATTTAAACTTAGGAATAACACTTCCGCTTGAGCCTAATACATTTCCAAAACGAACACAGACAATTTCACTTTTTTTGGTATCAATATTTTGTGCATAGAGTTCAACAACACGTTTTGTAGTTCCCATTACATTTGTTGGACGAACAGCTTTGTCAGTTGAGATGATTACTACTTTAGATAGGCTATATTTAACAGCAAGGTCAATGACATTTTTACTTCCAAGGATATTGTTTTCAATGGCAATATCAATATTGGCTTCACAGATAGGGACATGCTTGTACGCAGCGGCATGGATAACTATGTCGATTGAGGTTGATCTAAAAAGTTCTTCGAGTTTGAGATAATCAGTTACAGAGATAAGCTTAAGTTTTGCATCTGGCAATTTCTCTCCAATTTGGTAGAGGTTGTATTCACTATTATCAAGAAGAGTTAGTGACGATGCTCCAAACTTTTGACACTGTAAGGCAATTTCACTTCCAATGCTTCCACCTGCACCAGTTATAAGCACTGATTTATTTTGAATAAAAGACTCCACAAGAGTATTATCAAGATCTTTGGGGTGACGAGCAAGTAAATCTTCGATAGATAAATCTTGAAGTTTTTCATACTGTTCACCAAGAAGTTTTACTTTTTTTATCTCTTTAATGCCATAGTTTGAGAGAGTGTCATAAAGTGATTTAAGCGCAGATGTTGGTAGGTCTGCAGTAATGATGACTGCTTGAATATCATAGTTGCCTATTGTCTCTTGCAGTTGCATGTGAGAATAGACTTTAAGATTATTTATATAAGTACCTTTTGCACTTTGTTCCTCATAATCTGCGAGGCAAACAGCTACGGGATAATATGGAATTTCATTATTGAGAGCACTTTTTATAATTGAAGATGTTTTAGGGTTGACACCGATAATTAAGGTCGGTTTGTAAGGATTAATATTTTGCTCAATTTTCATGCGTTTTGAGATACGTAGTATTCCTATAAAGACAAGAGAGAGAATCAGGTCAATAATGATTACACTACGAGGAAAAGGTTCATAATACTCATGAAATGAAATAAAAATAAGAAAAAAGATACTGTAAGCAAAAATATGAGCTTTAAAAATATTTTTTGATTCACTGAGTCCAAAAAAACGCCATATGCTAAGATAGATATTGTAGCGTAGAAAAAAGAGTAGTTTTAGAGAAAAAAGTGTAAAAAAGACAATCCAAAAGTTTGTTAGAAATTCTGAAGGTATTTGAAAATTAAAACGTAAAGCATAGGCACTATAGAGCGTAAGCATAGAGATGAGAAAATCTAAGCTTAGAAAGAAGATAATACGCTTTGCGTTGCTAGGTTTTAATATTCTAGTCATTGCAGAGCTTTTTTAATTAACGAACAGATATGAAGAACATCATCATGACTCATTTGTGTTCCACTTGGTAAACAGAGTCCCTGTTTAAAAAGATTTTCACTCACGCCAGTACTTACATGTAAAGAGTCTTTAAATAAGGGTTGCAGATGCATAGGCTTCCATAAGAGGCGAGCTTCTATGTTATGCTTTTGCAATTCTTGGATTACATGTAAAGGATCTGTTTTGCTCAATGTTAAAGTTGTAAGCCAGCGATTTCCCTTAGTATTTGGAAGCTCAGGCATAAACGTAATCTCTTTTACATCAAAAAGCTCTTGCTTGTACCATGAAAATATTTGCCTACATTGCATAACTCGTTCATCAAGTACTTCCATTTGAGCTACACCGATAGCAGCTAAAATATTGCTCATACGATAATTGTACCCATACTCTGTATGTTCATAATAAGGCATATCATCTTTTGCCTGTGTAGCGTAAAAAGATGCTTTGCGAATCCACTCTTTGTTGTGTGAAACTAAAATACCACCACCTGATGTACTTAATATTTTATTCCCATTAAAAGAGTAAACTCCAAAATCACCAAAAGTACCACTTTGCTGATTTTTACATGTAGCACCCATACTTTCTGCTGCATCTTCTATGAGGTAGATGCCGTGAGCCTTACATGTAAGGGTTATAGCTTCAATATCTGCGCACTGTCCATAGAGGTGTGTAAGAATAAGTGCCTTAGGTTTTTTGGGAGCTTTTTTTATCGCCTCTTCAAGAATTAAAGGGTCTAGGTTCCAGCTTTTTTCATCACTATCTATAAAAATAGGGGAAGCATTTTGATATAAAACAGCACTTATTGAACCGATAAAAGTAAAACTAGAGGCTAAAACATAATCACCTCTACTAATCCCAAGAACTCGCAAGGCAAGATGAATTGCGGAGGTGGCATTAATGGTAGCTAAGGCATAAGGTGATGAAGTATAATTTTGCACAATTTCTTCAAAGCGATTTACAAAGGGTCCGAGTGGGGCGATATAGTTACTCTCAAATGCTTGCGCAATATACTCTTGTTCTTTACCAGACATATGAGGAGGTGAGAGAAAAATTCTATTATCCATTTTCTTGTGCTATATCTTCAAGATTTTTATAAATATCATCATTTTCTCTTTTGCTTACTGTTAAAACAAGTACAATGATTTCATTATCTTTAACTTCATAAATAAGTCTATATCCAGCACTTCTTAGTTTAATTTTATAAATATTTTTATAGCCACTTATCTTATCTTTTTTTATTTTTGGGTTTTCTAATCTCTCATTTAGCTTTTTTTTGAATTGTGTTTTTATAGAGAATTCCAGTTTATTCCACTCTTTATTGGATATTTCAGTGAAGATTAATTTATAAGTCATTTATATCTATTCTAATTAAATCTTCATCATCATACTGTAGCCTCTCATCAATAATCTCACGAAGCTGATGATCTTCTATTATATCCATCATTCTCTCATAAAGCTCACTTGGTACGAGATAGGCACTTGGTATATTATGATTCAATATTGCAACGGCTTCATTTCCTGCCTCTTTTAAAAGCTGTGTAGGTGATTTCTTGAGTTCGGTTATGCTTGCGCTGTAGTTTGCTAAAATAGATTCCATAATTTATCCTTTAATATGTACTAAATATTATACTTTATTTAGCTCTTTTTTGCCAATTTTTTTAATAATTTTTGCAGGATTGCAGGATTGCATCACAACAATTCACAATCATATAGTTCAAATTTTCTATCTACACTTATTATTTTATACTTTTTAGTAATAGCCTGAGATATAATCATTCTATCAAATGGATCACGATGATGAAATGCCAAGGAGCCTAACAATAAGGCACTGCTTGCATTAAAATCTAAAACATCTATACCCATTTCATCCAATACCATCAACATATCTCCATCAAAATCTAAATTTCCAATCGATTTTTTTATCATTATCTCTGCAATGCTTAATGAACTTAAATATATATTATTATCTGAATCTTTTATATATTCTAAATGCTTTTGATTGATTTTTTTAAGATCTGCAGCCAACCATAAAAAGATATGAGTATCAATAATGATATTCACACTTTACTTCCATAAAACATCTCATTTATCTCCTGGACTTCACTATCAAAATCATCTGGTATATTTATTTTTCCTTCTAATTGTCCAAATTTTCTTATCTTTGTATTCTCTTCATAAGGCACTAGCATTGCAACTTTTTTATGTTTTTTACCATACTCAATCACAAATTTTTCTCCATAGTTTTGTACTTGTTCTAAGATAGATGATAAGTCTGATTTAAATTGTCCCACTTGTACTGACTGCATTAGATAACTCCTTGATATTTGATAAATTATATCTATATTTATGACAAGTTGTCAAGTTGTACTGGAGTGAAGATTTAATCTTATTCCACTGTTTAAATATCTCTTATAATTTTTGCAGGTATTCCAAATGCGATTACATTGTCTGGGATATCATCTATCACTAAACTATGCGCACCAATGATGGAATTTTTTCCAACTGTTACACCTGGAAGTAGCGTTGAATGACTTCCTATCTTAGAGTTATTTTTTAAGACAATTTCACCTTTTTTATCATCAATCGTAGAAACGGAGTAAATAGAACAGTGAGAACCTATCTGCACATTATCTTCAATAATTACACCATATTGTGCATTTATATAACTAAAAGCTCCAATATCTGTAGCAAAACCTAATTTTAATCCATCTATATTTTGAACAACCCAATTGTATTTTGTAGGTTTTCCCTCGATAATTTCTGGATATTTCCAGTTACTAAAACGATGTTTATTTTCCATCTATTTTCTCTCCAAAAACTTTTCACAAAATAGAGTCGATGTTATCAGTTCAATATCTCTAGAGTAAAAATCCTTATCATTTGAAATTATCAAATCACACTGCTCTTTTTGGGCTAATACAACCTGTAGAGTATTTTCTAAATCTTTATAATTTTTATCTTCTCTCATAAGCTTACATGTAGAATTGCATCGATAAAATATTTGCATCGATAAATACCTTTTTATACATCCATATTTGCTTTAATCTCTTGGATAGTCAAATCTCCAAACAGACCAGTACCACTTCCTGCAAAAGCATAAAGTGCCTCTAACTTTTCCTGAACAGAAATCTCTTCATACT
>JAYEKO010000085.1:25263-29115 GCA_034661055.1 Campylobacterota bacterium
ATACCTTTTTATACATCCATATTTGCTTTAATCTCTTGGATAGTCAAATCTCCAAACAGACCAGTACCACTTCCTGCAAAAGCATAAAGTGCCTCTAACTTTTCCTGAACAGAAATCTCTTCATACTCCATGTTTTATACATATTATACATAAATAATTTTTAATACTAATATTTTTATATTGATAGAAATGGATTAGTTGGTTTGATGTCTATTTCATATCCCAAAAGTGAAAGTATTTGATTGACTGTGACTATGCTTATATTTGCAATATATCCATTCTCAAGCTTTGACAAAGTTGCTCTTGATATATGAGACTGTTGAGCTAAATTTTCTTGAGATATCCCCTTTTGTTTTCGAAGATCTTTAATAGTTTTTCCAAGTTCTGATAGTATCATCATCAAGCTCCTTTTTCCAACTATCTAACATCATTTTTCCTATTTTAAAATCTGGATTTTGAAGCAAATAATCTTCAAGTTCTTCTATAGCCCAATTAAGTGCATCAAAGCAGTGGGTATAATACTCTTTTGCTTCATTTAAAGTCAAAAGACAACTTTTTTGACCAAATTTTATAAGAGTTTCATATGAGTGCCATATCTTTTTGCCCTCAAGCATAAGAGCTGGTTTATCCTTGTAGATATATACTACTGTGTTGACCACATCATATACAGGCGAATAAAAAATCTTTTTAAAATCATCATCAAACAGCAGTCCAAAGTTTTTCAGATGGGCATCACCATTTTTAAGTAGATAATTCATCACAACTGTTTTATAAAAAGCCACCATAGACTCTTTTTTATTTGTAGTATATCCATATATGATTTTAGCTACTTGCTCATAACTTCCATTGTATTTGCTATCTTTGTTTTTATTCATCAAAGACAAAATCTCTTCAAATCCATAAAATGTTCCATCATTTTGAAGTGTAAACTTCTCTACTATTAGAAACTTATTGTTTTTAGAGAGTTGAATATTTGCTACTTTTACACCTGCTTTTTGAACTGCTTTAAGGCAAAAATATTCATTAAGAGCTAAATCAGGATATTCATCTCCCCAAGTTTTAATGATATACTCTTTTGTATTTAGTTTTTCTTTATCTTTAAGAAGTGCTATGGTTTTTGGCTGAACCCCACTAATTGCATTTTTATTTAAAAAAGTTTGTAAAAGATTATTGAAAGTGTCATTTGTATCATTTTCCAATATCTCATCTATATTCAAGGCTGGAAATTCAACACTATTTTGTAGATTACTTTGAAACTCTACTCTTGATTGAATATTACTACTTAAAAGTGAAAATATCAGATAATCATCCACCTTACCATACTCTTTGGATAAAATGTTTTTAAACACCTCATATAGATACCCCTCAGGTAAAAAGCTCTCTATGAAAGGTGGAAATCTGTAATTATAGAGATATATTTTTTGAGTATTTGGTAAAGAGAGAGCGATAGAATTTTTTATATCAAAATCTTTATAATCTATGATAAAGTTTCTATTATCTTTGATAAAAGATGCAACTCTTTTTTGATGATGAGAAATATCTATCATTTATCTACCTTGTATAAATTACTTTACAATTATACTAAATATATTCTATTATGTAAAGTAAAATATACATATTAAGAGCCTTTAAATTTTTCCATAGTAACATGAGTATCAGAACTTACATCACTGCGTTTTACAACTTTTAAAAAAGTCATCCACAATATTTTTATATCCAGAAAAAAAGAGATATTTTTAGCATAGTAACTATCTAATTCAAATTTCTTCTCCCAAGATATAGCATTTCTTCCATTGACCTGAGCCCAGCCTGAAATCCCTGGTTTCACACTGTGGCGTAGTTTTTGCTCACTATTGTAAAGCGGTAAATATTCTATTAAAAGAGGTCTAGGACCTATAAAACTCATATCTCCCTTTAAAACATTAAAAAGTTGAGGAAGCTCATCAAGAGAGAGAGAACGTATAGTTTTTCCAAAGCCTTTGAGTCTTAACTCATCACTTAGCAACTCTCCATTTTCATCTCTCTCATCACTCATAGTGCGAAATTTATAGATTTTAAAAATCTTCTCATCTTTTCCAGGGCGGTTTTGTGTAAAGAGTATGGGTCTTCCTATTTTAAAAAAGATTAAAAGAGACACTAGCCCTATGATAGGTGAAAACAGAAGTAAAAGTGCTAAGGCTAAGAGAAAATCTAAAAGAGGTTTTATGCTATTTTGATACATCTAGAGGCTACTTACTATTTTTTTGAGTCTAGCATAAAACTTATCTGACTGTGCTACTACATTACTGCTTTCTAGCTCATTTTCAGCCTTTATATTATCTATAAACTCTTTATCAAAACCGTCATCTTTTAATAAATTTAGCAGTTCAAAAGAGTTCTGAACCATTTTAATAAATATTGCTAAGCTCTCATCAATGAATCCGCCACCATGAAGGAGTGTAGCCATATCATAACTTCTTTTTACGGGTTGAAATAGCTCTTTTATTTTTTTAACTGTCTCTTCATCTATAGTCTCTTTTTTCTCTCTGTTTTGTGAATATAAAACCTCTAAATCTTCTTTTATTTCAATTAAACCTTGTTGTGCTAATGAGTTTAAGAACGCATACTCTTGCTTATCTAGGAGTTTAATTGGTGCATCTTTTACAATTTTACTCTGAATGCTTTCATCTTTTTTATCGACAACTATAAGTAGAGAGTTATTATTGGTGTTATGAGAGACCAACTCAATTCTATCGCTAAATTGTGAAAGAATATCTTGAGTAAAGTGCTGTGGATTAAATTTTTGTCTGTTTTCTTGATGTAACTTTTCTGTCTTATCGCTTGGTACTATTTTCTCTAAATCTTCTAAAAACTCTTTTCTGCTACTAGGAAGTTTTAACTCATCTTGACCCAAACCATCTAAGACATTATCGCTTAAAAACTGTTTTTGACGCACTATTTCGACAATTCTATGCTCTAGCCTATCTTCGGTTACTAAGTTGATGACTTGAACAGTACGTTTTTGATGTTTTCTCCATGCTCTTGCAATTCGCTGTTCAAGTTTTGCAGGATTCCAAGGCATATCAAGATTAATAACCACATTGGCAACTTGAAGATTTAAGCCAACGCTTCCAGAATCAGTTGATAAGAAGATATTACATGTAGCATCTTCTTTAAATTTTTTAATCTCTTCTCTTCTTTGGAGTTGATTTAATGAGCCAGTATGCCATACCGCATGAATACTTTTTTTTTCAAGTGAAAAATTGAGAAGTTGCAGCATCTTTTCCCACTCTGAAAAGATAATGATTTTACTACTTTTATCTTCGAGCAACTCTTCAATAATAGGAACAACTTCATTAACTTTTGGAGATATAGCAATTTTTTGATCAAGTATGTAAGCACTATCGCATAGCATCCTCATACATGCAAGCCCCGCTTGAAGTCGTTTCATCTCATCAAAACTAAGTGGATATTTTTTTGCCTTGGCTGCAAGACGTGAGACCATAGTCTCGTACTCATCATATCTATCTTGTTGCGATTGACTCATCGTGACAAAATAGGTTTTATCAACCCTTTGTGGCAGTTCTCCCTCAACCTCACTCTTTTTTCTTCTAAGCATAATACTCTGAAGCCTCGTATGAAGAAGATTCATATTTTTATAGCCAATTGCCATTCCGTTACTGTCTAGTTTATAAAAATCTCGATTAAAACGAAAGAGTGGCCCAAAAATACTAGGGTCTAAAAATTGAACAATGGAGTATATCTCATCAATTCTATTTTCAATAGGTGTACCTGTCAATACAAAAGCGTATCTGCTTTGGAGTTTTTTAATGCTATTGGCAGTTTTAGTCTGCCAGTTTTTTATTCTTTGTG
>JAYEKO010000086.1:0-7662 GCA_034661055.1 Campylobacterota bacterium
TATTATAGAACTTTATCATACCAAAGTCTTCATACCTCACAAGGTATTTGCTATCACCTTTTTCAGTTACAATCGACTCTTTAAGGTTAGCATTTGAGTTTTCTAATATTTCAATATCAACATCTATTAAATTGGAGTTTTTAAAACTAGTACGACTGTCAATCAACGCACCTTCAAAATTTGCATTTCTCATATTTGAACTGATAAAATGTGAATTATAGAGGCTGGAATTATAAAAAGTTGCATCTTCAAAAATACAATTTGTAAATTTAACCTCTTGCATTCTTAAATTAGATAAATTAGCTTTAGTAAAATCTACATCTGTATATGCAATAGAAGGGTCAAATATGTACTTGCCACTATCTTGCTGTGGGAACGAAGCTCCCACAAATGAAGCTCCTTCAATGGATGAAAATGAAAAATTTTCATAGTTAATATCTGTATAGTTAAACGCAGCATGAGAGATATCAGCTTTACCTCTAATACGTGTCCCGTTTAAATCTGCTTTTGTTAAATCGGCTCCATATAAATTGACATCTTTCATCTTTGCACCGCTTAAATCTAGGCCACTCAAATCAAGATGACTAAGATCCGCTCCATCTAAGTCACACCCAGGGCAGTCCTTCTTTAATTTTAAAGTATTAACAGCTTCTTGATCAGCTCTAGTGACTCTTTTATTTTGAAGCGCTTCAAAACGTATAAATAGTGTCTGATTCTCTTGCGCAACACCTGAATGAACAACACAATACTCATACGCTTCATTTGATTTAAATGTAAATATACTAGCATTGTCAGATGTAAAAAATGTAACTATTTCACCACTACTTAGTCTCTCAATACTTAAATGTCCAATATGAGTCATATCATCAATATCGATAACAGCAGAGTTAAGATCTTTTGTCGGCTTAAAAAGGTAACAGTCGCTCCCAATCATGTCAAGGTCATTGTCATGTGCCTCGGACTCTTTATGCTCCAAGGTCAATACCATAATATTATGTTCATCTACATGAGCAATGGTACCGTTAGTTATATGATGTTCTCTAAGAACTTTATTGGATAAGGCATTATCTGACAAGTTTCCGTCATTACAAGAAGCCAGTATAAATATCATAAAAAAAGCGATAAACATTTTAGTTTGAATAAGCACTAATCATCCTTAATCTCTAAGCTAAGCATTCCTATCTGTTCAACCATTCTAAAAGTAGAGAGTAAAAGATTGACAGTCACCACACGGGGGTCAGGCTCTGGTGTCATTTCAACATAAAACTTTATAAAGGCTTGTAGTAAAAATATACTGCTTACAATAGTTTCAAGTGTCTCTATAGCTCCTGCATCATCTTTATTATCTTTTATTATTGAAACGGTTAAACTAAAAACACAAGTCAGAGTATTGACAGATGTATATGCCAATCCCCATCCTTCCCTAGCTTCTTCTTCCCATGGTTTTGTCCAGCTATAACCTTTTTTGGCAAAATTAATTATCATTGTAGCCATAAAGAAAATATCGGTAGCAGTACCCCACACTTGAATATTTGGATCTTTATTTGTAGTATGAGAGAAAACCATTGGTATTCTGAAGATAACTCTAGCAAGAATAATCATTCTACCAAACACTTTGAACGGATTATTTCCTTCGACTAATTTATAGTAGTCCATACTAAGATGAATTAACTCAATAATAGAGTCGTAAACTTCGGCTATTAGTACTACTACCTCAAGTGTATCTTTAGATCTTTTAGATGAAGAGAGTGAATTAATGTCGTTACGAAAACCACCATCTCTTATGTATGCTCGAAGATCTTTGTTGACACCCATAATTTTTATTATATCTTCAGAGAAAATAAGTGTAAAGTTAAGTAGTTCACCTGTGTAAAAATATCCAAAATCATCTATAGTCTGAAATCTATCCTTGTCTTGAAACAGAATTACTCCTATAAATTCAAAAACATCTTTCAGTGCACCATTAGCTTCTCTATAGGCTGATTCAAGCAGAGTAGATCCATTCAAAAATGCCAAAGGAACCTGAACAACTCCTTCAGCTGTAACAGCCATTTGATCTAGCGTCCAGTCAACACAATCTTTTTGCACCTGAGCCAAGTCACTGCGCAGTTCTTGCTTGCTGCTTCCTAGAACTAAATCATCAAACAGGTTCATATTGTCATTTATGATCGCTTGTATCCCATCTGAAGCCACTTTTTTCTCATTGTTAATAATACACGTTACAAGCTCTTCAACAGTATCTCCATCACTACACTCTAAATTAGTAGATGAACCCGTAGTGCCAACTCCAAATGATGAAAAAAGGAACTTGGTCTGATCATCCAAATTATGAGACTTTGTAGAGTTTCTCTGTCTAGATTTGGAAATTTTTTGCTTTTTATTATAGTGATTACAAGAGTAAACTCCCATAGACTCATCAATATGATCATGAATATTATCTTTAATATCAGCTGTAAATTTTTCAATATTGTGCTTAACCTGATCGGTTTGATCTTTTATGATGTCATAAGCGGTATAAGATAGAGATGATTTTGCACTTAGTTGATCATGAAACAACTTCTTCATTTGTGAGCCTATATCCCAAGCACCATTGAAATCAAAAATCGCTTTTAAGGCTAGCCATGAAAGATAGTAGTTAAACATCTCTATCTTCAACACAGTTTCTAAAATTATTTTAAGCTTATTTATAATTGAAGAGAGCGGTATATCTATTTCAGATGCAATCTTGTCAATATCTTCTGCTAAATCTTCAACTGCTTTCTTAATGGAATCTACGACATCTTTTTCAAGCCCTTGCACTGAATTAGTCACATTAGCTATGGTATCTTTTGCTTTATTAGCCCAATGAGAAACACTAATACTTCTTACAACTTTTCTTTCATCAGAGCTTATTCTCATAGAAAAAGTAATCGGATTTATAATAGAAGAAGCAGTTACAGCGCGTGTTCTCTGAAGAGCACTATCGTTATCTGGCTTTGTATTGGTATGAAGCCTTGCATAGACATCTGTAATTTTTACAACTGTATCTTCAGCTCCATCTTTGACATTGTCTCTTAGTATTTTTCCAACTGTTGGGTTACTTTCTAGCGCACCTGGCTGAGCAGTGTTAATATTGCTTGTTGAGAGGCGTTCAAACTGTCTAAAAGATATATTGCACTGCTTAAACTCACTTGTCTCACTGCTTGAGCCAGTAACTAAGGCGACGGGCTGATCTCTACTGACACTAAGGTCTGCTGGGTCTAAAAAGCGATACATCATAGTTACACCTTTCATCATATCGCTATTAAAAACCCCTGAATTAATATGTAAGTTGATTTTTCCAGCCTCATCAGGTTTTAGAAAGAGACTACTAAACCTGTCAATATTGTAAGTAGAAATATTATCAAGATTGGTAAGGTCAGATACTTTCACTCTCTTAGTAAAACGCAACTCAATATATCTATTTTCCTCAAGTGCAACAGGATGGTCATAAATGTTATTTACATGTAAATGTACATGGTGCTTTGTTGTTTTGTAGGTATACTCCTTTGCTGCTACATCTTCAGGAATACGGCGCGTATGTTCTTGCGTAATCCAAGAACCTTCTAAATGATCAACAGTTGCATGACTGTAACTGTAAATTTCACGTTCACCACTATTTGCTTTTAGCTCTTTGGTATTCTCATCAGTTTCAAAAGTCCGTATTTTGGTAAAAATAATTTCCTCATCTTGCCCTACACTACACCATCTGTGCAATTTTTTAGCATTTGTAGTAATAGGTAAAGGAGGATGTTTTAGGATATTCTCGTTCTTAATCTGATTAAAGAGTGCTTCATGCGTCTGTGATACATAAGATTCATCACTATTTAAACTACCCTGTTCATTATAATTCAGAAGAAAATTGTGACTATACTCCTTGGTACTGCTATTGTTGATATTGACAATAAAGTAACTACGCAATAGGCCTTGGCGATTATGAGTACAATAAAAATCATAATAGCCGTTATCACTGTTAATACACTGAGCTAAAGTATTATAGCTATTACTACTACCAACCATCTCATCAAACCAAAGTGAATTGTAACTGTCTCCCTCTTCATCAAACGTCTCTTCTGTTTTACAAATATGAGAGTAAATATCACTCCCTAAAAGTTCAAAATTTTCCATAGATTCGTGAGTAAGTGTAAATCCGTGGTGAATTACGCCAAGACTTTTACCATCAAAATATGAGCTAGCCTGAATAATTTCCATGCCTGAACCACTAGTTTCTATAGAACGAATATAGCTGTTTTTAAGTCTTACAGTAGCCTTGCTATAATCTTTTCCATCAGGGTCATGAATTTTTTGCCAAATATCTATTGTAGGAATATCACTAGTGTCAAAATGTAAAGTAAAATAGTCATCATCAAGCTCAATACTTGGTGTAGTATCATACGACTGCATAAGATAATTTACACCACCTTGTGCACTATCCACAGCAATAAGATAACGTTTTGTTATTGAGCTTGATGTGGTACAAAAATGCGAGATATCAACTTCATCACCATCAACATCAACCTCTCCTTGATAATATCCGTCTGAACTTGTATCGAACCCTACAAAAGAGAAGAGAATATGTGAACTTGTAACGCCATCGCTGTTCACTACTTGAACAAATGGAATAAATTTTTGAAAAGCAAACAATGAAAAATCACTAAGCAAATCTCCATCCATAGGTTCTATGTTACTATTTTGAAATGCGCTCTCAAAACTATCTTTAAGCTTCTCAATAGCACTCCCTTGATGACTTAGAAACTTTGGTGTAAAAAATGTGAGTGTTGGCTCAGAATCAGTGATGCTTGAAAATGTTGCAACAAAACCATAGTTGTAAAAATCATCAAACTGAATCGTACCATATAAGAAGTTGTGGTTACTTCCATCTTCATAACTTCCAATATCGAGTAACGTAAAGTTTTCAAATGAAAATGCAGACTCACTATCTCTAAAATATTTGATAATATCCAATGATTGCCACTGGGTACTTTCAACTATTGGTGTTCCCGCCTCTAAAAGATCACTAGAACCCACTTGATAATAAAGTTTTAAAGTTTGGTTTCTCACCCCTGCTGTATTAGCCAAAAGAATCATCTTTTGACTGTAAGCTTTTTTATTAAAGACTTTATTGTGATAGTTTCCATTGGCAGTTAGCAGTTGAGTAAACTCAAATGATGCCGTATCACTAAGAACAATCTTTTGTCCTACCAACCCTGGATGACCATTTCGTGACTCTTCGTAAATATTTAGATAGTAGTCTGATGAGCCTTCTTGAAAAAGTTGTACGATTTCAGGAATACCATAATTGCGTTTAAGTGATTTTAGCCCACTTTGCAAAAGAGTCTGCTCTGATTCAGCAGTCATAATATGAGGATTGAATGACTCTAAAATAGCATCATCTAATAAACCGACTGCATCTTCTGAACCAACAGCAGGCAGTGCATGATACTGCTGAACTCCATCAACAATATCACTATCTACAGTAATTTTAGAGGCTCTAGAAACAGATGCTTCATCTGAGACACCCACTAAAGAGGGTTTATCTTCAAATTCAATCCAAGTAGAGGGTGGTGTATCTATGGCACCATCATTACCACATCCATGACCAATAATTGCCATAGTAGCAGCCAATGAAGTTGTCTTTAAAAAATCCCTTCGATCAGTAATATGATCAAATATACTCAGCTCTTTAGCAACTAGAGCATTACTGTTTGGAATCCACTCTCTTAACCTTAGTTCTACTTTTTTTCTAATCTGCTTTAGTGAGTTTTGATCATTCATTTGTATCCTTTAATAAACTTTTTGCCAAAAGCATAATACAATTATAACAGAAGATAAATTTATTAGTATCATAACAGGATTGTAGTTGAATAGTTCAATGTCATTTGAAAATAAAATACTAGTTTTATCATCACTGACAATATTCATATCACTTCTTGATGTCAATATTGTGATGATCTCTTATCCTGTTATTGCTAAGGTCTTTAATGTAAATCTCTCTGGTGTTGCTATTGTGAGTATCTCTTTTTTGATGACACTTGCAATTTCAATGCCTATTTCTGGAAGAGTTAATGATTTAATTGGCGTTAAAAATACCATTCTCATTGGATATGTTATTGTAATTGTTAGTGGATTTATGTGTGGTGTTTCAGAATCACTCAATCAATTAGCATTTTTTCGTGCCATTCAAGGTGTTGGCGCTGCTCTACTCTCTATTGCATCTACATCCATGATAATTTTATATATTCCGGCACACACTAGGGGAAAAGCCTTTGGGGTTTTAGCAACATCGGGAGCAGTGGGACTGACTCTTGGAGCACCTATTGGAGGAGTGTTAACAGGATATTTCGGATGGGAAAGCATCTTCTTTTCTATTATTCCTTTTGCTCTATTTACTGCACTCTTATCTTACAGAGTTGTCCCCTCTGTAAAAGAAGTTCTCTCACTAAATGATATTATAAAAAACTTTGATTTTACAGGTGCAGCTCTTATCTCTTTTGGAATTGGGACATCGGTGTACGCTATGGTCTCTTTTATTCATACCCATACCTATCATCTCTCAACTATAGTAACATTTACGCTTGGCGTAGCAGCTATTTTCTTTTTTATACGTTATGAGATGAAAAGCAAGACACCACTCATGGATCTCTCTATTTTAAAAAACAGATATTTTGTACTTATCCTGTTTGCCAATATGGCTGCTGTTGTTCTGCTCTCTATGAATAATTTTATTGTTCCATTTTATCTCATAGAAAAGTTAAGTTTATCACCTCAATATGCTGGCATAGTAATGGTTTCATTCTCTATTGTATATGGAGTACTCAGCCCCTTTATGGGAAGACTTTCTGATAAGTCCAACCCCTATTTTCTCTGCTTAATCGGAATGATTCTTGCACTTGTCATTACTATTTTGTTTAGCTTTGTCATAGAGAGTGCTTCTGTAACTCATGTTGTTATATTACTCATTGGATACGGCATTGCATTTGCATTTTTCATCTCTCCTGTGCATACTATTGCCTTAGGATTTGCAACAAAAAAAAATGCAGGAAGCACTACAGCACTCTTTCGTACAACACGACAGATCTCTTCACTGTTGGCAATAGTGCTCGTTGGAATCTTAGTAGGTAATATTTCTACACACGGTAATGCAATAGACTTTCATGCCATTATCATTTTTGAAATATATGTAGCTACTCTAAGCATTATATTAATGATATATCTGTTGCTCAAGAACAGGTAAAATAAAAGAGCCCTTAATAAAAGGCTATAAGGAAAATATATCAGATGAATACTAAGCATATAGTAACAACAAAACTTATTCTGCCGGGGCATATCTCATTTTTGGAGACGGCTCTCTCATTTATTGATAATGCTGCACAACTGTTTAAGTTTAGTGAACAAGAGATTTTTCAGATTCGACTTGCAAGCGAAGAGGCGATAAGCAATATTGTAAAGCATGCCCTATCAAATAATATTGAAGACTCTTTTGAGATTACATGTAATTTTAAAGAGACACAATTTGAGATTGTTATCCATGAAAAAGGAAAACCTTTTGAAGCTCAAAAGATAGCCAAATACAATCCAAATAGTGCTGACATAGAGGGTAGTACAAAGGGATTGGGAACCTTTTTAATGCAAAAAGTGATGGAT
>JAYEKO010000087.1:0-28954 GCA_034661055.1 Campylobacterota bacterium
ACAACTTGGGAATCTCTCTATCTCTATGATTCACTTAGGAGAGCAGACAGGGACACTTGCAGAGTCCATTGACAGACTTTCAGAGATCCTGCAAAACATTCATGACAACCGTGTCAAACTTAAAAAAGCGACACGATACCCTCTCATTACCATTATTGCTATGGCTATTGCATTTACTGTGGTCATCACCTTTGTTGTTCCACAGTTTGAAGAGCTTTTTAAAGAGAGTAAAACAGAGTTGCCATTTCCAACACTCATTTTACTATGGCTTGAAAATGCCATTTCCAGCTATGGTCCCTACATATTAGCAGGTGCTGTTGTTCTAGCTAGCATCTACTCTTACATGTATAAAAAAAGTGAGACCTTAGCACTAAAAAGTGATAAGTTTATTTTAAAAGTCTATATTGTCGGAGCCGTTACCAAGTATGCTATGCTTGGGCGTTTTGTCTATATTTTTAATGTTTTAGTTCATGCCGGTATTCCTATTGTCGATGCTTTAAAAGCTGCTACTGGGGTAGTTGACAACCGCTACATGAAACAGCAGTTTAATAAGATTACTGATGCCGTTGAGGAGGGGCGCTCTTTACATGAGGGGTTTGAGTCATCAAACTTTTTTGAGAGTATGATTTTGCAGATGTTAAAAGCGGGTGAAGATGCGGGAGCACTCAATGTGATGTTAGATAAAATAACTTCGTACTATAATGCAAAATATGATAATATTATAGATAATGTATCGACCATGATTGAGCCTATTTTAATTGGTGCAATTGCAGGGTTTGTGCTTGTCTTAGCCCTTGGAATTTTCTTGCCAATGTGGTCCATGGCAGAAACTATGGGAATGTAAGTTTATAAGGAGAAATATTAATGGAAAATGAAGCTGGAACACTCACTATTGCTATTGTCTCAGCAATAGTTTTAGGCTTTGCTTTGTGGATAATTCATAAAGTTAATGAGATATAAAAATGAGAATTACTTCGTATTTGGACTAGTCGTCAGTTAAAGTAAATGTTCCATTAGTAGAGTTGTATGCCCAGTGTCGTGTTTTACAAGGTTTTCCAGTTTTACATGTAGAAGCACCTTTAGCACTGTTTGATGCCGGACCTTTGTATTGACCACCTGAAAGCGTCCATCCAATAGCAGTAGCATTTTTTAAGATAGCATCTAATGGGCTTCCTAAAGAGTCAGGGTATCCATGAGTATTCAAGTCAGCAGAAGCAATAGAAGCACCACAGGTAAATGTTCCCTCATTAATAATCCACTCTCCGTTACAAGCATCGAGGGCTACTTGAACCGACGAAGCAGTAGAAAGTTCCGCAGAGATTTTAGAGTTGTCACTGAGTCCGGAGAACTTTGGAACAGCAACGGATGCCAACACACCAATAATGACAATTACAAAGATTAGTTCAATTAGCGTGAAGGCTTTTTTCATAAATACTAATATGTAAGAGTATCTAATTGATCATCATTGGCAATTACATTACATTTAGCTGTTGTTTTTGAATCTGTAAATCCATCACAATTAATAACTAATGTAACATTTCTATCTGCCGCATTCAAGGTAAGTGTTGCAACTACTGCACTGTCTGTAAATATTGCAGTCTGTCCATTTCCAGCGCCACTTCCACCTATTACCCAACCTTTTCCTGAAATAGTTACTAAATCACTCAACGTAACATTTGCTGAAGTTTTAGTTTCCTCTAAGTCAACTATATTGACATAAGCAGATGGTATGGAACTAAATGCATCGCTCGCTACTTTTACGGTATTCGAAGCCTCAGCATTTTGCTTTAAGTTAGCAAACTTAGGAATTGCAACAGCCGAAAGCACCCCAATAATTACAATAACAAAGATCAATTCAATAAGTGTAAAACCACTTCTCTTCATCTTCTTACCCTTTTACGTTTAATTTTAATACTTTTAGTATAGGAAAGCTCTCGTTAAAGCCACCTTAACCATACCACTATATCGACACTTATTGCAGTTTTTAAACTTATTTTACCTATGATACTACAAAATTTACATGTAAAAGATTTAAAAATGGCAAACTTATTACAATATGAAGACTCTCCTTACCTGCAACAGCATAAAGACAACCCCCTAGATTGGTACCCATGGGGTGATGAAGCCTTCCAAAAAGCAGAGCGTGAAGATAAACCTATTTTCATCTCCATAGGCTACAGCTCATGTCACTGGTGTCACGTTATGGAACATGAAGTATTTGAAAATGAGGAAGTGGCTGCTTTTATGAATGAGCACTTTGTTAGCATTAAAGTTGACCGTGAAGAGCGTCCCGATATTGACAAGTATTATCAAGAGGTACATATGCTACTCAATCGTCGTCCAGGAGGCTGGCCTACCTCAATTTTTTCTACTCCACAAAACAAACCTATTTTTGCAGCAACTTACCTACCTGTAGAGAGTAAAAATCAGTCCATGGGGTTTTCAGAGCTAACACGAATTATTAGTGAAAAAATTAGTGAAAATGACCCAAAACTTTATGAAAATGCCGATGAGATTGAGGGCTTCTTAAAGCACCACACGCATCCAAAAGAGGCAACACACCTTAAATTTGAGATTTCAAATACCTTTATTAAGCAGTGTAGTGACAACTTTGAAAAAAGTTTTGGAGGCTTCTCGGTTGAACCGAAATTTCCGCACACTTCAACACTTAACTCTTTAATGAATCTCTTTTTACTTACAGGAAACGACGATGCCAAAGATATGGCAGTTAAAACACTAACATCGATGCAGCGTGGTGGTATTTATGACATCATAGACGGAGGCTTTTGCCGCTACAGTGTTGACAGAGAGTGGCTGGTTCCACATTTTGAGAAGATGACCTACGACAATGGTCTGCTTTGTGAACTTTACGTTAAAGCATTTCACAGTTTTGGCAATGAGACCCTTAAAAGAACTGCCATAGAAATTGCAGAGTTTATGCTTGAGTTTATGAGTGAGAACGCTCAATTTTACTCAGCGAGTGATGCTGACACGGAGGGGGAAGAGGGAAAATATTTTATCTACAATTATGATGAGACGCTTAAACTCTTAACGCAGAACGGATTTACTCAAAAAGAGAGTGAGACAATCTTAATTAAACTAAATATCTCACCAAATGGAAATTTTGAAGGCAGCTCTATTGCTAGAGTGGAAGACAACTCTAGACCAGTGTGGTTTTCTAAGGTACAGAAGCTCTTAAAAGAGCGGCGAACGAAAAGGATTTACCCGTTTATTGATAAAAAAGTTCAAACCTCATGGAATGCAATGATGATTAAAGCCCTATTTGCACTTAGCAGTATTGATGCTTCCTACAAAGAGATTGCCGTAAAACATCTAAACGCTTTACTAGAGATAATGCTTATTGACAACAGACTCTACCACTCTACACTTATTCATAAAACTCCAAAAATAGAAGCGTTCCTTGAAGATTACGCCTACCTAGGAGTCACACTTATTGCAGCGTATGAGAATACCTATGATGAGCACTATTTAATTAAAGCACAGAAGATGGCAAATGCTGCATTAGAGCGATATTACGACAAAGGAATGTGGTACTTTAGTAGAGATGAGTTTGAGACCAAAGCAGATATATCTGACAGCTCTTATCCTGGTTCAGTAGGTGTTATTGTTGACTTGCTCCTCTCGCTTGGTTCACTTCTAGATGAAAAATATCGCCATTTTGCTTTTAAAACATTAGAGTACTACTCTTATGATTTAGCACGAAAACCTATTAATTCACCTTACCTTTTTAATCAGATGATTCGCTACATTAAAGAAGATAGAATTATTAAGAGTAATTTACATGTAGGTTTTTTACACTACCCCTACGCCCTTAAAAAGTTTGATCCACAGAGTGATGGCTATATGATTTGTGGATTACAGAGCTGTTTTGCAACGACAAGTAACATAAGTGAAATTGATACGCTAATTTATAACTCTTTTTAAACTACCCTGCTCTATAATAGCTATAAGATGATTTAAAGGATAAGCATGGGTTCTAAAAGAAATATGCTAAAAGATGAGTTAAAAGACGGTTCAAAACTAAAAGACCATACGCATGAAGATCGACGTAAAAAAGGTAAAAATAGTAAAAAAGAGAATGAGCATCGTGGAAAAAAATCTAAAAAGCGTGTGGCTGTCTGGGTAAAACAAGAGGTTATTGACTATGAAGATGAGTTGCGTACCCTTCAAATTGAACTTCTTAAAATGCAAAACCACCTCAAAGACAGTGGCAAGAAACTTCTAATGATCTTTGAAGGGCGTGACGCAGCTGGGAAAGGTGGTACAATTAAGCGCATTACAGAACATCTTAATCCTCGTGGTGCTCGTGTTGTTGCACTTAACAAACCTTCCGACACTGAACGAACACAGTGGTATTTTCAACGCTACACATCACACCTGCCATCAGCAAGCGAAATTGTTCTGTTTGACAGAAGTTGGTACAACCGTGGTGGTGTTGAACCTGTTATGAATTTTTGTAACCAAGAAGAGCATAAAGAGTTTTTACATGAGGTTCCTGAATTTGAGCGTATGCTGGTAAATTCTGATGTTATTATGTTTAAATTCTACTTTTCAGTTTCTAAAAAAGAGCAGGCACGTCGATTTGAAAAGCGCAAGACAGATCCACTAAAACAGTACAAACTATCTCCGGTAGATCAGAAGTCTCAAGAGCTTTGGGATAAATACACTATTGCTAAGTATTCTATGTTGTTAGCATCACACACAACGCATTCACCATGGACGGTCATTAAATCAGATAATAAGAAAAAAGCTCGTATTGAGTGCATAAAGCATATCTTACGCAATATTGATTATCCAGATAAAATCTCTAAAAAAGCACTAAAAGCCAACAATGACCTTATCTTCTCAGGTGATGTTGAGATTAAGAATATGGAGAGTGGCATGTCACTCAAGCAGATATAAAAGGATTTTTATTATGATTAAAACAACTGTTCTTGTTGGAGTTTTACTAATGCTCACACTGCTGCAAAGCGGCTGTGAACGTAATGACTATCAGCATCCAGGTTACCGTAGCGGGCAGCATAAGTAAGTAATTTACATGTAAATTACTTACTCTAAATAAAAGAGAGAATTTCTCTCTCAATATTCTCTTTTTCAATCACACCATTGTGTGTAATTTCTTTATTAAAAAGCTCTTGGATCATTGCAGGAATAGCAACATTAGCTTCTTTTGAAATAGACTCTAACGCATCAATATCTTGCGTATCATTCTCACCTGTTAGTGCATTAGCAATTGTTGGCGAAAATTTTGTCCACTCTGCCGTTGAGTAAGCAATCATCACTAACTCTTTAGATTTACATGTATCGTACGTTTTGAAACATGTCGCAGTATGTGGGTCCATCAAGTACCCATCGTTAAAAGCACTTTTGATGTACGCTTTCCCCTCATCATCACTGCAGTAGTCTGCTACAAATAGCTCTTTTAGTTGTGTTAGCTCCTGTGCCGTAAGTTCATACATCTGCTTTGTATCTAAATCGTGCATTAACTCACGAGTTCGCTCTGCTCCATAAAGTCCGTAAAGAACACGTTCTACATTAGATGACTTTAAAATATCCATTGCAGGTGATGTAGTTAAAATTAACTCACTATCACGCATATCGTAAATACCTGTATTGATAAGACGTGTTAAAATATTATTCTCGTTAGATGCAATAACTAACTTTTCAACCGGAAGACCCATCTCCATCGCATAGTATCCACCAAGAACATTTCCAAAGTTTCCACTTGGTACATTAAGATAGACATTCTCACCTATAGCAACAGCACCTTGGCGAACCACTTCGAGATAGTTGTGAATATGATAGATAATCTGAAAAATAATACGTCCAAAGTTTACTGAGTTAGCTGCTGAAAGAGCAATATTTTTCTCTTTTAAAGTCGCTTTAAAGCTACTTGAAGCCAAGAGGTTTTTCAAAGCACTCTGAGCATCATCAAAGTTTCCTTCAATTCCAATAACTTTTAAGTTAGTCGCCTCTTCTGTTACCATTTGGAGACGCTGTACATCAGAAGTCCCTTTGGCTGGGTACATACATGCCACTTTAACATTACTCTGATTTTTAAAAGTCTCTAGTGCAGCAGGACCGGTATCACCACTAGTTGCTGCTAAAATAAGATAATTCTCATTTCGCTCTTGTGCAATAGCAGAAAGCACTTTTCCAAAAGGCTGCAGTGCCATATCTTTAAAAGCACGGGTAGGTCCATGGTAAAGTTCACTCACATAAAGATCATCTTTTACTTTTACCACAGGAACAGGATTACTTGGGTCATCAAACTTATCATAAAGCGCCAAAGCGTCATCTATAACATCTTGTTTTACATCTATATTAAATACATGTAAAAAATCTGCTGCAAGCTCTTTGTAGTGAGAATTTCTATGTTTTTCTAAAAAATCCAGACCTAATTTAGGTAGATCTTTAGGTACATATAGACCACCAAACGAAGCGATTGGGCTTAAAATTGCCTCAGAAAAAGTCACCTCTACAGGGTGCTGTCCATCATTTCCACGTGTTTCAATAAAGTTCATAACTACTCTTATTTAATTTTTTGAAATTATATCTAAATACTAAGAGATAGCTAATAATACAATCTCTTTTGCTTCATCTTGAATCTGCTTTAGGTGCTGAGCAGAGATAAAGCTCTCAGCATAAATTTTGTAGATATCTTCAGTTCCTGATGGTCGTGCTGCAAACCAGCCATTTTTTGTCACTACTTTTAGACCACCAATTTTAGCACTGTTTCCACTTGCTTTTGTAAACTTATCTACAATCGTTTCACCTGCTAAAGTTGTTGAAGAGATATTATCTGCAGTAAGATTTTTTAGTAAGGCTTTTTGCTCAAATGTAGCTGGAGCATCAATACGGGCATAGTAAGATACTCCAAACTTTTTTTCAAACTCTCCATAGATCTCACCAGGATCTTTTTTAGTAGTAGCCCTAATTTCCAAAGCAAGTAGGTTCATAATAATCCCATCTTTATCAGTAGAAAAAGCACTACCGTCATGACATAAAAATGAAGCCCCAGCGCTCTCTTCACCACCAAAACCAAGCGAGCCGTTATTTAGCCCCTCAACAAACCATTTAAAACCAACTGGTACTTCGTGAACATCTCTACCTAAAGAGTCTGCTACTCTGTCAATCATAGAGCTTGAAACAGCTGTCTTTCCAATGCCAAGACTATGAGACCATGCGTGACGATGTGAAAACAGATACCAAATCGAAACAGCTAAATAGTGATTAGGATTCATAAGACCGACACTTGGTGTAACAATACCGTGACGATCAAAATCGGGGTCATTGGCAAATGCAATATCATACTCATCTTTTAATGCAATAAGAGAGCTCATGGCATAAGCAGATGAACAGTCCATACGAATTTTTCCATCATGATCACAACTCATAAAGCTAAAGGTCGGATCAACATGCTCATTTACGATGTCCATGTTGAGACCATATATCTCATTAATTTTTTGATACACCGCAATTCCAGATCCACCTAAAGGATCAACGCCAATCTTTAAGTTAGCAGCCTTAATTGCTGCCATATCAATAACAGTCTCTAACCCTAAGACATAGGGAGTAATAAAGTCAAACTCTTCAAGAAAATCACTCTTTAATGCTACATCCAATGAAACTTTTTGAACTTCAGCAAGTCCACTGTTTAAAATTTCATTGGCGCGCTTCTCAATAAGAGAAGTTACGTCAGCATCGGCAGGTCCACCATGAGGAGGGTTGTATTTAAAACCACCATCACTAGGAGGATTATGTGATGGCGTAATGACAACACCATCACAAAGCACTTTACTGTCTCTATTGGCTTGTAAAATAGTAAATGATACAACAGGGGTTGGTGTATAACTATCATTTTTTGCAATTTTACATGTAACTCCATTTGCAACACATACCTGTATTGCACTCAACTGTGCCGAAGTGGACAGTGCATGAGTGTCTTTTGCAATAAACAGTGCTCCTGTAATACCTGCAGATTTTCGGTACTCACACACTGCCTGAGTAATGGCAAAAATATGTGCTTCATTAAAACTTCTCTTACTGCTGCTTCCACGATGTCCTGATGTTCCAAACGAGACACGCTCGGTCGGCACTTTAACATCAGGATTTTGAGTGTAGTATGCTGATATTAACTGAGGAATATTTTCTAAAATATCCTTAGGAGCCTGTTTTGAAGCTAGTATGTGTGCCATGATTATCCTTTATTATAAAAATTATTCTCATCTTTTTTTCCCTCTTTACGAAATGCTTTCCAATCATCTTCTAAAACCTCGTGCGCTTCAGCATATTCACCATTTTCTACCATCTCAATAAATGTATCAATTATTTTCAAACTATTGCACCTGAAATATCGCAGTTTTAAAACTCATAAATTCTCCATTAAAAAGTAATCACTTTCCAGTCATTTTTCAGTGCATTTGTCATCAACTCACCAGTATGGATAGGGTCAATCCCAAGAGAGCGTAACTGCTCAGTTACACCATAGTCATCGGTGCAGACTACACAAGTAGAGAGTTCTACCCCTGTTTTTGCAATAGTTTTTAGCATCTCTTGAAGCTCACTATTTTCAGCTAACAGTTTTGCAGAGGGTCCCCAAACCATGAGATGCGCTTCGTCCCAATACCCTCGTGGTAAAATAACACTAGAGTAGAGAAGCACCATTTTTTTAGCCACTTCAACATCACTGCTGCTCCATACTATTAAAAGTTTATCAGTCATTAATTACCTCACACATACTTTAGTATATGAAAGGATATATAATTTTTCTTAAGATTAAGGTTGAAGAATATAGTAACTTGCAGTAAATAAAATAACAGTCATAACAAAATATTGCAGTGAGATACTCACAAAATTAACAACTTGACATCCCGTACACGATATAACTCTATCAGCTTCCCATTTAGCGTAAGCGAAATAAGCAATATTTAGAATAATAAGTATAATACTAACGTAAAAGTCGAAGCTATAAAATGAAGCTATTGTCTCAGACTCAAAACTAAACAGTGGTGCAAAAAGTGTTAAAAATTCTAACACCAAAAGCTTAGTCATAACACTCTTGAAGTAGTCACGACCTGAAACAGGTCCATTGTCGCTAAAGCTTCCAGCAACACCTGCTTTTGCCATCTCTTTTTCAACACCTTTACGCTCCTTGGCATCCATTTTTGTTACAAAACTACCACCAAATACATAATCAAACTTTCTCTGAATCAGTAAAGAGAGGTAACCATTTGCTTTTAAAGAGTGCTGATTACCGTCTCTATCATCGTAGATGAGTGAGATGCTTTCATAACGATTTATAGTTCGTTCTACATCACCTAAGTAGAGCGTTCTCTCTAGTGACTCTACAGAACCTTTTTTATTTAATATGCGTGGATTAAGAATTTCAAGAAACTCACCATTGTCATTTTTGATTACAACAATAGCAAGTGGTGCCCCTATCTGAATGGCTGCTAGACCATCGACACCATTTGCTTCAGCTGTATCTTTCATGTCCTGAATTAACTCTGCAATGCTTTCATCAAACACTCTCACATCTGCTGAAACTAAATTAATTCTGTCATCGGGGAATAATACGAGTTCTTTAACCATTATATGTTCTCATTTCTAAAGATAAGAAAGCATTATAAAGACAAAAGATAAAAGTGCGCAATATCAGTTAGTATTCTAAAATACGCGGTAACTCTTTTGCTTGAGCAATCCAACCTTGCACTTGTGAAAGAACCGGAACTTTACGTACTAGGTTACGCTCTGCATTTACCTCTTCCATTTTAACCACTAGGTTCTCTGCGTTACGAGTTGCTAATTGAGGGATTGTATTGACATTAGAGAACTCTAATAGATCAGCATACTGAGAACTAATCCCTTTCACACGTGATAAGTCTGCTTTGTTTACCCATGTCAAGATTAACTTCTCACTAATTCCTGACTCTTTTGCTACCGCTACACGACCAGCTGGTTTGGCACCCGCTTCAAGAAGTTTCTCTAGTGTAGCAATTCCTGCCTCTTTTAACTTACTTTGGTATGTTTCACCAATACCCTCAATATCTGAAAGTTTTGCCATAATAGAACCTTTTTTTAAATTTTAGTAGTATAACTTAAATTGACGTTATATTCAATTAGAATTACCAACTAACTTTTTTCTAAATACAACAGAGTAGAGAAGCGGTATAAAGATTAAATTCAGTACCGTTGCCCAGATAATTCCAAAACCAAGCGACACTGCCATTGGTTGCAGTATCATTGCTTGACCTGAGGCAAAGAAAATAAGTGTTGAAAGACCCAACACAGTTGTAATAGAAGTAAGTAAAATAGGACGCAGACGTGTTCGTGCCAACTGCATTAACTCCTCAAAAGAGCTTGCCTTTTTAATAAAACTGACCATTATTAGCCCATCATTAACCACAACACCCATCAAGCCAACAACACCAAGCATGCCAGGCATTGTCATATTGAGCCCAATTAACAGATGACCCACAAATACGCCTAGTAGCACTAAAGGAATGGTACTTAAGACAATAAGTGATAGTTTAAGTGAATCAAAGAGCCATACTAAGGTAATAAAAATTAAAATTATGGCTGCAATACCTGCTTGTGCCATCTCCTGTTTTGTTTTAGCATTCTCCTCTTGTTCTCCTTTAATATCTACACTATAGCCATCATCTTGCAACTCTTGAAGTGTTGCCTCAATACCTTGCATCAACTCTTCAGATGTAATGATTTTTTTATCTAGTGATGCGACCACAGAACGTATTCGTTTTCCATTCTCTTTGTTTATTTTTACATATGACTTTTCAAGAATAAAATCAGCTACATCACAAAGAGCAATAAACTCTCCAGAGCCTGGTATCTGTAACTCAAACCCATAAATTGAGGAGAGTGTATCTTTTTTATTACCCTCAATACGGATACGCACCAACCCCTCTTCATTAAACATCTTGCCATACTCACCTTTTAAGTAATATGAGCGCAACTGTGCATTTAAGACCTGCTCATTAAATCCCAGTTTTTGTCCATAGTCATTAACTCTAAGCTTTAACTCTTTCTCACCTGTATCAGCATCATTAGCGATGTCATGAACACCAACAATCTCTCCTAGTCTTGATTGAAGCTTCTCAAGTCCACTAAGTAATGCCTCGTCGCCCTTACCACCTAAGGCAATCTCAACATCATGTGCTACAATTCCTGTTCCTGCAATAGTGACACTGAGCTCTTCAAAAAGTATTTCACCATCTTTTTCAACACTTTTTAGTGGTTCCATCCACTCTCGAACATTTTCGCTTATGGACTTGGCAGTATTATGACGTTTTAGCAGATCTGCGTCATACTCTAATGATAAAATAGGATTTATATATTTATTAAAAAGATTATCTGGTGCACGTTCATGTAGGTCAATAAACACCTGAAAAAGGTTTTCATTTAGCTCTGCCTCATTTTTAGCATTCATTCTCATACCTACAACAGAAGTAACTGAAGACATATCTTCTTTGTCTAGCTTTTCAAGAAGTATTTTTTCAATTTTAGAGACAATAGCCTCTGTTTCATCAAGATCATTGTTAATATTTACCTTTCCACTCACATATACCTGAGTCACATCAAAGTCAGGGAAAAGTTGGAATTTGCTGTTCTTAATAAAGAGTGCAGTAGCCCCCACAATAAGTGTGACCATAATAATTAGTGAGAGAATTCGTCTCTTAAAAAGTACATGTAAAACGGTGTCATACCATCTCCACAGATGCTCCCAAATAGAGTGTGTCATATGCCCCTCTTTACGAATACGTAAGAACTCATATGAGTGTAGTGGTAGAAAATAGAATGCTTCAAATAGTGAGCTAATTAGTAAAATAGAAATCATAACTGGAAGAATTTTAATAAATGTCCCCATCTCTCCAGATAAAATAAGTAGCGGTAAAAAAGCAAAAACAGTCGTTGCTGTAGCAGTTAGTACTGCTGGGAACATCTCTAAAGAGCCAATAACAACAGCTTCACGTCTATCTTTTCCCTCTTCTAGATGTCGGTAGATATTTTCAGCAACTACAATCGCCTCATCTACTAACATTCCAAGAGCAATCAGCGCTCCTAGTAAAGAGAGCATATTAAGACTGTAGCCTAAGTAATTTGTAGCAACAAGCCCAATCATAAAACTAAGAGGAATTCCCATGGCAACAACAAGAGCAATCCCACGATTAACAAAGACCAACATAGCTAGAAATACCAACATCAAGCCAAACAAAATGTTTGCAAAGACTGTATTGAGACGGTTTTTAATCCAGACCGAAGTATCTGTATAGATTTCAAACTTTATGTTAGGATATTTTTTAGTATAATCTTTCATTACTGTTCTGATCTCTTTAACTAAAGCGATAGAACTTCCTGTTTTTGCCTTATTAATATTGACTGAAATATTTTTAACACCGTTATAGTGTGACAACTCACTCTCGTCACTCAACTCAAATGAGATGTCAGCTATGTCTCCTAAACGAAGACGTTTACTGCCAACGGTTATGAGGCTGTCTTCAATACTTTTTTGCTCTTTTTCACCATTATAGGTACTAATATAGAGATGTTCGCCCTGCTCTTTTATGGTTCCAATAGGAAAAATAGAACTTAAGTTTTGTAGGGCAGAGATAACCAAGTTGACATCTAAGTCATAAGCTCTGATTTTTTTCTCATTAATGCGAATAACCAACTCTACATCAGCATCACCACGAATACTAATATCACTCAGGTCTTTAAAACCGCTAAGTGAGCTTTTTAATTCATCTGCATATTTTAGAAGCTCTACAGTTGGAACATCCCCAGCTATAGCAATTAAAACTAAAGGAATCTCATTTACATGTATTTTAGCAATTGGCTCATTCATGTCCGATGGTAGATCACGCTTAATTTTTGCTATAACATCTTTAACATCATTTAAAACACTGATATTGTTAGAATTTGGTTTGATATCTACTGTCATGGAGAATACACCATTTTTAATCACAGTCTGTACATCATCAAGTTCGTTAATATTTTTTAGATCATCTTCAATGTTTTTTACAGCCATCTTATCTAAGACATCAGCACTTGTACCTGAATAAGCACCACTAATACTAATTTTATCCATCTGAACAGGAGGGAAAATCTCTTTTGGAATGTTAATGTAAGCAAACACTGAAAGTAGAATAATAAAGAGCATAAACATATGATTTAAAAGGGGTTTATCAATTGCGAATTCAATAAAACGTTTTATCAAGTAGAAGCCTTTGACTAAAAAAGTGATTTAAAAAGTTTTCCCACTGCCTCTTCTGCCTCTTCTAGCTCTTTATTATCATTAGGCTCAGGTTTATCTGTAGGTGCTGGGTGCAGCGGTTCTTTCACCGATGGTGGCGTTGCTGATACCGATTTTTGGTTGGGATTAAGTAGCATCTGTATCATTGTCGCTGCATGCTGTTTCATCATAGCATCAGCACTCGTGTCGTGGGTAATATCTACTCCTGATGGCACGTCAAAATGTGATACGTCAACAGCTCCTTTCTCAATCTTTGTAGCCTCTTTTTTTAGAGTCATTCCTAAAGTAGTACCTTCCATTTTCAACAAAATAGCCGTATTATGAATACTATAAGTAGTTGCTCCCATCATGCTTGCTTTATCACAACTGTAACCGTGAATCATCGCAGCATTAAATTTTACGCTGCCATCCATTGTTTGTGCTACGTTAGTACCAAACTTCTTAGAATTTTTCTGTACGGTTTTTTTATCTGATGATGAGAGTTTCTCATACTCCTGCTTCAAATACTTTTCCATATTTGTCACTTTGGATCCACTTTTACTCAACATATCAACAGTATAGATCCAGTCTGGAGTAGTAATTGTAAGTTTATCTTCCTCTTTTGAAAATCCAAACATAATCATACTCGTCTTCTCTCTTTCTGAGAGGTATTTACCGTAATCTTTAATGTAAAGAACCGAACTTCCTTGAGTTGTACCATCTAGGCTATAACTAATACTAGCACTTTTAAATGGTGCACGATGTTCAAAAGGATTGTTTGAACTGGCAAACAGTGTCACAGCAAAAAGCAACAAGCTTATAGAAAAAGAGCGTAAAAAAATCATAACTAACTACCTTATTTGTAAGTTGCAACAATTATAAATCAGTTTATCTCACAAATTACTTAAAGGCACCTCTAAAGTAATTTTAAAACAGTGTATCTAATATCTGGTTTTTAAACCGAATTGATTCTACTTTTGAAGTAATCACTCGATTTTCCTCTTTTAATGCATTAAACTCACGTTTAAGTACTGCTATATCACGACTTTTGTAGTAAATTTGATTCTGAACATAAATTTTAGGAAATGAGACAAGAAGAATCATTGTAACAGTTAGTAACATACCAACAAGGTATCTTAGGCCCATTTTTGGCAGTGGAGTTATAATACCCTGCACCTCTTCTAAGATATCACTTTTTTCACTCATAGCTTCGTTCCATCTTGAAAATACGCATTTTTGCACTACGACTTCGAGGATTTTTCTTTAACTCATCACTTTTGGCCATAATTGGCTTTTTGCTAATGACTC
The DNA here is from genome assembly GCA_034661055.1 of Campylobacterota bacterium. GTDB lineage: Bacteria > Campylobacterota > Campylobacteria > Campylobacterales > Sulfurimonadaceae > QNZR01. Next base: position 14,582 of record JAYEKO010000087.1, read on the forward strand.
TACCAAGTGCATTATTATTACCGCAAGTACATCGCATAGCCTCACTGCTACAGAGGCAATTTTTAGCCCATTTGGAAAAACGCTGCTTGACAATTCTATCTTCTAAAGAGTGAAATGAGATAATAGCGATGTAAGCAGTGTGCAATTTAGATGCTTCAATGGCATCTAAAAGACGCTGTAGCTCACCCAACTCATCATTAACTTCAATACGGATGGCTTGCATAACTAATGTTGCTGGATGAATTTTCTTACCCCGTGGTGCATAAGGCTTGACTGCATCAGAAAGCTCCTTAGATGAGCTAAAAGGTCGCTTCTGCATAATTACAGAGGCAATTTTTTTATAGTTTCTAATTTCACCATATTCACGTAAAATACGCTCAAGCTCTGATTGACTATACCCATTAACAACATCAGCAGCACTAAGCGGTGCCTCTGGATCCATCCTCATATCAAGGACATCACTCTCATATGAAAAGCCTCTATCCATCTGGTCCAGCTGTAGCGATGAGACACCAATGTCGGCTAAAACACCTTTAATTTTTTGAACATCTTCATTTTGAATTACTTTCTCTATAACAGAAGAAAAACGTCCTTTATAAATCTCAAAATGCCCTGTAAATGGAGCAAGCCGCTTACTTGAAAAGTCAATTGCAGTCTGGTCTTGGTCAATTCCAATTAACTTAATCTTTGCATTTGACTCTAAAATCATTGAACTATGTCCAGCATAACCCATGGTACAGTCAATAATCACTCCCTCTTGTATCTCACTAAAAGCATCAATCACCTCTCGATACAGTACAGGAATATGGGGAATATCTTGCAAGCTTGCCCTTAATATAATTTTTACATGTATTTTACATTATAACGACTTAAAACATTTTATTGTACAATGCTTCTATGAATATACAACGCATTAAACAACAGTTAGGCACGCTGTCATTGTCAATGTTTCGAAAAGATTTTTTTGGAATATATCACGGTTCAATCTCTGCTCGGGTAGAATCAAATCTCTTTGTAATAAATCACAAAGAGGCCATTTTTGATGATATTAATGAGAACTCTTTAGTGGAACTCTATTTTAATAAAGACTACCGTTGGAAAAAAGCTAGTCTTGATGCAGAGATTCACAAAGAGATATATCAACAGCATAGTGACGCAAAGTTCATCTCTTTCACAATGCCACCATTTACTGTAGCATATTCTCTAATGCACAACGTAATTTCACCACTTGATTACTTTGGGAAAAAAGAGTTTCCTGCTATTTATGTCTATGATCCTAAAGAGTTTGATGACTGGTATGACAGAGCTACCACTGCTATCTCTCAATATTTTTCTCATAGCCAATCCAATATAATAGTCATTAAGGGCTACGGTGTTTATGCCTACAATCGTGATCTGCATGAGATGGCAAAACAGTTGGCAATTTTAGAGAAAAGCTGTCGTCTTTTAATGCTCAATTCTAAAACAGCCGCGCTCGATATAGATAACTAATCGTTTTTGATACTAACAGAAGCATATCTACACAAATCCCTATAAACAGGGGACTGTTTTTTATTGAGTTCTATTTTTATTCTCTAAAACTAACAAAACAAGCATTAAATTTTCAAATATTATTTAATTCACAAAAAATAGTAAAATTTATATTCATAAATCGATATAAATATGTTAAAATACAGTCCATATATATACAATACTTCTATCAAGGTTAATACTACAATGATTACATGGATGCAACGACATAAAAAATACCTCATTATCACAATGTGGATTTCAACTATCGCTTTTATTGGAGCCGGTTTTGTTGGCTGGGGACAATACAGCTATGGAGATAAAGCAACTGCTATTGCAAAAGTTGGAGAAGTGCCAATTTCCAATGCAGACCTTCAAAAAAGCTACAGCAGACTTTATGCGCAATATGCTCAGATGTTTCAAGGAAACTTTGATGAAGAGAAAGCTAAACAATTTGGACTTCAAAAGCAGGCAATTCGTCAACTTATTGATCAGGCTCTAATTTTAAATCTTGCCAAGAGCTATAAACTTCGTGTTAGCGATGAAGAACTTTTAAAAGAGATTCAAACTCAAACTGTTTTTCATAACAATGGTACTTTTGACAAAGATGTCTATCAAAAAACATTAAAGCAGAATCGACTTTCAATGAGAGAGTATGAAGAAGATGTCAAAAAGTCAATGTTAATCTCAAAAGTTTTTAAAATTTTCAATCCATCAGTACTCTCATTAGAAAAAGAGCTCATAAATAGTGCTATGGGTATTGAAGATAAAATTAGTTACAAAATTTTAGATAACAGCATGGTGACAGTTGACTCTAGCCATGAGAACATCAATGCTTATTGGGAAATGCACAAGAGCAACTTCATGACATTGCCATCATATAAAACATCACTTATAAAACAGGAGTTTATCTCAGCAGATGCAACTGACGAAGCAATTCAAACATATTACAATGAAAACAAGCATGACTTTAAAGATAGTGAAGGTGCTATTTTAGAATTAGAGAGTGCTAGGGACCTAGTAGTCAAAGCACTTAATGAAAAGGCGAGTAAAAAAGAGGCTCTTAAAAAGTACATCGCATTTAAAAAAGGAAAGCTTGATGACTCAATAGAAATTCAACATATGGCAATTGATAGTGCTAACAACATCTTTGGTCCAGCAATTTTTAAAGAGATCACAGAGCTCACTACCGCTAAGCCATTCTTAAAGCCTAGAAAAGTAGGAAACGCTTTTATGATTCTAAAGCTTGATGCCCTTGAAGCATCTACCGAGAAGAGTTTTGATCAGGCAAAAGATGAAGTTACACTAGCCTACAACAGCTCTGAAACAACCAGATTGCTTCAAGAGTTAGCACAAAACAGTACCGACTTTAGTGGAGATGAGACAGAGTTTGTCTCTCGTGAGAGCGTTAGTAGCATTGAAGGACTTTCACCACAAGAAGCGTCAGAGTTTATAAATGCAATTTTTGACAAACAGGACAAACAAGGTTTTGTTGAGCTGAGTGATAAAAAGATTGTTCTGTACAACATTTTGGAACAACAATTGCTTAACAAATCTATAACAGAAGAAGACAAAAATGTTATTCAGATGAAAACCTCACTGCTGAATCGTGGTCTTGTTCAATTGCTTGAAAGCAAATACCCTGTAGAGATGTTTGTGAAAGGACTGTAAGTTTGAGCCGAACTGTTTTAGCTATTGATATTGGTTCCACTAAGATATGTGCCATCATTGCTGATGTCAGTGATGACAATGACGTTAAAGTAACTGGTGCTGGCATTGCAAAAGCACAAGGACTTAAAAAAGGAAGCATCACTAACATTGAACTTGCCTCTAAGTCTATTAAAAATGCCCTAAGTGATGCTAAGAGAGTATCGGGTGCTGACATTAAAAATGCAACAGTCTCTATATCTGGTGCATATACTAAAAGTTTAAATTCCAGCGGTATTGTCAACATTATCAATAAAGAGATTAGTATTAAAGAGATTGAACGTGTCATGCATACCTCTTTATATAACGCAAATATTCCAAATGATTATGAAGTACTTCATACACTGCCGTATAACTTTAAAGTTGATGATCAAGACTTTATTGAAGACCCGCTAGGAATGAATGCATCACGTCTTGAAGTAGAGACCCATATTGTCACTACACAAAAATCAAATCTTCACAACCTTAAAAAAGCAGTTAAAGCTGCAGGAGTAGAAGTAGACAACATCTTATTAAGCGGTTATTCATCTGCAATTGCAACACTTAATGAAGATGAAAAAGAGCTCGGTGTCGCTGTGATTGATATGGGTGGCAGCACCAGCAACCTTGTTATTCACTCAGGAAACTCTATTCGTTATAATGACTTTTTGGGAGTCGGCTCTAACCATATTACTAACGATCTCTCAATGGCACTACATACACCACTTAATGTGGCTGACAGTGTTAAAATGACTTATGGTTCACTACATACACCAAGCAATGACCTTATTGAACTTCCAATTATTGGTGATGAGAACTCAACCCATGAGGTCTCATTAGAAGTTGTACATAATGTTATCTATGCACGAGTGGAAGAGACGCTAATGATTATTGCACAGTCACTTGAAAAAAGTGGTCTTAAAGAGCATATAGGTGCAGGTATTGTTCTTACAGGCGGCTTTACAAAAATGGATGGCATTCGCGAACTTGCGGTTGCAATTTTTGACAACATGCCGGTACGTCTTGCTAAGCCTATTGAGATGGATGGTCTTTTCGATACACTCAGAGACCCATCTTATTCAGGAGCAGTAGGTCTTATCCGTTATGCTTCTGGTAAATATTCACCTTATGAAATCGATGTCAACAAAAAGATGCGCCACTCTAATGAAGATCCTGCTGAAGGTGGAGTAGCATCGTTAGCAGATATAAGTGGTGACATTGGAAACGAAGCTATCTCTATTGATCTTCCAAATAGTGAAGAGATAGGTGATATAAAAAGTGAACTTGCCTCACTTCCAGATCAGAAAAACAAAAATAGTGACGAAGCAGGGATGTTTGGTAAATTTTGGAATTGGGTCACCCAATTATTTTAAGCAACTAAGGAGAGAAGCATGGAACCATTTAAAATTGAAGAGTCAGTACCACTAACTGGAGCACGCATTGTAGCTGTAGGCGTTGGTGGCGGTGGCGGTAACATGATTGGGCATATGCTCAATGAGAATGTTGCTGGCATTGAGATGGTATTGGCAAATACTGATGCACAAGTATTAGATACTACAACAGGGACTACTAAAATACAGCTAGGAAGTAAACTCACCAAAGGACTTGGTGCTGGGATGAAGCCTGAAGTAGGCCGTGAGTCTGCTTTAGAGAATTATGAAGATATCCGTGCACAACTAGATGGTGCCGATATTGTATTTATTGCTGCAGGTCTTGGTGGTGGAACTGGAACGGGAGCTGCTCCAGTTATTGCTCAAATCGCTAAAGAGATAGGAGCTTTAACTATTTCAGTAGTAACAAAACCTTTTGGTTTTGAAGGTCGTAAACGTCTAAAACTTGCTGAAACTGGTTTAGAAGAACTCAAACTGGCAAGTGACTCAATTGTTGTTATTCCAAATGACAAACTTCTCTCTATTATAGATAGAAAACTAGGTATGAAAGAAAGTTTTAAAATTGTTGATGGTGTTTTAGCACAAGCCGTTAGTGGTACTTCAGGTGTTATTCTTGCCAGTGGTGACAATGACATAAACCTTGACTTTGCTGACCTTCAAACCGTTATGAGTCATCAAGGCATGGCACTTATGGGTGTAGGTGAGCATCAAGGTGAAAATGCTGCTTATGAAGCAATTAAGGCAGCAATTGAGTCTCCACTTCTAGACAACATGTCAATTAATGGAGCAATGGGTGTACTTGTACACTTTAATATGCATCCAAACTTTCCAATGATTGAACTTAGTGAAGCAATGGAAGTAGTTCATGAAAGTGCCGATGAAGAGGCAGAAGTTATTTTTGGAACCACATCAGATGAAAGTCTTCCTGAGGACTTCATCAAAATAACATTAGTTGCAACCGGTTTTGAAAGTGAAAAGAAAAATAACATTGAGTATGAAAACCCTGAAGCTGAAGCAGTAAAACCTCAAGTTGTTAGACGTCCTAAACTTGTTGTTGGTGGTGATATTAATGAAGACTTTCTTGAAATCCCAACGTTTATGCGTCAGCAGAGAGATTAATACTCTGCACTAAATGTCTTCTTTTACTAAACTCATAAAAGCCAAAACTCTCCTTGGCTTAAATGAGAAAGCCACTCTTCAAGAGATTAAACTAAAATATAAAAACTTAATGCGACAATGGCATCCAGACAAGCATCAAGATGATATTAAAAGTGCTACACAGATGAGTGCCAGTATTAATGAAGCTTATGAGACCGTATTAAAATATACACAAGAGTATGAGTTCCCATTTGATGAAGAAAATCTTCAAAAGAAGACGTTTACAGCCCAAGAGTGGTGGGAACAGAAGTTCGGTACCAAAAAAGACACTATTTAGTCAAATTGAATAGGTCCCTCAGAAGATGAATTAATAAACTGTTGAACTACAGAGTTAGTAGAATTTTTAAATGCTTCTTCATTTCCAAACTCAATAATCTTTCCATCAAACAACATTGCAAAGTTATCACTCGCTTTAAATGTCTCAGAGACATCATGACTAATAAGCACTGAAGTTACTTTTAGTTCATCTTGTAGTGTCCGTATCATTTGAGAAATTAGATTACTTGTTACTGGGTCAAGCCCTGATGTCGGCTCATCATATAAAATTATGCTTGGTTCTAATGCCAAGGTTCGTGCAAGACCCACACGCTTTCTCATACCACCACTAAGTTCTTCAGGAAACAGATCTCGTACAATAGAAGGCTTTAAACCTACCATAGAGAGTTTTTCATCAATTAACTTATTGACCTCTTTGCGACTAAGCTTTTGATGCTCAATAATTGGAAAAGCGACATTATCTCTAATATTCATACTATCAAAAAGTGCTCCATTTTGAAAAAGAAAACCGACTTTCTTTCGTATCTGCAAAAGTGTCTTCTCATTGGCACCATTAACTTTAATGCCATCAACCAAAATATCTCCACTAGTAGGCTGAAGCAGTCCTACAATATGCTTAATAATTGTTGATTTTCCGCCACCTGAGACTCCAAAAATTGCAGTTGTCTCATGAGGTGGAATTTCTAAATTTACTCCACAAAGAATCTCTCTGCTTCCAAAACTTTTATGGACTTCTTTAAACTCTATCATGATTTAATAGTTCTTAATAGCATCACACGTCTTACAAATAGTAGCGCTAATGCAAAGGCTAGAATTTTAAAGTCAATTTCACTTGCAATATGTAACGCTTCAAATGCTTCACTCGTAGTTGCTTCACTGCCAAGTGACTGCATCTCCAGAATTTTAGGTGTATAGACGGCACTAAACATAAGCCCAGTAGCCAAAACACCAAATGTTGCAGCTTGTGCTACAGCATCACGTCGAAGTGCTCTATACTCCAAAACTTCATACAGTGCGACAACTGCTGTTAACACATAAATCCAGTAAGAGAATCTATGAAATATTTCTCCCATCAAAAGTCCTTCATTATAGTGATCCAAAAGTGCCATTGTAAGATGATTATCTGAATTAAATATAACAGGTGCTACCATGATTCCAAGTACTAAAACGCCTCCTAATGTCGCGCCTAAAAATAACAAATAGGCTAACTCAACATAGATATTTCTTTTTTTAATCATCACTCATCCTTAAAATAAATCCTCTATCAAACTTGGAATAATCTTTATAAAATTCTAATGATTGTACCTTAAAGTCTCTAACATAGGCTTCAACCTTAGCTTTTTGATCATATCCCATCTCACATGCGAAATAATTTATGTGGCGTTTCTCTACCTCATTTAAAAGTTCTTTAATAATCTCGTCCCCTACACTTCCACCAAAAAGTGCCAAATCAGGCTCATATGAGAGATTCTGTTCTAAGGGAGCGTCCATAGCAATATAGGGAGGGTTAGAAACAAGAAAATCAATAGGCTCACTAATAGTAGTCAGCAGACTTCCTTCACGAAGTTCAATTCTATCACTCAACTCAAATTTTTCAATATTTATTTTAGCAACTTCTAAAGCTTTAGGACTAATATCTACTCCGATAAACCGAGCCTTAGGCAGGTGCTGTGCTAAAATAATACTAATTATCCCACTTCCAACTCCTACTTCAGCAATGGTAAGTTCATCATTATGATTTACATGTAAAAGAACCTTGTCAATTAAAAGTTCTGTTTCGGGACGAGGGATTAAAGCACCCTCTTTAATAAAGAAGTTTTGAGAATAGAAACTAACATCATTTGTGATGTACTCTAAAGGTTCATGTTTGGTACGCCTCTCGATCCAGTTAAAAAGAGTTGGTGTACTTGGCACTATATCATTTACATGTAAAATAAGCCAGAGCTGGTCTTGCTTCATATAGGCACGAAAGAGCAACTCTGCTTCACGCTTTGGGTTTTCAACCACACTCTCTAAAGCTAGAGAGATAAACTCAAGCCACTCTTTTACACTTCTTGAGGCGGACATGTTCCCTCGAGTGCGCTATCATCACCACAGTAAATATCTACACCCAACTCTTTAAAACGCTCAAGTACTGGCGGATGAGTATAGTAAAAGAAGATAAACAGCGGATGAGAGAGTGGAAAACTCTTGTTTTCAGTGACTAACTTTGTCAGTGCTGAAACAAGGTTCTCTTTTCCTCCAAGTTCTGCACCGGTTCTATCTGCTTCAAACTCATTATGGCGGCTAATAATTCCCATTAACGGCATCATCACAAAGCTAAGCATTGACATCAATAACATAAAAAGAATCATCACCACATGAGGTGAAGCAGCAATGCCAAGTTCTAAATAGAGTGTCTCCGGAATATTTCCAAAAATCGCAAACATAACAAACAGCATCCCGCCCATTGTTGCAATATTCTTGTAGATATCACCATGGGCAAAGTGACCCAGTTCATGTCCTAAGACTGCTAAAAGCTCATCATGGGTCAATTTTTTGAGCAGTGTATCAAACAGCACTACCCGTTTTGTCTTTCCTAAACCACCAAAATACGCATTAAGCCGTGCATCACGCTTACTTGCATCACTAATAAAAACTCCACTACTTTGAAACCCTGTTTTATCCATCAGTTCTGCAATCTTACTATTTAACTCTTCATCATCAAGAGGGGTAACTTTATCAAAAAACATCGCTCTAACTGTCGGAAAGAACATATTAAGCAGTACAATTACACCAAAAATAAAGAGAAAACTCCAGAGCCACCATAGCTCAGAACTCTGCATAATCATCGCTACAACATAGACAATAGCCCCACCAATAACCAGTGTTAGAAGTGTTGAAATAAGAGTATCTTTTATATACTGCCCATAACTTGAACGGTTAAATCCAAACTCTTCATCTAAAATAAATTTCTGATACCACTCTAGCGGCAAGGAGACAATACCACCAATAACAATAAAACTCAGTACGACAACAACTGCTTTGTAGAGTTCATCTTGCATTAAAAAAAGGTTATCTAGCCAGACAATTCCCGTTCCTAACCAAAACACAAAAAGCAGGTACTCAATAAACGTTCCTACTATTGAGAGCTTCTCTTTTGCTATTGCATATTTTGCCGCCTGCATGTACTCAGCACTCTTCATTAACACAGCTTGCTGTTTTTTTGCACGGTTAATAAAACCGATTTGCATCACACTAATATAGATTCTAAAAAGAATATAGATAGTATAAATTGCCATAATAGACATTAACATATATTACGCCTTAAATTTTTTTATCATTGTAGCAAAGAAGCTGTTTATTTTAATGGTACTTTAGCAACACTATCTTTAATTGGTAAGGCATCATCAACATCAGAATAGATAATTTTTGCACCTAGATAAATCGTACCAACGATAAGACCTGAAATAATAACAGCCCAAACAACACGTCGTTTTTCACCTTTTAAGGTATCATAATCTTCAATATCTTGCAGTGTAGGTTCACTCATAATAATTCTCCTAGTTTTTCGAAATAATACAGAAGTTATTTAAGAGATGCTTTAAAAAAATCAACCTAATGTGACGCTTTAAGTATATTTTTTGTTTAGTTTATTCGTCATAAGTGGTTAGCTGTTTTAGATTGTATGCTACAATCTCACGATGAAAAATGATTTTATACCCAACATAGAACCAACACCTCAACTAACTAAAAAAGAGTGCCGTGTTTTTATGATGCTACTCTCACTGTCGCTAAAATTTGGCTCCACGGTGTTAGCACTTATTGTTTGGTTAAGTTATGATCTATTTTACGGCGTTGCCTCCTTTTTGGTTTTTTACCTTGTCATTGGTATTATTCGTTCAAAACTGCTCCACGCCTCCATTCCAAAATTACAACAAGAGTACAACTACACTGATGAAGATATCGCTTCATGGTACGTTAAACGTGTTCTTGTTTGTGAATAATTTACATGTAAAAGGTACCTATGGCACTAGTTGATTTACTAAACGTCTCCAAACACTACGAAGCACAAAAAATTCTCGAAGCCATAAACTTTCATGTCGATGAGGGTGAGCGTATTGTTATTGTCGGTAAAAACGGCAGCGGGAAATCGACCATTATGAAAATTGTCAACGGAACACTTGATGCCGATGAGGGTAAGCGAATCACCAAGCAGAATCTGCATATTAAAATGCTATCACAAGTGCCCCAATTTCAAGATGGTCATAATGTACGTGAAGCAGTTGAGGCCGGCTTGGGTGAACTTAAAAGTGCACGCATACGTTTTGAGGAGATCTCAAATGAACTTACAACAGACTTTGAGAATCCTGAACTCTTAAAAGAACATTCAGAACTTTCCAACTTTCTTGACCATCACAGTGCCTGGAATCTTGATGAAAAAATTGAGAGAGTACTGCAGTTTTTTCAACTCAAGGAGTATGAAAAGAAGTCTGTAATTATGCTAAGTGGTGGGGAGCAGCGTCGTGTTGCCCTCGCCTCACTTCTGCTTCAAAAACCAGATATCTTGCTTTTAGATGAGCCTACCAATCATCTTGATGTCTATATGGTAGAGTTTTTAGAAGAGCTTATTTTAAAGGAAAAGTTCACCCTTGTCTTTATTTCACATGATCGTTACTTTATAGATCAGATTGCGACAAAGACCATTGAGATAGAAGATTGTAAGCTTCGTGAGTTCAAGGGAGGATATTCGAGCTACCTGACTCAAAAGTCAGAACTTCTTCGTACCATGCAGAAGCAGCATGATAACCTGCTGCGTCTTCTTAAAGCTGAAAATGAGTGGTTAGGCAAAAGTGTCCGTGCTCGTCTAAAACGAAATGAAGGACGAAAAAAACGGGTTCTTGATCTACGAGAAGATGCTAAAACCAACCCTGCTAGAATTCGAAAAATTCAAGTGGAGCTCCATCGTGAAGCCAAACATTTTAACCGTGATAAAAGTGTCAATAAGCAGAAGATGCTCTTTGAGGTTGAAAATTTGGAACTTACACTAGGGAACAAGCTCTTAGTTAAAAATTTCAATACTCGTATTTTACAGCGTGATGTCATCGCCATTGTCGGACCAAATGGAAGTGGTAAATCTACTCTTTTAAAAGCCCTACTTGGACGACTTGAACCTACAGAAGGAACTATTAAACAGGGTGAGTTCAATATTGGATATTTTGATCAACACCGCGAAATGCTTGATGACTCCAAGAACCTCATTGAGACATTCTGTCCTATGGGTGGTGACCGTGTTGAAGTTCAAGGAAAAAATTTACATGTATTTGCCTATCTGAAAAACTTTTTATTTCCACGAGAGTTCCTAGATAAAAAAATTGGAGTCTTAAGTGGTGGCGAGAAAAACCGTGTCGCCCTCGCCCTGCTCTTTACAAAACAAGTTGACTGTCTTATTTTAGATGAACCAACTAATGACTTAGATATTCCTACCATTAATATTTTAGAAGAGCAACTTCAAAGCTTTCCTGGCGCAGTTATTATTGTCAGTCACGATCGCTATTTTGTCGATAAGATTGCAAAAAAGCTCTTTGTATTTCAAGGCAATGGGCTAGTTGAAGAGTCATTTCAGCAGTACAGCCAATATCTTGAGATAGAAAAAGAGATACGAGAAGTCTCACAGATAACAACCATATCTCAAGATGAAAAGCCTGCAAAAGAGAGTAAGCCAAAAACAAAAGCCCTAAAGCTATCTTTTAAAGAGAAAAAATCTTTAGATACTCTTCCTGTAGAGATTGAAGCACTAGAAGAGAAGATGGAGCAACTCAACAGCTGTCTAGCAGACCCCTCATGTTACGAAGAGAGAGGTATCTCAACGCTTGCCGATGAACTTACAGCTTTGAAAGAGACGTATGAACTCAAAATTGAAGCACTGCTTGAGATTGAAGAGAAACTTGAAGAGATAGAAGAAGGAAAATCTTCCTAATGCATAGTCGTAAATTTTTACATGTAAATAATGCTACAATATCTACAAAAATAGAGGTATAAATCATGAAAAAAATCATATTTTTACTACTTGCTTCAATTTTATTAGATGCGAAAGACTACACTATACTAGTAGCTCCACCTAAAAGTGAAGCGTACTCAATTGCCAAAGAACGGGTAATTACACACCAATATAATGCTTTCTCAAATATCTCTGATGCTTTGGTGTATGCAGCCAAACTTTTAAATAGAGGTCACGACGACAAGGTCACTCTTAAAATCAGTGAAGGAGTCTATAGTGGCCATAAAGGGTACTGGAAAATTCCACCTATAAGTAATGCAAAAGCGAGCTTAATTATCTCAGGTGGGTATGAAAAACATTTTAAAGAGAGCAACGCGTTTGATACACAAAGCATACTTAATGTAACAGGTAACCACTCCCACTCCATCATTCAACTTGAAGGTTCTAGAAATAAGTTAAAACAACTCAGCATCAGTGGTCTAATTATTGATGCAGCGCCTAGTAATAGCTACGCTGTTGATGGGTCACTATTAAAGTATCGTTCACGAACAACTCCCATACTTGCTTTTGGTTATCTAGAGACAGAAGCTCTTTTTATAACGGACAATGTTTTAATGAACAGTGCGCATATGGCGTTAGCACCTCTTATTCGAGCAGCTAATGAGAACGCTTATGTTGTCATCAAAAACAACTTCTTTGTCAATAATGTCTATGCTCTTAAAATTGATGCTGCTAACTTTAGAAACAGACCCTATAGATATCTTCTCATAAACAACACCTTTGTCTCCAACCTTCCATATAATTTTGACACCACAAGTTCAACAGTAGCGACGGTAGAGATTGCAAGTAAAAGTTCATCCCCTTCAAACATAATCATAGCCAATAATATCTTTGCTCATAATGCTAGTGCCGCTATTGCTCCTCTTTATAAAGAGAGTCGTATGGCAAATATAACCATTCACAATAATAATTTTTTTAACAATGCTACGCTCTTTCATCAGAGCAAGCAAAGCAGTGGAGCTATGATTATTAAAGATAATGCAACTGGAAAGTATATCAATTATGATATTGAGACCATGAAAAAAACATTCTCTTACGACATCGCCAACAACTATGCCCTTGACCCTAAAATTATGTTGCCTAAAACAGTCAATCAAAATTTAGCCACAAAAATGCCCCTTAATGTCGAGCGTCTCTTTTCTAAAAACCCAAAGCTAACAAAATTGGGTGTACGCAAAGTGTTAGCAACAAAGTAAGTCAATGAGACTTTTTAAATCACTATTTCATCCTTATGTATGGTTTCGAGCTATCTTTTCAGCCTTACTCATTGGGATTGTATTGTACTTCATTGTAATGCTCTATACTACTGTAGTCGTTGAGGGTATTCTTCAAACAGACATCGCATCAATTGGAATCTTTTTTAAACTGCTGTTTTATATACTATCACTACTTGGATATCTTCTGTCAATATATGCTACTGTCATACTCTTTCCCATAATATACACACTAAAAGTCAGCTTCGATGCAGATAGGTACATAAATTATTTAGCACGTCAATTTGATGTTAAACTGAGTCCAACTTCAGTAACATCCAAATTTAAATACTTTCTTTTAGCAGTTTTTTATGTTGTTCTATCTGCTTTTTTAGCCCTATCACTCATAATAGCAGTTGATGATACACCTTATGAGTTCTTAATCATTTTTGCTCTAGCTCCACTCTATATACTGATTTATAAAAACTGGATGTACTCTCTAAAACGAATACTTGGTAATGATTTTACAGTAGTGTATGAGAAGCATAGAGGACGTTTTATTAGAAAAGGAATTTTTTACATTATACTGATGCATATTCCTTTTCTCTTTTTGCTACAACCGTGGTTTTACATTCTTTTTGCAAATCTCTATTTCAAACAACGTAATCAACTACCTTGCTAACTCGTGTCACCTCTTTTATTACACTTACTGCTTCTAAGTGTGCAGGATGAACAGCATAAGCACTTAAATCCTCTTTTGTCTCAAATGTTGAATATAAAGAGAGGTCAAATGCTCGTTCACTCCCATTAAAATCAACTCCTACTTCCATCTTTTTAAGTGGCTCTATTTTCTCAACTAAAGACTCCAGCATAGTTTTGACTTTAGCAATATTCTCTTCTCTATTCTCATCTTTAAACTCAAACATTACAATATGTACAATCATGGTTCTAATCCTTTTTGTGAATTTTATCTAATTTACATGTAAAAATGGTACTATTTAGAAATGAAAGATCTATACGGCAGTGCCATCTTATTTTTTTACTTCTTGAAGTGGCCTATTCTCATTGGCTTACCGCTACTTTACAGCCAAGGCCTACAAAACAATTTCATTTTAAACAT
>JAYEKO010000088.1:0-7475 GCA_034661055.1 Campylobacterota bacterium
AGATACCTTTTTCACCTGCTCCTGAATTAAGGTCAAAGAGCTGATCTGCATGAAGTTCATCTTCAGGATTATAGTATTGCCATAATTTCTCATTTAAAAGTCCCTCAGGCAAGGTACTCTCACCACCATCAAACCAGCGTTCACTTGGGTAGTGTACAAAACTTGAGTCAGTTACTTCTTTACCTAAATAGTAGTCAGCAAAAAAATAGTTACTGCTCATTCGCTCAAAAAATTCACCTAAAGCACTTGCTCTACATGATTTTTCACAGGACCCTTTACCATTAGTAAAAATACAAGGGCATGAAGTATGCTCAATTAAGACAGAGTAAACATAGGCCACTGGGTTTAACCAGGTGCCCTCTTTAACTTGAAATCCTAATGTATGTAATTTTGACTGCATACTTTTAATACTGCCCTCAAGATCACTATCTTTACCTTTAATATAGGTTTTTTTTGACATATTAATCCTAAATTTTAAACTCTGCTAGTTTTAACATCTTTCAAAGACATTTGTGTCGTATAATAATACAACTTAAAAAATAAGGCTCATCTTGAATGTAATTACACTGTTATTGGCAGCAGTTTTTTTAATTACCACTATTGTACTGTATTTACGGTACCAAAAAAGTCAAAAAGAGATTGAAGCACTTCATAAAAAACTCCATGATTTAGAAAATACACTTGAGGATGAGCATCATGATAGTGAAATTTTTTATCAATCCAGACTTGCTCAGATGGGTGAAATGATCAGTATGATTGCCCATCAATGGCGCCAACCACTTAGTGCCATCTCTCTTACAGCTATTGGATTAGAGACAAAAATATTACTTAAAAAACTTGACTTTACAGCAGATGGCGAACAAGAGACTCAAGCCTACATTTTAGGACGTACCAAACTCATTGCTCAATATGTTGAGTCTATGACAACCACAATAGATGACTTTCGTATGTTTTACAAAAAGGACCGACATAAAGAGTTGACATTAATCTCAGAAGTTATTGACAGAGCCTTAAAAATTATTGGCGCATCACTTGAAACCAATAACATAGCTGTTAAAACAGAGTGTCAATGTTCTAATGAGATATGGGTCTTTCCTAATGAACTGGTTCAGGTATTTTTAAATCTTCTACAGAACTCTCAAGATCAGTTCCTACAAAATAGTACAATTTCAGCACAGATCACTATTTCAGGAGTTGATGATGAAGATGGCGTTCATATTGAGTTTTGTGATAATGCAGGTGGAATTAACCCTCAAGTTATTGAGAAAATATTTCGCCCCTATTTCTCTACAAAAGATAAGAAAAATGGTACGGGATTAGGTTTATATATGTGTCAGACTATAGTTCATGAGCATCACAACGGCTCATTGGAGGTTAGCAGTACTAATAGAGGTGCTTGTTTTACTCTAACGCTACCCTTAAATGAGGAGAAAAGTGATGGTTGATCTTCAAGAGCTTTTAAAATATACCTCCTCTCTAAAACTTCTGTATGTTGAAGATGATGAGATGATTAGAGAGAGAAACACAGAGATATTTCTGGACTTTTTTTCTGATATTACTGTTGCAAATAATGGAGAAGAAGGCCTTGAGAAGTACCTTAAACACAAGAGTCTTCATGGTACTTACATTAACATTGTTATTACAGACATTCGTATGCCTAAAATGAATGGTATTACTATGAGTCAATTAATTAAAGAGGTACATCCGCAGCAGGTCATTATTGTCCTATCTGCTCACAGAGACTCTGAATATCTTTTTGAACTTATTAACATGGGAGTCTCCTATTTTCTTCCAAAACCCACATCTATAGAGACCCTCTATGAGATGCTCTTTACTACCTCAAAAATTATTCATGACACAAAAGCTGCAGACGACCACTCTAGACAGCTAAGTGCACTTAATTCTGACCTTGAATCAAAAATTACTGAGCTCAAAACAGCCATACAAAAAGCAGAAGAAGCAACTGAGTTTAAAAATAGATTTCTTGCCAATATGAGCCACGAGATACGAACACCAATGAACGCTATTATTGGATTGAGTCATATTTTATTGCGTTCTGTGTTACAAGAGAGCCAACACGACAATGTTAAAAAAATTGAAAACTCTGCAAATATACTACTCCAGATTATTAATAATATTTTAGACTATTCTAAAATAGAAGCTGGAAAATTAGAACTTGAATGCATAGAATTTGATTTAAATTCAGTTATGGCCCACCTAGCATCTACTATTGACATTACTGCAGCCTCAAAAGATCTTGAGGTCATCTATAGTATTAATGGCAATGTCTCACCATTTTTTATGGGCGACCCTGTCAGATTGGGACAGATACTTCTTAATCTAATGACAAATGCTGTTAAATTTACCAATCATGGTAAAATAGAGTTACATGTAAATAGAGTTAATTTAAAAGATAACATAAGCACTTTGGAGTTTCAAGTCATTGATGAGGGTATCGGTATTGCCAAAGAGAAACTTAACGTACTATTTCACTCTTTTGTTCAGGCAGATAACTCAGTAACAAGAAAATATGGTGGTTCTGGTCTAGGCTTAGCTATTGTTAAAAGACTGGTAAAGAAAATGGATGGGACTATTAACGTCTATAGTAGAGAGGGAGAAGGAACAACATTCACACTAAGAATTCCACTCCATACTGTAAACACACTCTCCAATTCTAAAGAACAAGCCCATACAATTAGCTCTATTTTACTTCATAACAAAACTATACTTCTAGTTGAAGATAATGAGATTAACCGTCATGTTGTCATTAACTTCCTAGATAATAGCGGTGCTACTGTTTTAATAGCTAATGATGGTAAGGCAGCACTCAACACTCTTAAAGAGAGGGATGATGTTGATTTAATATTAATGGATATAAATATGCCAGTTATGGATGGTTTTGAGGCAACAAAAAAAATTAGAGAAGAGTTAAACCTCACCTCCATTCCCATCTTAGGTATTAGTGCCAATGCGATGCAAAAAGATATTAACAAGGCTCTTGGTATCGGCATGAATGACTATATTAGCAAACCAATTAATATACAAAAATTTTACACTGTATTGGCACAATACATTGATGATGCTCAACTGCTCTACGACAAAGAAAATGAGACCAATATACATGTAAATCATCCTTTACGTACAATTAAAGGATTCAATATAGATGATGGACTTGAACGAATGGAAGGAAATATGGAACTCTATGAAAAAGTCATTCATGGCTTTTTTGAAATGTTTAAAAATTCATCCCAACAACTTCAAGAATTAATTCAAAATAGAGAATACGACAGTGCCTTTAAACTCTGTCATGATATTAAAGGCAGCAGTGGTAATATTAGTGCTACAACACTCTACACTATTACAAAAGAGCTTGAAAAAGCAATAAGCTCGCACCAATATGAGACTGCTCTTACACACCTCAAAGAGTACACTAAAGAGTTTTTACGACTCTCAACTACAGTTAACACCAAAGGATTTTAATGAAAAAAATATTAATAGTAGAAGACAATGAACTAAATATTACCATACTAAATGGCATACTTAACAGCAGTTACGAACTTAGTATAGCAAGAAGTGTAGAGGATGTTTTTAAAATTCTTGAATATGAGACACCTGATCTTTTTTTACTTGATATTATCATGAAAAATAAGAGTGGAATTGAACTTTGTAAGGAGCTTCGTACAGATGAAGAGTACGCTAATGTTCCCGTTGTCTTTATGACGGCAGTTCAAGATCAAAATGTGTACGATGCTGCCTTTAAAGCTGGCGCCGATTCGTTTATAACCAAACCATTTAAATCAGCTGAACTAAAAAAAATCTTAAGCAATCTACTTGCTTAAGTGATTCTCTACGTTAGATTCTCTTTAAGTTTAGGGTAAACCCAAATCTTTTTCTCTCTAATAACATCTAGAGCCTGAAGAAGATATTTTTTGTGCATATAGATATTCCCGTATCCTTTAGCCCCTATAGCTAAAAAACGTTTTCCCTCTTGAAGTGAGGGATTTGAACTTAAAACAAAAATATCATTATCTGCTGATTGTTCTAAAAAAATTTCAGCACTTTTTGCATCACACAAGATGATTTCACCTTGATGCAATAGAGAGTGCTTATCAAAACAGTCACACTCTAAATTGAGATCTTCTAAACGTTGCTGAATTAATTTAGTGGCACTTAACACGAATTACTCCCCAGAGTGAACAATAAACTCAACACGTCTGTTTTGAGCACGACCAATGTCAGTGTCATTATCAGCAATAGGGAACATCTCACCCTTACCAACAGCTGTTAATCGGTTGGATGCAATTCCAAAGTCAAGAAGTGTATTAAGCACTGAGGTGGCACGTTCATTAGAGAGATTAACATTATAAGCACGATGTCCAATACTGTCAGTATGTGCAATTATCTCCAAAGTAGCTTCTGGATGTTTCTGCATAAACTCTGCAACATCATTTAAGAACTGCTTGGTCTCATCAGTAACATTAACACTTTTGTAGTGAAAGTTAATATTATTAACTACCATAGCTTCACCTGTAGCAGCAGAAGAGAGCAGCATCGCTTCAGTAGGATTAATCTCTTCTTCTTCAACAGCAGCAACGATAGCAGGAGCATTTACACAGAGGTTATCAATATCTATATCAAATGTCTCATTAGCGGCATAGGTAATCTCTTCAGCACCATAAGCACTTAGATTAAGATCTTCAGGATACTCTACCTCGACACTTTGTGCCACATTGGTAGTAAGTGCATAGTTTAATAGACCCATAGAATCCAAGATGCGGTACGAAGCAAAGTTAAGACTGCTTTGAGCAGTCACTAGCTCTTGTCGTGCGCTATTATTCTCTAACTCAACATTAAGCAGGTCAAGAAGGCTTCTGCGTCCTAACTGGTACTCTTTAGCGTATGAGTCAGCTGCAACTTTTGTCATAGCTTCATGCTGCTCTAAGCAGGTAATCTGACGAGTAACAATCTGATTAGTTGTCCATGCTAGGCGTAACTGCTCTTCTACTGCACGAATCTGCTCATTTTTACTCTCTTGTTGTGAGGTGACATACTGAAGGTTCTGAAGACGATTGGCTTCATCACGTCCACCATTGTAGAGATTATAGTAAAGACGTAGCATCCCTTGGTAGTTATTATCTTTTCCCTCAAGACCACTGATATCATCTTTAAGTTCACCAGATAGTTGCGCATCAACTTTTGGATAGAACTCCGCTTTACCTTTAGAGTATTGTGCTTCACGGGTAAGGACATCAGCATCTTCTAGCATTAGGCTTGGGTGGTACTGCAGTGCTAAGTTGCTAAGTGTCTCAAGGCTGGTACTTGGTAATCCTGTCTGCTTTGGTCGTACCAGTTCAGCAGAGGGCACTGATTTGCCATAGATTCTCTCAAAGTTAGCAATCGCATCTTGATAGTTATTCATCTCAGAGATGTAGTTCGCATATGCTAATGAGAGACGACCTTTTGTCTGCTCCACATCAGAACGGCGGCCGAGGCCGTTTTCAACCTTCTCATTAATCATAGAGTAGATACGTTCATGCGTCTTAATATTCTCTTTTTGAAGCTCTAAGATGTCACGGTGTTCTACCACCTTAAGATAGACTTCTGAAGCACGAAGGGCTAAACGGTTTGCCTCTTGAAGAACACTTTGACGTGCCCCTTCAATGCGTGCCTCTTGCTCTTTGATGTCATACTTAGTCTTAAACCCTTCAAACAGGTTCTCAGTAGCTACTAGACCCACCTCTTTACGAACCAGATCGTTCTCATATAGGCGTTTATCTGTATGTTCAGGTCCTATGCCGCCGGTAAGTTCTAGAGTCGGAAGGTAACCCGCTTCTGCTTTATCAAGATCGTACAGAATTGCTTTATAATTACTGATGCTCTGCTGCAGACTTGGATTGCTATCAATAGTCTCTTGTACCATCTGTTCAATAGTAAGAGCATGAATGCATAATGGTAGGGTTAGAAGTGCTATTAGTGAGAGTTTTATTTTCATTTATATCAACCTTTAAAATAATGACATAATAGTACCATTAAATTGTCATTTAAGTATGTCATTTTGACAATTTAATGACATCTTTAGACGTAATTATATGATTTTATTTGTTAATGTTTTAAAAAGTTCTTCTACATTACTATTTATCTTTGCGGATGTCTCCATAACGGCAATACAGTTAGGAAATTTCTCTTTAAACGCTTCTGTATCAAGAGAGACAACAGAAGGTAGATCACATTTATTGACGGCAAGAACAAAAGGAGTACCATCAGTATATTCAAGATGTACTTTCAGATTATTTAACGTCTCTTTTTGGCTACCGTCAATAACAATAATGTATCCATTGGCACCTTTTGAGTAATGTGAGGGTATTTTTTGTGAATCTGTACTGCCCTCTACATCCCAAATCATTAATGCAACATCAACACTCTCGCCATCTTTTTCAAGTAAGACCATCTTTTTCATAATATTGACACCAATAGTTGTTAAATAGGTATCACTAAATTTATTCTCTACATAACGAGTAACAAGGCTTGTTTTACCCACACCTGTATTACCAATTAGTAAAATTTTCTTTACATACTTTTTCATTTTTTCCTACTCAACGCTATTATACCAATAGACTTTAACACATCGTGCATGAGAACTGTTATTGTCACTAAACAGTGGTGGATACGGTATCCACTTTATGCTAATACGTTCCTCGTCAACATTTGATGACACCAATGCATTCCTAACACTTACTGCTCTACGTTTTGCAATTTTACTATTACTTTTAACACGAGGAGAAAAACTGGCATAACCCACTAGATCTACCCTTATTTTAGGGTGTTGCTTTAGATAATACGAAATCTCTTCAACTTTTTTAATTGCATTTTCATGCAGCTGTGATGAGGCATTGTCAAAATAGATGGTATTGTTATCTTTGGCTCTAAAAAATGTGACATTTGAGACAATGCCTTTTACGGTATCCATATCTTTAATTAAGCTCATTGCCATACTTAATTTTGCTTGTGATGCTACTTGACCAGTAATAGTAACAATTCCATTATTGATTTGATACGAAAGATCTGTATAGAAATCACTATTAAGTATGTCTAGTTGCGTTTGTATGACACCTTTTACTTTACCATAGTCAATAAAAGGCCTAACAACTAAAATATTATTTTTTAATTCATACTTGAATTTTTTAGTTATGACTACATCTAAAACAAGTTCTTTTAGTTTTTGATTTGGTAACTTACCATTAATTACAAGAGTTTTGTCACTCCAAGACGCATCTATATTGTAAAGAGCTAAATACTCATTGGTATGAATACGTTCTAAAACCATCTCCCTAAAGTTGTCTTTCTCACACTTAATATAATAGACATAACTAAGTAAAAGTACTATTGCTGATGTAACAAGCACTAATGGCCATTTTTTTAGAGGTTCTTTAGCATAGGACAGTGTTTCTTGAGGATGTAAATTTTCTGCTCTAAAC
>JAYEKO010000089.1:0-28517 GCA_034661055.1 Campylobacterota bacterium
CAACCTTATAATCAACATCAAGCTTTCCAGTGTAGTCAAAACTACCATTATCTGCGACACCTTTTAGTTTTGTAGCGTAATTGCTGCTTGCTCCAAGAAGAACCCAGTCAAATTTGCCCATAGTACCATCGCCATCTACATCAACCTGAAACATATACCATGCAGGAGTAGGTGCGACAATATCAACAGGTTTCCATCCAAAGACATCAGTGTCACTTGGTTGATTACCTCGTAGCTGATATGATTTCCCATTCATAGTAAAAGCCCAGTCAAACTTATCATTGTCACCTTTAGGCTCAAAGTCATAAGCACCAAAAGTACCCATGACCTCATAGCTTCCACCATTAATGAGAGCATCTTTTGCCATATCTTCTACGCTTGCGGCAAAACTACATGTAAATCCTGCAACAATTAGTGCTGCAGATAAAATTATTTTTTTCATCTGTTTTCCTCATTTTATTTGTAACTATTATAATAGCTTATTGTTGCAAAAACGTTGCAAAAAGAGACAAATTAAATATTTAAACGGTATCCTACACTAGAGACAGTCTCTAAAAACTGGTGTTTTAGTTTTGTTCTTAACCGACTTACTAGCGCCCGTCGTGTGCTCTCTGCAGGAGAGGTTTCTGGCCAAATAATAGTTTCAATAATAGCAATAGGAATAATAGTGTTTTTTGAGAGAACCAGTAGGTGAAGAAGCTGCTGTTCTCTTCGTGTAAGGTGTATGAATTCACCACAGCATAAGAGCTGCTGCTGCTGTGTATCGTAACTAAATTCAGAATCAAAAATAGTATCGCCTTTTTTGATATGTTGCTTATCCTCATTTTGATGGTAATGAACTAAAGCTATTTTTGCAGCAGCTGATAGCTCATGACGGTTAAATGGTTTAATGAGGTATGCGGCAGGATTTGTTTTAACTGCTCTTTCAATGGTGTTTTCATCATTAAATGCGGTAATGTAAATAATACTTGTATGAACGCTTTTAAGAATTTTTTCTGCAGCATTAATACCATCATTGTCTCCTTTTAGGTTAATGTCCATTAAAATAAGATGAGGCTGGTGTTTCATTGCTAGTGTATAGGCATCATCTGCATTAGTAGCTGTTGCTACAACATCAAATCCGAGCTGCGTTACAAAGCTTGCTATCTCCATAGCAACTATCGCTTCATCTTCGACAATTAAAATGGGAGTATTCATGCTTTAAACCTTATATCGTAACTACATGTATTATGATGATTAATCTCTATGGTACCGCCAAGCTGATCTTCTACCAAGGTATGAACAAGTGTTAATCCTAGTGAGTTTGAAGCGGTATTACTGTGCTTATAGCCATCTCCATCATCGCTTACATGTAGATTGTAGCATATAGAGTCTTTATGACCTAGTGTAATAGTGATAGTGCTATTGACAGGAGCATATTTAATGGCGTTAGAGACTAGCTCATTTACAATCAATCCAATATAAACAGCTTCCTTGAGTGGCATATTGGCATTGACATCAATAGCAAAATTGAGATCTTTTTTAGATAATGAAGCTTCAATGTCTTCACATAAGCTCTCAATATACTCTTGCATATCAATAGTCTCAATATCTTCATTTTGATAGAGCAATTCATGTGTTTTAGAGATAGAGCGAATACGATTTTCAAGTTCTAAAAGAGGCTCTTTTACAGCTTCGTCTGCTCTATCACTCTGAAGTCTGATGATAGATAAAATAATTTGTAAATTGTTTTTTACTCTGTGATGAAGTTCTCTATAGAGTGTATTTAGCGTATGAGTTCTATTGGAAACTTCTTTTTCGACAATAATATTTCGTTGTCGCAGCTCTTTGACAAGGTTTTGCTCATAGTGATCTTTTTGTACCTGTAAAATATTGATTCTGTCAGCAAAAGCAAGAAGCAGAAAAAGTGCTTCTAAAATAGTACATAGCAGTACCAGGCTTTGAAGGTGATACATCACTGATAGCACGCCTAATGCATCTAGTATCATTAAAAAATATCCAATCAGCAAGAAGACCCAGCCTGCAATAAAAAATCGTGCCTGCTTATTTCCTTTTGCGTAGACATAAAGTGCTACAAAGAAGTTAAAAAATATAAAAAATAGTCCCGTTAAAATCATTGTCTCTGGAACATAAAACCATGGCGTAGAGAGGGTAATTATCTGTACTACGCTTAAGGCAATTAAAATCTTATAGGTGGTGTCAATTTTTTTAAATGCTTCGGTTCTCAAAAAGCTTCTAGCGAATAAAATAGCGGTAATAATCATAATACCCAGTTTAGGAACAACGATGAGGTTATCAATAGCAGTAAACCACTCGGGCATATGCAGCGGCAAGAACCCAATGTAGGTCAACTGCTGAAAAAGTATGGCTGTGATGTAGAGGGTATAGTAGAGATAGCTAGCATCTTTGGTGTAAAGATATAGAGCCGTAGAGTAAATTAAAAATGCTATCACAATACCTATGAGTAGGATTATAGCAAATTGCTTCCTCTTGTCATTACTGTAAAAATTTTCAGTATCAGTCAAAATTACAGAAAACTGTAGAGATGTCGTGCTGTTTTTTACATGTAAATAGTAGCTCTTATGGCTATGAGGTGCCAGCTTAAGTTTAAATGATGGGTAGAGTGCTGTACGCAGTGAATGAATATGCAACATGCCTTCTGTAGAGGAGTGATTTTGATCGTGTAGAGTGATATGCTCTAGAAGTGGATTATTAATTTTTAATATCTTCTCTTTAGGAGTATCAGTTTCGTTTTTAAGAGAAAATTTAATCCATACAGAGGTGTCTGCTTGAAATCCAAGGTTGATGTGCTCGTGCGACATCTTCTTAAAGCGCTGTTGTTTAATCTCATTAAAAGAGAGCCTTTCTTTATCAATATAGATTTGAGAATTTTTAAAAAGGTTAACTTCAGAGGCACTCAGTGGTAGCATGAAAGCAAGAAATATAAACCATACTATCTTGCTTAACATGTAGTTATCTTATCTACTTGGCATCACGATAGTAGTTTTGTACACCATCAATCGTACTTCCCATATTAAGAAGTAATAAATCTGCAATAACTAAGGCTGCCATCGCCTCACAGACAATAGATCCTCGAATAGCGACACAAGGATCATGGCGACCTTTTAGTGAAAAATCTACCTCTTCATCTTTACATGTAATTGTAGGCTGTTCAATAAAAATAGAAGGTGTTGGTTTAAAATAAATCTTCATAGCAACATCATCACCATTACTGATTCCACCAAGAATCCCGCCTGAGTGATTACTTAAAAAACCGCTGTTTCTAATGGCATCATTATTTTGTGAACCTCGAAGACGTGAACTCTCTATACCGTCACCGATTTCTACCGCTTTAGCCGCATTTATGCCCATCATGGCATCAGCCAATAGCGCATCAAGCTTATAGTAGAGAGGTTCACCTAGGCCTACAGGAAGCGAAGATATTTTAAGTGCAACAACACCGCCAACAGAATCATGCTCGTTTTTTGCTTCTAAAATAGCAGTTTTTTGAGCCTCTTCTACACTTGAGTCAAGAGCATAAATTTCACTGCCTCTAGTATAATTAAAGTCATATGATTTTGCATGAATTCCAGCAATTTCACAAATACCGCTTTCAATGGTAATGCTAAGTTGTTTTAGTAGTAGTTTTGCCAAGGCACCAGCGGCAACACGTGCAGCAGTTTCACGTGCAGAAGAGCGTCCGCCGCCACGGTAATCACGAATACCGTATTTATTCCAGTAGGTAAAATCGGCATGACCCGGACGAAAAACATCTTTAATATTGGTGTAGTCTTTACTTTTTTGGTTGGTATTGTAAATAACCATAGCAATGGGAGTTCCTGTGCTTTTACCTTCAAAGATTCCGCTTAAAATTTCAACAGAGTCTGCCTCTTTTCTAGCTGTTGCAAACTCATTTTGTCCGGGCTTTCTTCGGTCAAGTTCACTTTGAATAAACGCTTCGTCAATCTCTAATCCTGCCGGTACTCCATCGACAACACAGCCGATAGCTTTACCATGAGATTCACCAAAGGTATTAAAGCTAAATCTAATTCCAAAATGGTTCATGAAAGTTCCTTTTTTAGTCTGTTTAGTGCCACTTCTGCTGCAACTTGCTGAGCAATTTTTTTACTTTTTCCCATAGCGGTCGCATAGGGTTTTCCATCAATTGTGAGTGCAATTTCAAACTCTTTTTGATGATCAGGTCCACGTGAGCTGACAAGTCTGTATTCTGGAGTAATTCCGTAGTGTGCCTGTGTTAGCTCTTGGAGTGATGTTTTGTAGTCTCTAAAGAGTGAGTCTAAAGAGATCTCTTTATAGTTTTTCTCAAGCATGGCGATGGCAATATCTGTTACTTTAGCAAGACCAGCTTCAAGATAGAGTGCACCAATAACTGCTTCAAATGCATTAGAGAGCAGGGAAGGCTTTGTGCGCCCTAAATTGTTCTCTTCTGCGTTAGATAAAAATATGTGCTCTCCTAGGTTAAGTGTCTTAGCAAGAAGCATAAAACCGTTTTCGTTAACTAGTGAAGCTCGCATTTTTGAGAGTTTTCCCTCATCATGATTTGGAAATTTTTTGTAGAGGTATTCCCCAACAATTAGGTCAAGTACTGCATCTCCTAAAAACTCCAGACGCTCATTATTGTAGGGCTGTTTATAACTTTTATGTGTCAGCGCTTCAATAAGGAGCTTCCTGTTTTTAAAACTATAGCCTAGGCTATTTTCCAAGTTTTTTAGCTCTTGCATTATAATCCTTTTTTAAATTCTTCTGCGATGTCGCGTGCAATTTTATCACAACGTTCATTCTCTTCATGCCCAGCATGCCCTTTTACCCAGATTCCTTTTACTTTATGAGGTCTGCTCACCTCAATGTACTCCTGCCATAAATCAGGGTTTTTAACTTTTTTAAAGTTCTTTTTTATCCAGCCAGAGAGCCACTCATTAATACCTTTTGTTACGTATGAGGAGTCAGAAACAATATCGACCTCACATGGTTCTTTGAGTGCTCTAAGCCCCTCAATGGCTCCAAGTAACTCCATCCTGTTGTTAGTGGTATGTGCTTCTCCGCCACTTAGGACTTTCTCATGCTCATTGTAGCGCACAATGGTACCATATCCTCCAGGTCCAGGGTTGCCAAGTGATGAACCATCACTAAAAATTGTAATTTTCTTCAAAACTATCCTTACTTAAAAGCATCTCTGGTATTAACGTATCGGTATTGTGACAGTTTGGACATCTATGAAATGCAAACGGGAAGATATGTTTACAGTTTTTACAGAGATACTCAAACTGTAATGTTGCACCTTTCTCTTTGGCATGATTAAGTTTAATAAGTACATCAAGCTCAAAATGCTCACTGTCATTAGCCAAATCAACAACTCCACGTGCACTAAAGAGTTCACGTAAATATGAATGTGAACTAATTGCTTCCATGGATATTTTTTCATCATCGAGATACCATAAAAGATCACTTAGACGTTTGTAATCACTGCTTCTAAGGTGCTCCCATGCCATTTGACTATCTATTTTAAACAGGTACTCAAAGATAAGATAGGTGAACTTTTGATGTTTTTTATATAGCGTTAAAAGTGACTCTATTTTTTTATTATTTTGAATGTCATTTCGTTGCAAGAGATAAGCACACTCTAAATAGAGTGTCTCATGCTCAATGTTTTCATCAAGCTCATGCAGTGGCTCTAAGACATCAAGTGCTTTTTTGTACTCTTTAAGACGGTCATAAACAAGAAGCAAGGAGTACAGTGCTTCAGGGGTACGAGGCTCATGTTTTAAGATCTTTAAGAACACCTCTTTAGAACGCTCTAAAAAACCAGCTTTAAGATAGGTCTGACCCAATAATATAAGAGTTTTTTTGCGTTTTGAGGGCTCTTTTTCTGCCTCTATGATACTTTTGTATATCTCAATACTCTTTTCGTAATTTCCCTGCTGAATATATGAAGATGCAAGAAGAAACCATGAGCTAGAGGAGATGTTTCCTGTATGGATGAGCTCTTTTATCTCATTTTCGCTTGGCACTGTATTGAGGTCTTTTATAAAGTTGTCAAGATATCTATGGTCATCTTTTGCCCTATACCTTCCCCACCAATAGCTAAAAAATGTAACAACAAAGATAAGTGCGAAAAAGACAATAACACCAAAAAGAGGGTCTCGTGTCTCTATAAAAAGATTATTCAATTGTCTGCTTTAAGATTTTTAAGCAATTATACCATCAGTTATGTTACTTGGAAGTTTAAAAGAGTCTTTTAGCCATGCAATACGTTCTTTGCGAATCAGTTTATCTTTTTGTGTATCTTTAGAGAAAGGTTTTTTCTTAACTTGAGTGATGAGGTAGTTAAGTTCATCGTCGGTTCCAAAAAAGTTAATGTAGTTGATAACTCCATTGTGATAACGTTTCATATCTTTTTTATCTATGCTGGCTTTTATCTGTATTCGATAAGCAGCCCGTAAGAGAGTGCCTGTTTTTTCACTGCGACTTTTTAACTTAATGAGTGAGCCGAGATCTTTTTTTATTGCTACTATATTACCTGCTGCAGCAGACTTTTCACACCGATAGATAATCATGTTC
The DNA here is from genome assembly GCA_034661055.1 of Campylobacterota bacterium. Taxonomy (GTDB): domain Bacteria; phylum Campylobacterota; class Campylobacteria; order Campylobacterales; family Sulfurimonadaceae; genus QNZR01. The sequence continues at coordinate 6,580 of JAYEKO010000089.1, forward strand.
CACTGCTTCTCTAGTATTTCAAGCTCTTTTAAAATAGAGAGCTCTTTACGAGAATCAATTAGTTGAAAACAGTTATAAAGTTTGCGTTTTTCATAAAAATAGAAAAACTTCTTAACAGACTTGAATGTCTGATTCATCTGTTCATAAATCTTATGAAGGTGCGCAATACCTTCTATCTCATTTAAAATTGTCTGTGTAGTGGAGAAGTCATAGCTTTTAATCGCATAGTTTAATGAGCTAATCTCTTTATCATAATCAACAATATGTTCAATGTATTGCGGAGTGTTTTTAAGTTGAGGATATTTTTGGATTATCTGCTCAACCCTTGCGATATTGTTGCCCTTAAGTGCATTAGTCAGGTCACTAAAATATTTATGGTCTGAAAATAGTAATGAAATCAGAGGGCGTTTTTCAGAAATAGTGAAAAAATCATAGAGATTTTTCTTAGCAGCTACTTCATCATGTTTTACTACAAGCTCGTAAGCCTCGTTAAAACAGTTTTGCCACTTCTTCTCAAGCTTTTTATATACAGGAGTCATTTTAAGAAGTGGCCACTTTTGGGTTAGTCCATAAATTGAAGCGTACTTCTTCTGAGTGTGCATTAACTTCATACTCTCATAATGTTTAAAGTTTTTAAACAGTGCTATGTAGTCATCTTTTTTTGCATTTTTAAAGGCTTTTAGCTCGAGCTTTGCCTCTTCAACTTTAAGAGAAATGAGAAGCTTAAGAGCGTTGGTATAACGCAGAGAAAAGAGAGTCTCTAGTTTTAAAAAATCTTTAGTATGGCGCAGTAGTATATTGTGTTCACTTAGCTTGTATGCTTGTTCAAAGTAGTCGTGTTCAATAAGTTCATTAAACTCTTTTAAGGGAAGCAAATTTACATGTAAAAGATCACCGTTCTCTTGAGCAATATAGATAGAGTTTTCTCTGGTACACACAATATCTGTAATATTGCTAGAGGTAGTAATGAACTCTTTTTTAATAAGCTCCATGGTTAGGATATTAACTAATGAGATGGAGTTGAATTTTGATGAAACCAGCACGAATGGAAGGTTGTTTAAAAGTACAATATGTTGAATAGAACCTATAGAGAGTGAAATCTGCTTAAGTACTCGATGCTCGCATATAGATACTTTCTTTAAGGTGCTTTCACCATTACCCTCTAAGAATGTATCGTTATTTATAAATGCAAGGGCATCAATTTTACTTCGACCATTATGAAAGCGCAGGCTTTGAGTGAGTGTGTTAATATTTAAAAGTACTACAGAGCCTCCATAGCCACTTGAAATAAAGAGAGACTTATAAAATGAAAAACTGCTGACATAGCTGTTTTTAAAACCAATTAGCTCAGAAGCAGTGTGCTCTGGAAATGAGGCTATTCTGTTTAAAAAACTACCACTGAGCAAGGAGTACGTTAAAACACGTCCTTCTGATGTTCCTGCAAGAAGATAGTGTGACGAGGGATCAAATGAGATAATATCCAATGTGTGCCCATATGCATTAAAAGATTGAATAATCTTATTTTTGACGGAGTTAATAATATGTACCATGGTGTTGTCATGTGCAAGGTAAGCAATAAATTTCCCACTCTCTGTAATAGAGATTTTACTCTTCTCAAATAGGAATTTAGAGTCTAGCTGTAGGGTTCTGTGTTCACCTGTAGATAGGTTTAAAAAGATGATTTTACGATTTTTAGTAGCTATGGCAAGAGTGCCATCGTTGAGTAGCTTAAGATAGACAATTGATGACTGATAGTTTTTAAGAGTCTCTATCTGATAGGGGTCCATATAATCTCTTTTAAGATTTTATTTTTAAATAGGTATTCAAGAGTATTGCTGTAGTTTAATTTACATGTAATATCTTCATCTGATGATTTACATGTAAATTTTTTCTGATTAATATCTTCAAGGTTCATCCCAATAGTAGCATCAAAGTTTTTAACATCACTGTTTAATACGATGATGCTATGAATTAATTTTAGGTTTTTTGTAGGATAGATAAGTGCCATCTCTTTGTCATTAAATGTAACTCGTATAATGGGACGTGGGGTGCCTGCTTCAAAAAAAGTAAATTTCTGTGCATCAAATCCTAAAAGTTTACTACTAATAATAGCAGTTTCAAATGGGGTCTCACTATTAATGAGTCCGATGCCTTTGTGTGATATCTCAAGATTATAAGGAAGTTTTTTTACTTCACTAGAACATGCAGTGAAAATAAAAGCTGTTGCTATAAAAAATAGGGTTAAAGTTCTCATGAAAAAGTATAGCACTTTTTCATGAGATTTAGTAGTTTTTAGTGCTCGTCTGCGTCGAGATTGAAGAATTTTGTTCCTGCATAGTACATTGCAAGACATAGACCTACTCCACCTAAAGAGATAAATACCTCAGTAGTAGATGGCATATATTCAATCCACTCTGGAGCTAGTTGATATTCAGTTTTCTTTAGCATTTGAAGAGGCTTTAGTTGGGTGTCATGCACTAGATTATAACGCATAAACATAATTCCAACCATACCACTCATTGAAGCCCAAAACATTCCCGTAAGATTACGCCCACCGCTTTGTAGAATAAGCACAAGTGGAATTACCATAGCAAGAATTACTTCTGCCCAGAATGTCCAGCTTCCTAAAATATGTACTGCAACTTCAGCACGATTTGGCATACCGCCATAGATATCTGTTAACATCTTCCATGTTACAAAGAAGATTAAAATAGATAGAAGTAGCCCTTGAATTTTTGCTAAACCAGTAAGTAGTTTTGAAGCTTCTTCACCAAATTTGAGTTTATATCTAAAACCGTACATAATAAATGCTAGGAAAATTCCCGTTATAAATGCCGTTAAAATGAAGTATGTTGGGTAAAACACACCGTTTGAAATAGGGCGTGCATTTAAAAATCCAAAAACACTACCTAGATTTGAGTGGGCTGCAAGACCTACAAGAAGACCTGTAAGACCAAAGTATTTCGCCATTTTCATATCATTTTTAAGTAAGAAAACAAACTCAATAATCATAAATGTTAAGTAGACACCATAAAGTGTTCCCATCCACCAGATTGCTGAGGTAAGACCCGGACTTAAAATATTGTATATAAGCATAGTAACTGGGTGACCAATCTCAAAAGCGATAACAGCAAAACCAGCTAAAATAGTGACAATTGAGCCAAAAATAGCACGCTTAGAGATCATCATGTAGTCTTTAAAGCCAAAGACATCACCTAAAGATCCAACAATACACAGACCCGTACTCGATACAACAAAAAAGATGTATACAGCAATTAGAAGTCCCCATGGATGTTCACGTGTTACACCGTAAGCGTGGTGACCATGAGAAAGAAAGGTTGCAACACCAATAACAAACATAGCAATAAAAGAGACAACTAAAACTGCTATGAGCATATTTACCGGAGTCTTCTCAAAAGCTAAAAGCTCTTTGATTGAGACTTTATTATAAGGAATCGTTGATACGAATTCTTTTATATCTTTAATATTCATCATGCCCTCCTTACAGTAGATAGAAAAGTTTTGGATTGGTACCAAGATGTGTTTTAAGCGTTTTATGCTCACGAACTCTAAGTACTTCAGAAATCTCACTGTTTGGATCATCCAAGTCACCAAACAGTCTTACCTTAGTTGGACATGTGTTTTGACATGCTGTTGTAGTCTCACCACGTGCAATACGTGTCTCAGCACAGAAGTTACATTTATCAACCGTCATTCCACGATCTTCGACGTAACGTGCATCATAAGGACATGCATTCATGCAGTAGCTACATAAAATACATTTATCTACATCAACACGCACGACACTATTTTCATCGTAGTAGGTAGCCTGAGTCGGACATACCTCTTGACACGGTGCATCATCACAATGTTGACATTGGCTAGGGTAAAATGTATTTGATGCGATATTTAATAGAGGATATTGCCCCTCAATCTCACCAGTTCCTACCCAGATTCTGTGCTTATCGGCGCCCATGAGAATACCATTCTCCTCTTTACAGGCGACTTCACACGCTTTACAGTTAATACAGTTTTTATAATCGAGTGCCATTCCATATCTAGCCATAATTACACCTTCTTAATTTCTACATTAGTTTCGTGCATTGCAGAAGCACCATAAACCGGCTCTACAACATCTTCAATAACAGCATTGTCATTACCACCGTTTTTATATGCCCATGTTAACTCTTTGCTCTCTTCACCAAATCCATGAACAAAGAAGAGTGTATCTGGAGCAATTTTTTCTGTTGGATAGGCTTTAATGGTAACCGCTCCAGCAGAACTAGAAACCTCAATGGTATCACCAAAGGCAATGTCTTTCTCTACTGCAACACGTTTATTAATCCAGAGATAGTTTTCCATCATCAGATCTCTTAGTGCCGAGTTATTGGCAGTACCACTCTGAGTAAACTGAGCGTGACGTCCTGTTAGCATTCTAAATTTTCCTTCAGGAATGACATATTCATACTCATCTTTCCATACCGGCATCGGGTCAACCCCTTTGCTCGCAAGGTTTGGAAGATTACACTCAACTTTGCCTGATCTTGTTTTAGGTTTTCCACCATTAACACTATAGTATTTTTTCTTTTCAGGATAGTACTGATGTTCATTAGCAGAAAGCTGCTTGAAGTACGTGTCCATATTTGGATAATAAACACCTTTTTCCTTAAGTATTTCCGCTGCACCATGATAGTCATGAACGGCGTGTTCATTCATCATCTCTTGAGACTCTTGAAATGGTTTGTTAACATCAAATTCAGCAAATACTTCCTCTTCACTGCTGTCTTCAATCTCTACTTGAACCTCTTCGTCATATTTTTTTGTAATCTCAAACATCGGTTTAGAGAGTTTTCGAGAGAGACTACGCATAATATCAACAACCGGTTTGGAATCATACATTGGGTCAATAACTTTATTTCTTTGAGCAATGGCAGGTTCAACACCACCAAAAGTCTTAACCGGATCTGTTCTTTCTAAGTAAGTACACTCTGGTAGAACAACATCAGCGTACATTACCGTGTCACTTGGCATGGTGTCAATTGCAACAACAAGCTCCATCTTTTTAAGCATCTCTACAGTTTTTTGGCGATTTGGCATATTCATAATAGGGTTGTGCTTATAGATATACATACCACGAACATTATACGGCATTTTGTCCTCTAGGAAACGGTTACGCCATCCAATCCAAGATCCACCACCAGAGACAATAGCACAGTCATCATAACCAGCTTCTCCACGTTTTTGACCTTTTTTCTTCTCTATAGCACGACCTAGTGCACGGTCATAAAGAGGTACAAGGCCCTCATGATGTTTTAGTTTTAATTTTTTCCCAAAAACCAGACCACCTTTAGTGTCAATTCCACCACCTAGACCTTGGAAAATTGCCATAGCACGACGTAATTGGAAGTCATTTTTAGAGAAAGTACTTCGACGTCCTGGATAGTAAACAGACTTTGGTGCATGAGCCATAAACTCTCTAGCAATATCTTCAATATCTTTAGCAGGAATGCCTGTAATTCGTTCAGCCCATTCTGGCGTATAGTTATTTCCTAATACGCTCTCTTTGTATTCATCAAATCCATTGAAGTTGTTTTCAACATACGTTTTATCATAAATGTCCTCACTAATGACAACATGAGTCAATGCCAATACTAAGGCAAGGTCAGTTCCCGGCTTAATCGGTAGCCATTTATCTGCTTTTGCTGCAGTGTTAGTGAAGCGTGGATCTATGCAGACCATTTTTGCACCACGACCTTTGGTACGTTTGAAAACATCCATAGTGTCTGGTGTTACAATTGCCTCTGCGCGGTTCGCTCCAGCCATAATAATGTATTCGGCATTTTCTAAATCTGATTGTGGATAGGCACCTAAAGTAACACCATATCCTGAAACAACAGTCTGTAGACATAGTGAAGCGTGGTTAAGCCAGTTAGCAGAACCAAAAGCACTATAGAATGTCTTAAAGGTATGTTCCGCCATACCTTCACCAGCACAAAATAGAAATGATGAGCGGTTATCTTCTTCTTCATCAAGAATTTTGAGTGTCTTTTCCATAATGTACTCATAGGCTTCATCCCAGGTGACACGTTGAAATTTACCCTCTCCCTTTTCACCAATGCGAATCATTGGGTACTTCAGTCTGTCTGGGTCATAAAGTGCTTGAATTCCAGCGTTTCCACGTGGACAAAGCATGTTTTTTGACTTTGGAAACAGTGGATTTGGGTCGAGCTTGGTTACTACCCCATCCTCAACACGTGCAATAGCTGCACATTTGTTAACACACATTTCACAAAGTGTTGGCACTTCCTTAAAGTCACCTGTACCTGTTTTAGTAGTAAATTCAGGTTTACCTTTTTTCTCTTGACTAGAGAAAAGGCTAGGAACGGCGACTGTGCTTCCGCCTAAGACAGTTAATGCAACACTGCCTTGAAGAAATTTACGTCTTGAAACTTCAACATTCATAGATTTTCCTTTCAACATTAATAATTTCTTAATAAAATAATTAAGACAAAAATAGTCCTATTTATATAAGTAATTAGTTCATTATACATACTATTTCTTATAAATAAAATAAAGTTTACTAATTTAAGTGAAAGTAATCTATTTCTGAGAAGAAATAGATATGTAGTTTAGTTTTATTCTGGAATTTTAATATTAATGTCGTCTAAATTGCCATATTCAAAATCTTTATGGCATGCGGCACAATTGGAGCGGTCTTTTATTGATTTTCGTTTGTAAACTGAGGGGTCAATATCAGCATGAGTATCTCTCCAATACATCACTTTTGAAGTAGATTTTGGATTACGATCACCAATAGATTGCATCATCTTGACAGAGACTTCACGGGTTGATTTTTCTGCACTATTGTCATATAAAAACCTCCTAATGGAGATGCGAGCAGCTTTTGAGATATTTTGATCCGTAATTTTTTCATTGAAATGGTCATCAAGATTATCCATAATACGCTTCCATGACTTCTCTGGAAGAATAAAAGGAGGATAGGTCTTGTGACAGTCCCCACAGTCGTGATGGTAGGCTGAGTGCTCTTGCTCATAATCTATTAAAGGATATTTGCTTCTAGAGAAGAAATTATCGTAAGTGCTAACAATGTAATAAAAAGCCATGACGGAGAGAATAATAAATGCATAGGATGCAAAGAGACCAAATGGCGTTACTTTAGTATCTTCCCCCTCACTCTTTTTGTAACCGGTAATCATTGCAAAAATCATACTTGTCTTATGATAGAACTGCTCTACCAAGACACCCGAAATATGGATTACTGCCCAAGCTGCCAAAAAATAGGATGCATACATGTGAACCTGATATAGCTCATTCATATACATGTAAAAATCACTGTTTAAAAAAGCGAAGATGCCTTTTGCTTCCTGAATACCGTAGAGTAAAAGTCCGGAGGTAGTTATAACAGAACCTACTGTAAGTACAAGAATAGTAAACCAACTTGATGCAGGATTGTGACCGGGAGGAATTTTACGCCATCTATCAATGATTTTTTCTTTAAAATACCACACCAGTTCTGAAAATGATAGCTTGAAGGTATTGAATGTGGCATACTGAGGGCCAATAAATCCCCAAAGAATTCTATAGCCCAGCATGACACCAAAAATCCAACCCAGTGCTACATGATAATGAAGATACTCTTCATAAAAAGAGGTAATAAAAGAGGTAATAAAAGAACTTGCAATAATCCAGTGGATAATACGCGTGGAGATTGGCCAGACAAATACGTGTCCCTCTTTTTTATTCACAAAAACTCCATAAAAATTATAATAAGATTTGTAAGATTATCATCTATTGAGTAAGAGTAATGTTAAATATAAAAAAGTATTAAATTTTAAATAAGAAAAGTAGTTTCTTGAGGTAACAGCCTCTTTAAAAGAGGGCTGTTGTAGTGCTATTTGTTAATATTGAAGTTATTATAGATGTATGTAGCCATCTTGTCGGTATCGTAATCCATACCTTTTTTCTTAATAGCCTTATAGTTATGTTCCATAACTTCATGATCAGTACCAGAAGATTGGTTTAGACCACCACTTTTAATATCAGTAATTGAGAGCTTAAGTTCATAAATCTCTTGATCATTAACCGCAGGCCCTTTAGGCTTACCATTTTTAGCAAGCTCTTTAACACCTTCACCCTGTTTACCGTGACATTTTACACACATATCAGTATAAACCTGCTCAGTAGAGTATTTATATGTTGTAGGAGCTTCTGTTGCTGCTTTTTTACCTTCACATCCAGTAAATACAAATAGTACTGATGCTGCTAATGCCATTAAACTAAGTTGTTTCTTCATTAATTATTCCTTCTCTTTTTTTTTAATACTTACGCTCTACCTGATAACATTCCGTAGATTGTCATCGGCTTAAGTGCGTAAACTTTAAGTAACCACCAAATCCAACGCTCTTGAGTTGGGTCTAATGGGAATGATGGAGTTGGTTTTTTAGTCCAGTTAAACTCAGCTAGCATTACCGTACCGATACTTGTAATTAGTGGACATACAGTATATCCGGCATATGCACCTGGAAGGCTCCCTTTTTTCTCCATAGTTGCAATTAGATTATCAACTACAACTTTGTATTGCTTACGCGCACTACCACCAGTTTTACCCATTGGAACTGCTGCAACATCACCAAGACAGAATACATTGTCAAATTTAACGTGTTTTAGTGTCACTTTATCAACTGGAATCCAGCTTTTTCTAGAACCTAGTTTTGAACTACCAATGTTGTCTGGTGCTTTCATTGGAGGTGTAATATGGATAAAGTCATATTTCTTCTCAATGTTTTTAGACATTGGAAGCATTTCGTACTCTTCAATATCCTCATCCCACTCACCTTTTTCTAGCCAGTGATTTTGGAATGTTGCTACTTTAGCGGCTGTATCTACAGCAACTAGGTTAGTTTTGTATTCCCATTTAAAGCCACGAGTTTTAAACTGCTCGACAATTGCTTCATGATACTCTTTTACACCAAACATTTTACCACCATTTGGCAAGAATGTCATCTCAATTTTATCACGAACACCAGCTTCTACAAAACGTGCGTGTGCAAGATACATAATTTTCTTTGGTGCACCACCACACTTAATCGGAGTATTTGGGTGAGTAAAGAGTGCTTGTAGCTTCTCAGAACCTGTGTGAGCTTTTGCTTGAGCGATTAACTCTTGGATACCTTTGTAAGTATCTGCTGCACCATCTTGGAAGTAAATAGAGTGAACTCCATTTTTACCAACTTTATTACGAACCTCTGCATTATCCGCACCTGATGATGTAATAACGCCATCTAAACCGCTAATAGCACCGTAGTTTAGTACTAAACCTGTTGCAATTATTAGATAGTCATAGTTAATTGTTTGACCACCAGCAGTAGTAAGACTATTGTTGTCAGGATCAAAAGTAACTGCAGTATCTTTTACTAGTGTTACGCCACCTGGTAAAAAATCATCACGATTAAAAATAACGTCACCTGGCTCCCAAACACCAGCCCCAACTAGTGTTTGACCTGGCTGATACGATACTGATTTCGGATCTGGTTCAATAACTGTAATATCTGGGTTTGAAAGAGAGTTTGTTAATCTTGCAGCAGTTGACATACCTGCAAGCCCCCCACCAACAATTACAATCTTTCCTTTTGCATCAGACGCAATTGCATCTGTGCTTGTTCCTGCTCCAGCCAATACGCCAGCTGCAATTGGAGATGCTGCCATAAACTTCATAGCGTCACGGCGAGACATCTTCCCTTCTTGTTTTTCAATTTCTGAAAGAACTTCGTCAAGTAGTTCATTTTTTTTCATTTGCCCATCCTTGCTTGATAATTGCCCATTCTACTTATTGTAATCTGAAAGTAACCTTGTGTTGGTTAAAAGATTAGTAAATTCGTTCAATAATTAGTTGAAGTGATACATTTTCTCTATATTCATTGCGGTTTATTGTATAAGAACAAGTTATTTTATTGTTAAGTGAAAATGATACCTTTTGGCGAAAGGCCAAAAGTTCATGAAATACCAGCTCATCGGGTTTAAGATGGAGTGTCAATCGAGAGTGATCTTTCTCAGAACCAAAATATTTTATATTACGAATTTCTGCATTTTTAGTAATAAATTTTGGACGATTATTACCTTCTCCATAAGGCTCAAATTCTTCTAAAATACTAAGCAGTTCAAAGTCAATATCATCACCAGCTAACTCCCCAATAATCTTTTCATTTTCTTGAAATAGGGATAGGTCAAGTTTAGAAGCAGTAGCATTTATGGCGGATGTAAATGCCTCAAGGTTCTCTACGCTTAAAGAGAGTCCTGCTGCCATCTTGTGACCACCAAATTTTTCCAAAAGATAATCATGCTCTTTAATTAATTCATAAATGTTAACATTTCCCACACTTCGAGCACTCCCTTTGGCAATTCCGTCTGATATGCTTAATGCAATGGTTGGTTTAGAATACTTTTGACAAAGTCGTGCGGCTACAATGCCTACAACCCCTTCATTCCATTCTTCTCCTGCAACTACTAAGATAGTATTCTGCTCATTTACATGTAAAAGGGCCTCTTCACTAACATCTGCCTCAATGCTTTTGCGACGTATGTTGAGTTCATTTAACTGCTCAAAGTAGTGATAGGCATCTGATTCTGTAGGAGATGTTAAAAAGTTAAAAGCAATCATGGCATCCTCAAGACGTCCTGCTGAGTTGAGTCGAGGTGCGATTTGAAAACCTATGTCTTCTGAAGAGAGCTTCGATTTATTTAAAAAATTACGAATAATAGTAGAAGAGGGACGACTTGAGTGCAAAAACATTTTAAGTCCTGCTTGAACCATTACTCTGTTAATATTAATTAAAGGCATTACATCGGCAACAATAGCTAAACTTAAAAGATCTAAATATTGGCTCATATCAACATTTACATGTAATTTACGTTTAAGTAGTGCCAAAAAGAGCCATGCGACTTGAGCACCACATATCTCTTTAAAAGGATAGTTACACCCAGGAAGTTTAGGGTTTACAATAGCGTAGGCATCAGGTAGAACTTCTGAAGGGGTGTGATGATCGGTAATAATTAAATCAATTCCACGCTCTTTACATATTTCAGCAGCGGCAATAGCGTTTATTCCGTTATCTACGGTGATGATTAGGTCGGCATCAATACGCTCTAGTACCGTAGGTGATATACCGTAGCCATCTCTAAAACGGTTAGGAATTGTAACACTTAGAGGATAGTCTATCTCTTTAAAAAAGAGTGCTGTAATAGCACTTGAAGTGACTCCATCAACATCATAATCACCTACAAGAGCAATTTTTTCATTTTTTGAAATCGCATCTACTATTCGTTCTGCTGCTCTATCACTATTTAAAAGCAGTGTGGGTTCTGGAATATCACTAAGTTTTTTAAATACTCCATCAAAACGCTTGTTTAGCAGTTCTTTTAGAGTAGTTTTGTCAATACTTGGGTAGCTATGTGTTTTTGACATGGTCAAGTGCGGCATTCACAAATGCTAAAATAGCAGGATTTGGAGTCTGTAAACGAGATGTGAATTCTGGATGAAACTGTACACCTAAAAACCAAGGGTGATCTTGAACTTCAACTGCCTCTATAAGACCGTGAGATTCACCAGTGACTATCATGCCAGCCTTTTCTAATGCTTCACGGTACTCAGGGTTGGCCTCATATCTATGACGATGGCGTTCATGAATTGTTGTTTCGTCATTGTAAGCAGTACGAAGACGTGATCCCTCTTTTGTATCACATGGGTACTCACCTAGGCGTAAGGTTCCTCCCATTGGTGATTCATGAGTTCGTAGTTCACTCTGTCCTGATTGATTAATGAAGTTATCAATTAAGTATATCAATGGATTTTTAGTTTCAGGATTAAACTCAATAGAGTTAGCGTCTTTAAGTCCTAGTACATTGCGCGCATACTCAACTAGAGTAAGCTGCATTCCTAAGCAGATTCCAAGATATGGAAGTTTATTGACACGAGCATATTCAATACTATTAATCTTTCCTTCAACTCCACGAGAACCAAATCCACCTGCTACTAAAATGGCATCACAATCTCCAAGTAGTGTTTCTGCGCCTTTGCTTTGAACTTCTTCACTGTCTATCCAGCAGATATCTACTCTAGTATCAAGGTGAGCTCCCGCATGAATGAGCGCTTCGGTAAGAGATTTATAGGACTCTTTAAGCTCAAGGTATTTTCCGACAAATCCAACAATAACACGTTGGCTTGGAGCTACAATCTTCTTAACTAGGGAGTCCCATTGGGTCATATCTGGTTGCAAGTCACCAAGGTCTAACTCTTTAGCAATTGGTGTTAAAATATTTTGTTGTAAAAAACTCATTGGTACTGCATAGATTGTCGGTGCGTCAAGTGCCAAGATAACACTGTCTTGGGCAACATCACAGCTCATAGCTAATTTCTTTCTAAAGGTTTTTGGTAGCGACTCTTCAGAACGTGCAATAATCATCTGTGGTGTAATTCCAATACGGCGAAGCTCTTGAACCGAGTGCTGTGTGGGTTTGCTTTTATGCTCCCCTGCAGCTTTAATATAAGGAATAAGGGTTACATGTATAAAGAAAGTTCCTGCTACGTCATCATCATGTTTCATCTGACGAATCGCTTCCATAAATGGAAGGCCTTCGATATCGCCAACAGTTCCACCAAGCTCAACTACAAGCAGATCATGACCTTCACCTGCTTTTTTAATACGGCTTACAATTTCGCCAACAATATGAGGAACTACTTGAATAGTTTGACCAAGATAACCACCAGCACGCTCTCTTTCAATTACTGAGCTATAGACCTGACCGGTTGTGAAGTTACTGCTTTTAAGAAAAGAAGCATCTAAAAAACGCTCGTAGTTACCAATATCGAGATCGGTTTCTGCTCCATCTTCGGTGACAAAGACTTCACCATGTTCAAGTGGACTCATAGTTCCAGGATCAACATTAATGTAAGGATCAATTTTAAGCATACCGACTTTTTTGCCAGAGTGTTTTAAAAGGGCACCGACACTAGCCGCAGTAATCCCTTTTCCTAAAGAGCTTAAAACTCCTCCTGTTACAAAAATATATTTGGTCATATCCCTATTCCTTATGTTGCATGGCATTTTAAAAGTTATTATTATATACTATCAACACTTATAAAAAACTAGAAATAAAGAGATAAATATGGAATCAGTACTCTATTATGTACTCTCAGCGCTAGCCATCTCTGTTGTGATAAATATTTTTTTAAAAAAAATGGGTATTTCTCAAATTATTGGCTACATAGTTACAGGAACAATACTCGTATACGCATTTGATTTACGCCATATGACAGACTCGCACACATTGGAACTTATTGCCGAATTTGGGATTGTATTTTTAATGTTTACTATTGGATTGGAGATATCGTTAGCCAAAATGAACACTATGAGAGAGGAGATTTTTTTCAATGGTAGTTTGCAAGTAACCATCTCTGCCGTGCTTTTTTATCTGTTTGCACACTATTTTTTTGAAATAGATGTAATCGCTTCTGTAATTATTGCTTTAGCACTTGCGCTATCATCGACTGCTGTAGTATTAACACATCTTAAAAACTCAAAAGAGATTTATCTCCCTTATGGTCAACGTTCAGTTGGAGTATTGGTTTTTCAAGACCTAGCTGTTATCCCAATTTTACTCTTTTTAGGATTTTTAAGCTCAGAGGGACTCAGTATTGAGATGATTTTGTTAGATACTTTTTTAAGTGCCATTGTCGTCATCGGTTCTCTCTTCATATTTGGAAAGCGTGCTATGACATGGCTCTTAAGGTTCTCTGCGGAGAGTGGAGTTGAGGAGCTTTTTATGGGTTCCGTTTTTGTAATTGTTATTGGAGCCTCGCTTTTTGCACATTTTATGGGATTTACCTACTCGCTAGGCGCATTTGTCGCGGGGATGATTATTGCTGAGACTAAGTATTATCATAAAGTAGAAGCAGATATTGCACCGTTTAAGGACCTTTTATTAGGGACCTTTTTTATTACAGTAGGAATGAAAATTGACTTAATGTATTTTGTTAATCATGCTGCTGTTATTGTTCTGACGCTCTTAATGATTTTTATTCTCAAAGCAGTGATTATATTTTTTATTCTGCTAATAACATCAGCCAAAGATACAGCCCTTAAAAGTGCATTAACGCTCTCGCAAATAGGAGAGTTTTCTTTTGCAATTTTTGCTGTGGCAAGTAGCTATGAGTTGATTGATAAAGAGCTAATTCAGATATTAATACTAATGGTCGTGCTCTCAATGATACTAACACCATTTTTAATCTCTAAGGTCAATGAAATTGTTATTAAAATCTTTAAAGAAGAGGTCTTTGATAATAATTTTGAAGTTTTTAATCAGCGTAGCAATCATATTATATTATGTGGTTATGGCACCTATGGGAGGATTATTGCTGAAAAATTAGAGAAAAGAGGATTACCTTATATTGTAGTAGACAATAACCTAAAGCAGTTGAAGTGGGCAATTAATGACTCTAAGGAGGCTTATTTTGGAGACCTTTCTAAAAAAATCATGCTTGATGCACTACATGTTGAAGATGCTGCAACTGTCATTTTAGCAGTAGATAATCTTGAGAAAAAGCGATTAATATGTGAGGCAGTTACCCAACATGCAAAAGATGTTAATTTGGTAGTGGAAGCACACTCTAGCAGTGAAAAAGAGTATCTTTCACAATATCCTATATCTAAACTAATATACTCTCAAAAAGAGGTGGCAAAAATTATGGTCGATGCAACAATGCAGTGTCGGTTAGATTAAGTCAAATTTTCTTTTAATGCGTTCAGCTACGGTAGTAAATTTTTTACTATCCATATGATTTGCCTCTAGAAGTGTAATGGCATTTTTCATTGAAGATTCACTAAATTGCTCTTTTAGATTGACGGCAGTCCTAATAGTCCTTAGTGCTAGTGAAAGCTCATTGATTAAAGATGAGGCCTCATTTTCACCATCTAAAGCACGCATAGTCTCAATGAATAGTTTATCAAAGTTCCAGTGTTCAAAAAGGAGGGTGTTGATTTGAGCAGTACTCATATTTACATGTATATTCTCTGCTGTTCTAATCTCTTGATAGCTGCTTAGGTCTTCTAAAAATTCATCTTCATTATTTTGGTCTAATATATCCTTGGAGATTAAAATAGCACCGGTTTCCATTAAAAATGCCATAGGAACCAGCATTTTAGATTTTTCTACATCAATTCCCATATACCATTGAAATACAAAAGTGCTCTGCATAGCACACACTTTAGCAAAATCATCATTGCTAATGTTGTAAGCAGACATATTAATCTCGAAGTTCTCTTCAAGAGCAGATTTTAGTACCATAGATCGGATCATGGCTGAGCCAAAAAGAGTAGTTGCTTGAAGTATAGAGATAATCTGTTTGGAAAAACTATAGAGTGGAGAGTTGGCACTAGCTAAAATATTGGTAGTTAGTGCTGGATCGCTCTCAATAATATTTACAACCTCATTAATTTCAGGGTAACTATTTTGAGCAAATAGAGATTCAATTTTCTGTGCTGATTCTGGTAGCGGTGGAAGCTTGTCAATTTGGTCAATAATAGGAATGTAAGCCATCAATTACCTCGTGAGCCTGGTTTGATCGCAGTAGATCCATCTTGACATAAGGGACATGTATCTGGCGAATACATCTCAAAATCAAAATCAGCTAATGCAAAAAATGGTAAATCTTTGGGAAGCTTACAGTTTTGCTTACGAAAAATATTACTATTTTGACGTTGACAAAAACCACGATTGGCCAGTGCTGCATAAGCAACAACATTGCCGCCAAGTTGCTCAACAACTGCTGCAGCTTCCATTGCTGAACCACCTGTTGTAATGATATCTTCACAAACAAGAACTCTCTCATCTTTAGAGACTTCAAATCCACGACGTATGCTCATAACCCCATCAACACGTTCAGCAAAAATATAGCGAACACCTAGAGCGGATGCAAGGGCATAGCCAGCGATTAATCCACCTAGTGCTGGAGCACATATGGTGTCAACTTTAATGCCGCTCTGTTTTATTTGGGTCGCAAGTGCTTGGGCTAATTTAGCTGCAGTAGCTGGATTCTCCAAAACTTTTGCAGATTGAAGGTAGAACTGTGAATGGTTTCCTGAGCTCAGTTTAAAATGCCCTTTTAAAAGAGCATCTGCATCCATGTAAATCTGTTTAACGTCCATGATTAAACCGTCATAATTGATTGTTCTTTTTCTTTTAGAATCCCATCAATCTTTGCAATAAAACCATCGGTAGTTTTTTGAATAGTGTCTTGTGCTGCTTTTGACTCATCTGAAGTAATCTCTTTCTCTTTTTCTAGAGATTTGATTTTATCATTTGACTTTTTACGGTCGTTACGGATTGATACTTTTGCATTTTCACCCATACCTTTCATCTTCTTAACGCTGTCTTGACGTTGTTCAACTGTCATTGCTGGGAAGAAAAGCTTGATAACTTCACCGTCATTATTTGGATTAACACCAATATTGGCACGTGAAATGGCACTTTCAATATCACCTAAAATATTTTTTTCCCAAGGGGATACTGTAATAGTTGTCGCATCATTTGCAATAACAGAAGCAACTTGTGCCAGTGCTGTTGGAGTACCATAATACTCAACCATTACTGTATCTAAGATACTTACAAGTACTTTTCCAGTTCGGAGTGATTTAAATTCATGTATCATGTGATCAACTGAATTTTGCATTTTAGATTCGCATTCGCTATATATTTCGTTTAACATTATTCCTCTTTTTTATGGCAGTATGATTTATTATGTGAATTGTAGCAAGAAAAGTTTTAAGTTAAGAAAAAATGGAGAAAATACAAGCAAATTGCTTGTATTTATTTAGTGAGTAGCTATAGGTACTCTTGGAGCTTCAGCAGTTTGTGCTTCTGTGTCAGTAGGAGTAACCGGTGTTGTATCTGCTGCTGATGGCATAGCAGTTGGAGCTGCAGCACTAGTGCTTACAACCATAGAGTCAACAACAGATTTGTTATTCTCTTTACCGTAGAAATACCCTAAAGCAATAGTATTAGAAACCAATAAAAAACCGATAAAAAATGTTGTTTTAGCTAAAAAACTACCCGGTCCTTTCGCTCCAAATACAGATTCGTTTGTACCGCTGTAAGCGCCCAAACCGATACTTGAACTTTTTTGAAGCAGTACAGCAATTGTTAAAACAACTACTATAACAATCTGCGCAATTAGCAAAAAGCTTGTCATAATTTATAATCCTTGATATATAAAAAGTGGCGAATTATAGCAGAAAATTCTTTGTTGTATTATTAAGCCCTCTTAAGGTATAATTCCAACAAATATATTAGGATATAAAATTTGAACAAACTATTAATGACATTGGGCTTTATAATGCTTATTATTTTACTATTTGTCGCTCCATTTATTATTCCTGTCTCAGATAGTGAGCGTAACAAGACTTTAGTCAGTGTCTCAAACTTTCCACTTTATGATATTGCAACAAAAGTAGCTGGCGGCAAAGCTACAATTTTGATGGTAATACCATTTGGTACTGATATACACACCTTTGAACCAACCCCAAGTGACCGTGTGAATCTGGAAAAAAGTAAGTTGTTTATTTATAGTGGTAAAATACTTGAACCATGGGCCGCTAACTTTGAGCATCATAATCGTGTTGATATGAGTTTACATGTAAATTTAAAATCATTGTGCGAAGATGAAGATGAAGATCATAAACACCATCACCATCACGGTGCTGAATCGGATCCTCACTACTGGCTTGATATAGACAATATGATTACCTCTGTTAAGATTGTACTAAGAGAACTTAGTAGTATAGATTCAGCATCAAAAACTTTTTTTGAAGCCAATGCCAAAGCGTATGTTCAAGAGTTGGAAGTTTTAAAAGAGGAGTATTCTCAAGCACTGTCTTCGTGCAAAAAAGATATGATTGTTGTCAGCCATAATGCCTTTGCATACTTAAGCAGTGAGTATGGTTTTCAAGTAACATCACTTAACGGTTTCTCAACCGATGCACTTCCAAGTGCACAGAATATGAAGGTTTTAATAGATACAGTAAGCGATCACAACATAAGTACCATCTTTTTTGAGCCTTTTAGCAGTGATCGTTTAATGCAGACTGTAGCTAACGAGGGAGATACTGTGGTGGCAACTCTACATCCGCTAGTTAATATTACTCATGATGAAGCCGCTATGAAAAAAGGTTATATTGCTATTATGAGGGAAAATCTTCAAAAACTCTCAACTGCTTTGGAGTGTCAATGAAGTTTAGTGTCCCTATTTTAGAGACAAAAAACCTCGATCTCTGTATTGGAAATCAGCATATTTTAAAAAACGTCTCTTTGCAGATTTTTAAAGGGGACTATATTGCTCTTATTGGACCAAATGGTGGCGGAAAAACAACGTTAGTCCGTCTTCTATTGGGACTTCAAAAGCCAAGTTCTGGTGAGATCAGACTTTTTTCAAAAAAGCAACACTCTTTTAAAGAGTGGAACAAAATTGGTTATGTTCCTCAGCGGGCGACACAGATTGACTCCTCTTTCCCTGCAACAGTTTTAGAAGTTGTTCTCATGGGTAGGGCATCTAAAAGAGGCTTTTTTGGTATGGTGAGTGACAATGATTACCTTCTTGTCAATGAAGCTATGCTTAAAATGGATGTCCTAGATTTACAAGATAAACTTATTGGCACACTCTCAGGTGGACAGAGACAGCGTGTGATGATAGCACGTGCCTTGGCATCTGAGCCAGATATTCTTATTTTAGATGAGCCTAATACTGGCGTTGATATGCAGTCCCAAGAGCGCTTTTACTCACTTTTAAGAGAGCTTAACCAAAAAGAGAAGATCACTATTGTTTTTGTAACTCACGATATTGGTGTTATCGCTGATGACATCGGAAGACTCTTTACGGTTAACCAGACAATGCTCACATGCAATAATCCAAAAGAGGCTATTAGTTGTGAGGATATGAGTCGTCTTTATGGCATTGATGCTCATCTAATTCATAATCATCACCATGAGCACTAAGGTAAAGATTAATGGAACTATTTGAAATTTTTCAATATGACTTTATACAACGCGCATTTCTTGCAGGAATTATCATTGCAATTATCGCTTCAGTAGGTGGCTCTTTTGTTGTTCTGAAACGTTACTCTTTAATTACAGAAACATTAGCACACTCTGCACTTGTTGGTGTAGCTATTGGTCTTGTTGCTGGAGTGTCACCCATTCTAATGGCTGTAGTTGTGGCTCTTATTAGTGCTTGGAGCATTGAATATTTACGCTCTTTTTTTAATATCTATTCAGACTCAATTTTAGCTATTTTTCTCTCAGGATCTTTGGCGTTAGCTGTGCTGATTGTATCCTTAGCAGGTGCTTTTAATAGTTCACTCTTTAGCTATCTTTTTGGATCGATTCTTTCTGTGACAGAGCAAGATTTATGGCTTATGGCAGTTGCTGGTATTGCTGCGTTAACACTTCTTATAGGCTTTTATAAAGAGTTTTACTTCATAGCCTTTGATGAAGAGGTCGCAAAAGTAAGTGGTATTAGAGTGATGTTTTTTAATTTTTTGCTTATTACTATTGTTGCTATTATTATTGCTCTCTCAATTAGAGTAGTGGGGACACTGCTTATTGGTGCACTTATGGTTATTCCTACAGTTTCTGCGCTACAGTATAAGCAAGGTTTTACTAAAACAATTTGGCTAGCATTAGGTTTTTCACTACTCTCTGTCATTACCGGAATGCTTCTATCTTACTACTTCTCACTGCCAAGTGGAGCCACCATAGTATTATGTATTTTGGCAATTTTTATAATTTCACTTCTTGTAAATAGAAAATCATGAGAGTTAAGCAAGAATTTTCACGCTCCGCTTCAGAGTATGAACAATATAGTATTATTCAGCAGCAGGTAGCACAAAAACTAGTAGATGACATTATGGAATTTCCCACTAAGATATTGGATATTGGATGCGGTAGTGGTGCTGTCAATAAACTTGTTAGTTGGGACCTAGAGCGCTATACGGCTATAGACTTTTCACAATCAATGTTAGACATTCATCCTAAAGCTAAAAATATTACATGTAAATTGGCTGACTTTAATAGTAGCAGTTTTTTTGATACTATTGATGGTGACCACAATAGGGTCATCTCTGCCTCAGCGCTTCAGTGGGCGATAGATTTAGATTATGTGCTTAAAGAGATCGCTAAACTAAAAACTCCTGTCTCATTAGCAATATTTACATGTAAAACATTTAAAAGCATGTATGAGTGTGCTGAACTTGAGCCTATGTTACGATGTTCAGATGAGATTATAGCAACTGCTAAAAAACATTTTGATGCTGAGTATGAGTTAGTTGAGTACACATTAAAGTTCGACACGCCAAGGGATATGTTTCGATATATCAAAAAAAGCGGTGTTAGTGGAGGGCGAAGAGTACTTAGCTATAAACAGACAAAGCAGTTAATGCAAGCATATCCATTAGATTATTTAGAGTTTGAAGTACTGTTTATTCAAAATTAAAGGCACCTCTAACAATCCTTAAGAATCTGCTCTTTCTCTAAAGCATAAAGTTCATAACGAATATTTTTAAAAACTTCAGCGTATTTTGGCTCAATAATTTTATACATCTCTTCTAAAACACGTGATGACTCTTGTGCACGTTTATAATTTGCAACAACAACACTTTTAATATCACTACGACTCATCTCATCTTTTGTAGTAGGACGTAGAACATCATTAATGCTGTCACGAGAAGCAAGTAGTGATTCTAAGTTATTGATTCTGCTCTTATGACGTAATGATTTTAGTTTAGTTGAGAGGTTTTTATTGTTAAATGAGTATCGTGATATATCTTCAATAACACGAATGCCTTCTCTAAGTCGGTTTAGGTTGGCATCACACACCCGAAGAAGTTCGGGTGATAATGTCTTAGTCGTCGTTTCCAAAGATACCAAACAGTTGCAGTAGGGCAGTAAAGATGTTTAAGAAATCTAAGTAAAGTGCAATAGCACCATCAATAGCTGTCTCATAAGCACCTTTAATGATATTTTGAGTGTCATACACTACCAATACGCTAAACAGCATAACAACAGCACCTTGGATTAAAACATGCATAATTGGACTTTGTAGTAAGAACATATTTAAAAGTGATCCAATAATAATAACAACAAGTGCAATCATTAAAGGTTTTCCGTATCCTGTAAAGTCTTTAGTTGTCTTAATAGCAAAGAAGCTCATTCCACCAAAAATTACAGAAGTCATAGCAAAAGCATTACCAATAATCGCACCGCCACCACTCATCTGTAGTGTCATTGCCAATAGTGGTGCTAATGTTATACCAGTCATAAAAGTAAAACCAAACATCACAGCTAAGTTAATTCCTGGCTTATGTTTTACAAATTGAAGCCCAATCAGTAGACCAATCTCTAAGAAAAATAGTGGCCAAATCATTGAATGTATGGCTGCTGCCATAGGAATACCAACATAAGCACCAACTGCACCTGCCATCATTGAAGCGGCAAATAGCTTATAGGTCTCTTTTACAAATGCTACAGTTTTAGACTCTGAGCGAGCCATCCCCTGCTGAACAAACTCACTTTCTCTTGAATAATCACGGTCATATAATCCCATAGTTTATCTCCTTATATATAGTATGCATAAACATACATTAGTTTATTGTGTTAGTAAAACTATAAGTATATATAATGAATGAAGAGTAAATGCAGATTGAATATACAGTTTGTTAAAAACATAACATTATTTCCCAAAAAGAACGTGCAAAAAAGAAATTTCAAAATTTCCAACACAAACACTTGACATTGTTTTAAGAATCTCCTATAATTCCCGTCCACAAACGATGAGTCAATCGAAAGAGAGACAGTAGAAAGACTTCGAGTTGAAG
>JAYEKO010000090.1:0-7420 GCA_034661055.1 Campylobacterota bacterium
AAACTGCCCTATTACTAGAGACAATTTTTTCACTAATACCCTCTATGCTAGCTAACTCATCGATGCTTTTAAAGCATTGGTTCATCTTTCGATACTCTATAATCTTTTGAGATTTTGCCTTTCCAATGCCATTAAGTTTTAAAAGCTCATCAGCTGTAGCACTGTTTATATCTACTAAGGCAAATAGGTGCACAACACTTAGTAAAAATGCTAGAATATATTTTAAAATAACAGTATCCTTTCTTTAATGTTTTTATAATGGCGGATTCGACTCATAAAAAAGCACAATAATGTCAATCAATTCAAAATTGACCGCAGGGAATGCCCTTGGGTGAAATATTAAGAATTAGCCCTGCAAAAAATGCCCTTGTAGTGTAACATTCAAAGAAGACATCGCCCACTTATATTGACCAATAGTTTGTGTAATATTTGCTTTTAGCTCCCAATGGTCTCACGGTCAAGTTCACCACTTTTTAATTTAATTAAATACTCTTTTAGCTCTTTTTTAACATCGCCGCTTAATATAAAGAGTCCAAAAATATTAGGTAGTGCCATTGCGAGCATAAGCATAAAGCTCAAATCAACCAAAATACCAGTACTTACCACAGTGGAAACTATAGTAATTGCAAGAAAAGTTAATTTGTAGAGCAGTGAGAATTTACTTCCAAAAAGATATACCCACGCACGCTCTCCATAATATGACCACGAAATCATTGTACTAAAAGCAAAAAGAGCTATTGAGAAAGAGAGAACGATTGGAAACCAACTAATTACAGTACCATATGCAGCAGATGTCAGAGCAGCACCCTGCTTTGCTTCAATAAGTGCTGCATAGCCATTTACAGGATCATAAACACCGGTAATTATTATGACTAAGGCTGTCATTGTACAGATGACTACCGTATCAATAAACGGTTCATATAGAGCTACCATACCCTGACGTACCGGGTATTTTACCTTAGCAGAAGCATGAGCAACAGGAGAGGATCCTAAACCTGCCTCACTTGAGAACACAGCACGTTGAAAACCTTGCACCACAGATCCTATAACCCCACCAGCCACTGCCGTAGGTGCAAATGCTTCTGTAAAAATTAATCCAAATGCATTAGGAATATGAGAGTAATTGGTTATTAAAATCCACAACGAAGCAAGCAGATAGATAACAACCATAGATGGTACAATTGCTTCTGTCGTATGTGCAATTCTCTGCACACCACCAATAATCACTGCACCAGTAATAGCTGCTAAAATAATTCCAAAAACAATAGGATAATCAGCAAAAAAAGTAATTTCAGTCTGAACAGCACCTAGAGCTTGTGACACCTGAAAAATATTTCCACCACCAATGGCCCCTAAAATCATAAACAGTGCAAAAACCAAGGAGAGAACATACCCGACACGAGGCCAACCTTTTGAGGCCAGTCCTCGAGAAAGGTATTCCATTGCACCCCCCATAATGGTTCCATCTTTTAGAAATTTTCTATGTTGTAGAGAAAGTGATACCTCTGTAAACTTTAAAGACATTCCTAAAAAACCGGCAACAATCATCCAAAATGTTGCTCCAGGACCACCAATAGAGACAGCAATAGCAACTCCTGCAATGTTACCTAGGCCTACAGTTGCTGAAAGTGCTGTTGTTAGAGCACCAAAAGGGGCAATTTCCCCCTTATCATCCTTGGTAGCATAATCACCTTTAATTATCTTATAGGAATGTTTAAACATCCTTAAGTTAATAAAGCCCATTTTAGCTGTTAAGTAAACCCCGCCAGCAATAAGCCATGCTACCAAAAAAGGAATACTAGTTCCTTCAATTGTTCCAAATAAAATATCAAAAAATAGAGCTGATTCTATAAACCCATTAATTGCAATAAAAAAATCATTCATAATTACTCCATAAATTTTACATGTAAATTAAAGTGTAATAACTTCAGTAACTTCCAAACCAAAGCCACTTAAACCACTAAGATCTGGTGTTTTTCCACCTGATAGCAATCGCATCTTTTTAATGCCCAACTGTTTTAAAATCTGTGCGCCAACACCATACTCTTTCATAGAGATGCTTGCAATCTCAGGGTTATTCACAAACAGTATAACCCCTCCATTTTGCTTTAAATACTCAACTGAAGCAATAAGTTGTGAATATCTACTTGAATCTAAAAGCAATTTGACATCTGGAACAATATTATGGACACGAACGTTGGCAGTTTCACCAACTCCGTGAAATGAAATAGCAGTGTGCACATTATTGTCATGATCTTTAAAACTATGCTTCTGAGCACTCATACCAAAGAACTCAATATCTTCGACACCCTCTTTATTAATAAGTGTTTCATTGGCCAAGCGATACTCAACCAAATCTGAAATATAGACAATTTTCATATCATGATCTTGACAGAAAATATCCAAATCATCACGACGTGCCATCGTACCATCTTCTTTAATTATTTCACAAATCACAGAAGATTCACTAAGACCAGCAAGCCGACATAAATCGACAGAACCTTCCGTATGTCCAACACGGACCAAAGTTCCACCATCTTTAGCAATAAGAGGAAAGATATGTCCAGGACGAACAAGTTCATCTGCACTGCTCACAGGATTTGCCAAAATGTTAACGGTCATATCTCTCTCAGCTGCAGAAATACCTGTAATAGCATCTCTGGCATCTACAGACACAGTAAAAGCAGTCTCATGCATTGAAGTGTTTGAGCTTACCATTGGATTAAGTTCAAGACGCTCTGCAATGTTGTTACTAATTGCAACACAAATCAGACCTCTGGCGTGAGTTGCCATAAAATTAATGTGTTCAGGTGATGAAAATACCGATGCATAGACTAAATCACCCTCATTTTCACGGTCTTCATCATCGACCATAACAACCATTCTTCCCTTTTTGATCTCTTCAATTGCTTCTTGTACACGTTGTATTGGTGTCATTTATTCTCTTTCTATAGTAAACTATATAGGTTATATTATTTGGAATTATATTTAAAAAAGCATCAAAAAAAGCTCAAATCAAAAAGAAAATAAAAAAATAAAAAAACTTACATTTTTTCCTTGACAAAATACCTCGTATAAACTATAATTTCGTCCTCATTACAAAAGTAATGACGGATTGGGGTATCGCCAAGCGGTAAGGCACTAGTTTTTGGTACTGGCATTCGGGGGTTCGAATCCCTCTACCCCATCCACCTTTCTTAAATATCGCGGAATAGAGCAGTTCGGTAGCTCGTCGGGCTCATAACCCGAAGGTCACAGGTTCAAATCCTGTTTCCGCAACCAATCAAACCACCTATTTTACGCATCAAAATGACTTAAGAAAACTAATTCTGTTTTGTTAGCATATTCCCTCTTAGCAGTTTTTGTAATAACAATTCTTCTACATATTCTCGTTCCATCTCTCCTGAGATGGAATGCATAGAGTAGCACAGCAACATACAAAGTGCATTACACCTCAGGAGAGGTGTAACGAGAGAAGATGGAATGCATAGAGTAGCACAGCAACATACAAAGTGCATTACACCTCAGGAGAGGTGTAACGAGAGATACTTTTTAGATATGTAACAGGTTTTATATCATTTACAATTTGCATAAAATCTCCT
Source organism: Campylobacterota bacterium (assembly GCA_034661055.1). Classification (GTDB taxonomy): domain Bacteria; phylum Campylobacterota; class Campylobacteria; order Campylobacterales; family Sulfurimonadaceae; genus QNZR01. The sequence goes on from JAYEKO010000090.1 coordinate 3,603, forward strand.
TCAGTCCTTTTATTGTACAAATTAAGACTCAATGTTCAATTGTATTTTTATATAACATCAGTATGACCTATCAACGATGATAACTTTTTACCTTTGAAATCCATTACATGAACGGCACACGCCAAACATGGGTCAAAGGAGTGAAGAACCTTAATAACCTCTAAAGGTTTACTAGTGTCTTCAATTTTAATCCCTATGAGTGCTTCCTCATAAGCACCTCTGGCTCCATCAAAGTTCTTTGGTGTAGCATTCCATGTTGTTGGTGCAATAACAGAGAAGTTTTTTATTTTTGCATTTTCTACATTTATAAAATGAGACAGTGTACCTCTGGGAACTTCAAGAAAGGCTCTTCCTTTAGCATCTTTTTTTAAGTCATCAAAGTTAAAACGACTCCAAGTATCGGTGTCATAATACTTAATGTTCTGAATCAGTTGTGAGACTATTTTAAAAATATATTCACAAACATAACTTGTCTCTATCGCTCTAGCCGCATTTCTACCCACAGTAGTAGAAAGGTCCATAAGTTCTAAATTAGTATCATCTAAAAACTCATCAACAAAAGATTTAATAAGCTTGTTTCCTTTTATATAACTAATTAAAATTCGTGCCAAAGGTCCCGTCTCCATAGTCTTACCGCTGTACCTCGGTGCTTTAATCCATGAATACTTATCACTATTTGAAGCTGTTTTAAGTGTTCCATCGTTATTTAAGTCTGTATAGTTTACTGTATGCTCATCGCCACTATACCATGCACGATCGATTTCCTCTGTTATATTAGTCTCATCAAATTCTTCTATATTAGAAAAGTCGTGGTCATAAATAACACCACTACAGAACAGTCTAAGATCATCTTCAAATTCATACCCACCAACCGATAAAAAATTACCATTAGCACGACCTTGGCCTGCTTTTATCTCAGCTCTATAAACCATTGAAAGCAGTTTAGCATCTGGGAGATACGCTCTATCTATAAAATCTTTTGCATTTTTAATAATAAATATGTAATCATTAAGTCGTTGCGGATTTAACATATCAGCCACACTAGTAACACCACCAACAACTATACTTTGAGGGTGTGGAGTTTTACCACCAAAAATGGCAACCGCTTTACTAATAGTCGTCTGAAACCTCAGTGCTTCTAAATAGTGAGACATCATTAATAAATTCTGCTCTGGCGTTAATTTATACTCGCCATGTCCCCAGTAACCATTACTAAATGGTCCGAGCTTTCCAGCCTTTACAAAATTGGCTAACTTCTCTAGAACAACTTCATAATGTGAATGAGAGTTTCGAAATGGTTTTTTAGAGTACTTATGAGCCTCTTTACTTGTGAGTTTTGGGTCTGCTTGCAGAGCACTAGTCACATCTACAAAATCGAGCAAATGAAGATGATAGAAGTGGACAACATGATCTTGAATAAATAGAGCCATTGCCATTAAGTCTCTTATGATCTCAGCATTTTTAGGAAGCACAATGCTGTATGCGTCTTCTACAGACGAGACTGCTGCTCTAAAATGTGAATTTGTACAGACTCCACAGATGCGACCTGCCAACAGTCCTGCATCACGAGGGTCACGATCTTTTAAAATAGTCTCAATTCCTCGAAATAGCTGCCCACTGACATAGGCCTCTTGAACAACACCCTCATCATTGACTTCAACCTCAGCCCGTAGATGGCCCTCTATTCTTGTAATTGGATCTATAACAATTTTTTTACTCTTCATTATTCTCTTCCTCTACATACTTTCTCTCATTAGCAAACTTATCGACAAATCCAATCTCTGTACATCCCATACATCCGTGCCCTGCCTGAACTGGCCAGCTTGTTCCGCTGTTAAACTTCATGGTTGGGCAGTTTACATTGGCGTATGGTCCTTTACAGCCCATCTCAAATAGACAATACCCTTTTTTGGCTCCTAAATCTCCCCACTCTTGTACAAACTCACCAAGCTCATAATGACCACGACGCTCACAGTTGTCATGAACTCTTCCTTCATAAGCCCACAAAGGACGATTAAACGTATCTAAAGGTGGTAACTCTTCAAACATCAAGTATGATAGAAGAGTCCCTACAATATTGGTTGGATTAGTAGGGCACCCTGGCAGATTTATGATGTCATTACGGTTTAATGCGTCTGCCACACCAACGGCACCTGTTGGGTTTGGATAAGCCGCCACAATACCGCCATCTAAAGCACAACTCCCAACGGCAAGTACCAATGCTGCATCTTTTGCACACTTTTGAAGTAGTTCAATTCCAGTCTCACCTTTAGGGCCTATTCTTAGGTACTTTCCATCCATTGCCATCGGTACGGCACCCTCAACAATCAGTATGTACTCACCTTTTTGATTTGTCACAATATCTTCTAAAATGGTCTCACTCTGATCACCACTAGCACTCATAAGAAGTTCATGATAATCGAGTGAAACATAGTCAAATATAATATCTTCAATAGCAGGGTTGGTAGATTTAATAAACGCCTCAGAATTACCACTACAGTCACTCAGCTCTAACCAGATAATAGGTACCTTATTTAAAGCACAGACGGCACCCTCAACAATTTGTTCAAAATTTGGATGTAGTTGCATATTTGCCGTGACCATAGATATCCAGCTATTAACTTCGTGCTTACCAATATCTAAAGACTCCATGGCGCTCTCAAGGTTATCTGTAGTGAGGCTGTTTCTTGGATGGAGTGCATTGAATTTGTCAATACGTTTTAAAACGGCAGCCATCTCTTTTTCTAGTTTAATATCTTCTGCAGAGCGTCGCGGCATATTTGGGTCTATAAGATGTTGTGACTCATCAATAACATCTTCAACCATCTTCTTACATCGTCCACAGACACGACCGGCTTCACTAAAATCAGCCAACTCAGCAAAAGAGTCGATGCCACTCTCTTTGACAATATCTTCCAAGTCTTGATAATAGATATACTCACAGCTACAGATAAGCCTACCTCTCTCACCAATAAGTCTGTTTTGGTAAAGATAGTTTATGTCAACCTCATCACCACTACTAATGAGTGACTCAATATAACCAACATCTACATTGGAATTAATCCCAATAAATCGAGTCAGCTTATCTTCACACATAAAATATTCATCGATTCTACTCTCTTTTTTTGAGGCAATAACCAATTTTTCATACTCATTAGTAAATTTTGGAGAGTTCACTTCCACTAAATCAAACTCTCCCACTTTTAACATATCTATGCTAACTTCCAATTCAAACGCTTTAAGTTCAATTTGAAGTATGTGAGAGATAGCTGCATCAGCTTGAGTGGTACACTCTTTAACATGACCTGCAACAAAACCTAAGCCCTCAACTTCAGCACACTCTCCTACGGCATAAATACTCTCATCATCAGTCTGCATATAGAGATTGGTTAAAATCCCTTTTTCGCATGGCAACGTATCTCTAAAAATTTCAATATTTGGTTTAATCCCTGTACCAAAGATTAAAAAAGGATTTTTAATTTGAAGTTTTTTAGTCTGTAAAAGTGTAATCTCTCCATTTTCTACACATCTATCTACAATCTCATCTTCGTAAGATATTTTTATTTTTCCATCTTTAAGATAACACTCCTCAATCAATTTAATCGAATCCATTGAGAGCTCTTTAGAATAGAGATGTTTACCACGCAACAGCAGTGTTATGCTCTTTACAACTGGCATCTCATTAAGTGTTTCAAGTAGTTCAAGTCCAATAGGACCACTTCCAACTACTACAACCTCTCTCTCTTTTACACCTTCACGAATAACAGCACAATCATCTGCGCTTCTAAATACGGCGGCATTTGAAACATCTGCAATAT
>JAYEKO010000091.1:0-28359 GCA_034661055.1 Campylobacterota bacterium
ATTTATAAGGTTTCATATAATATTGTATCTTATTTGTATATTAAATGTCAATATATCAGAACTATACCCGAACTATACCCCTCTTTCTCATTCCATCTCTCTTGAGATGGAATGCATAGAGTAACACAGCAACATACAAAGTACATTACACCTTTCTCGTTCCATCTCTCTTGAGATGGAATGCATAGAGTAACACAGCAACATACAAAGTACATTACACCTCAGGAGAGGTGTAACGAGAGAGAACAAGATAGAGATAGAAAGAATAAAAATATAGCATACTGCAATATAATTAAATAAAGCAAAAAACTTCCATTACAATATATAAAAAAAAGGCTACCGAAAATGGGACGAAGTAGATATAAAATTTATGAACCAACACACCCACATTTTGTAACATGCACTATTCTACATTGGATTCCAATATTTACACGCAAAGAAAGTGTACAAATAATTTTAGATTGTTTATCATTTCTAAAAGAAAAAGAAAATCTAAAATTATTTGCATATGTTATCCTTGAAAATCATCTACATTTAGTTGTACAAAGTGATGACTTACCTAAAAGTATGGAATCATTTAAAAAATTTACAGCAAAAAAAATACTAGAATTACTAAGAAGAGAAAATGTAAAAAACATATTGGAACAATTGGCATTTTATAAAAAAGCACATCATAAAGGTAAAAATTTTCAAGTTTGGGAAGAGGGTTATCAGCCTAAATTGCTTCAATCTGATGAGATGATGATAAATAAAATAAAGTATATTCATGAAAACCCTGTAAAGCGAGGGTATATTGATGATGCTACTCATTGGAGATATAGTAGTGCTAGAGATTATTCTGATATAGATGGACTGATAGAGGTAGATAGATTTTGGTAATACTTATACATTAACTACATTACACCTCAGGAGAGATAGATTTTGGTAATACTTATACATTAACTACATTACACCTCAGGAGAGGTGTAACGAGAGAGAGAAATCTAGGGTGCCCATATGCTAAATAATCCAACCGCCGCCAAGCAGTTTGTCGCCATCATAAAAGACCGCAGCCTGACCTGCTGCGACACCATATGCTGGCTCTTTTAAATCAATGCGTGCATTATTGTCCTGTATCTCTACATGACAGGGTATCGCTTTACTTCTGTAGCGAAGTTTTACGCTCGTATCAAAACTTTTTCTATTGTCAAACATATTAAGATGTTCAATCTCAAGACTTCTGGTATTAAGCTCTTCACGCTTTCCTACAACAATCTGATTTGTCTTTGGTAAAATCTCTAAAACAAAATGTGGGTCATGAGCACCGTGAACCGTAAAGCCTTTACGCTTGCCTATGGTGTAGTGCATATAACCTTTATGTGTTCCTACTACCTCACCATTACAGTTAAGTACTTCACCCTCAGCATCGACATTAACATAATCTTTTAGTACATCTGTATAGGTGGTCTCAACAAAACAGATCTCACTTGATTCAGCTTGCTCGGCAAAGCTTTCTAAGCCATCAATAGAAGCAGCCAAAGCCTTAATATCTGTTTTTTTTCTCGTTCCAAGTGGAAAAATAAGACGGGGAATAATGGCTCTATTAATATAAAAAAGAAAGTAACTCTGATCTTTAGTATCATCTTCGGCTTGAATAAGGTACTTACCATCATGACGCAGATAGTGTCCTGTTGCTAAGAAGTCTGCTCCAATTTCATCAGCATACTCAATCATAGCTCCAAACTTTAAATTACGATTGCACAGAGCACAGGGGTTAGGTGTTCGTCCCTCTTTATAGGTCTGTACAAATGGATTAAATACATTTTCATCAAAACGCTCTTGCAGATCAAGTACATGTAATTTTACATGTAAATTATCGGCTGCTTTTTGAGCGCGAGCTAAATGAATCTCATGGTAGCCAGGGCTATTATGAAGTTTCATGTAGAGCCCCTCCACTTCATACCCTTCATCTATTAAAAGCTTTGCAGATACAGTAGAGTCAACCCCACCACTCATACCTACTAAAACCTTCTTACTCATCCCCATACTCTTTTGAGTTGTAAAAATCTTTTAGTGTTTTGAAATAGGATGTTGACTCCAACCCCTCTTCTTTTAGATTGTCTATCTGACATGCAAGAGATTTTTCAATCTCATCGGCAACAAAATCGAGATCATCTATTAGTGTAATAATCTCCATATCATGCTCTTCAATCATGTCATGCTCTAAAAGTGAGGTTTTCATAAAGTCAATTAATGGTGTATAGTAATCCACACCAATAACAAAAAGTCTGACCCCTTTTATTTTTTTTGTCTGAATCAGTGTTAAGGCCTCAAACAGCTCATCTAATGTTCCATAACCACCGGGGAAAACTACATATGACATGGAGTATTTAACCAGCATCACCTTGCGTGAAAAGAAGTAATCAAAGGTACACTCTTTAGTTGTAAAAGGGTTCGGTGACTGTTCGTGCGGTAGATCAATATTTAAACCAATTGATTCAACACAGTGTTTATTAAAGGCACCTCTATTGGCAGCTTCCATAATACCCGGCCCGCCACCTGTAAGAATGTTAAAACCTTTAGCGGCCAATTTATCGGCAAGCTTCATAGCATTATTGTAATGTACAGAATCTTTGTGTGCCCGTGCTCCGCCGAGTATAGTCACTGATGGTCCTAGGTCTCCTAACTCTTCAAAGCCTTGAACAAAATCTGCAATTACTTTAAAAACACCCCAGATATCTGAAGATTTAATATCTTTAACATAACGTTTAGCTAACTCTTTTTGTAAGTTTTTTCTACGTTCCATCACTGCTATCTTTTACGGTTTTAACTGGTTCAAACGATCTCTCTTGGTGCCAATTGTTGTAATTTGTATGCCAAAGTTTCCATCAACAATGACTACTTCGCCTTGGGCAATAACTCGATCGTCAACCAATATGTCAAGAGGGTCATTTGCAAGTTGATTAAGTTCAATAACAGAACCAATATCCATACTAAGTACATCTTTTAAAAGCATCTTTTTCTGTCCAATTCTAACACGAACCGGCAGTTTTACATCCATGATGAGTGATATGTTTTTCATCTCGCTCTCATCAAGATTATGTTGTTCTTGTTGAGTTGACTCTATGGGTGCATTAGCTGATGGGCTTGACTCTTGCACAGGAGCACTCGAAGAGGAATCCTCAAAAGCACTTATAAAGGCATCATCTGCAACCAACATCATTAATGAGTTGATACTTCCAAGTTCAAAGTTAAAAACATACATCTTACTAAAGCCGTCAACATCGACCTCTGAAGATTCATCAATATATTCAATATCTTCTACATTAAAGCCAACAACAGGAAGCTCTTTTTGCGCTGAAAGAGATGTTGAGATTGCTCCCACTATGTTGGAGGCAATCTCTTTAGTTGCATCAAGATCTTCCTCATCCATCGCCTCTTTAGCATCACCTTCACCACCAAGCATCAGATCACCTAGTGCGGTAGCGAGGCTTGGCGGCATCACCACCACAAGCTTTGCATCAACTGCTCCCGTTACTGTAATTTTAGTAAGAGATGTAGGAGGAATAATATTTGATACTATCGTAATATCTTCTTCATTTTTATAGGTAAAAGTAGGTGCTTGACCTGTTAACCCTTCAATAGTTGCTACTGTTTCACTTTGAAAAAGCTTTATGAAATCATCAATCATCTATATCTTCCTCTTCGCTTATATCTTCTTCTATTATATTTTTTACACCTGAAATTGTCTCAAAACGTTCATCTTCAAAGCGTTTTAGTGCTCGTTTTACTGCATCTTTTTCTGTATCAATCACTTCTGTGATTTGAATTGATTTTCTAAAACGTCGAAGTCCAATTTCACCTCTGAAGCGATTTTTTCCATCAACTTTCATGGTTATAATGTCATCCCCTGCATTATTTAGCCGAACGACATCCCCTTGTGAAAGCTCTAAAATGTCACCCAAGGAGAGTTCAGCAGTTCCAAGGTCAGCTTCAATGGTCACTTCCGCACCACCAAGTAAGACTTTCAACTCCTGATTTCTACTCTTTTTAGAACTTGTCTCATTAAGCATAAGATCACGACTTGCCAACTTTGGAAGAACAGGCTCAAGTGCAATTACAGGATAACATATATTCATCATTCCAGAGCTGTGCCCAATAATAATTTCCATAACAACCATAACGACAATCTCATTTTGTGCCACAATCTGAACAACATTTGGGCTAGACTCTTTTGATTCAACAGCAGGATAAATCTCGCTAGCAGGTTGCCAGGCTGCCCGCAGTGTATTCATCATGACACGCAAGATTGTCTCAAATAGACTTAACTCAATATCTGAAAACTCTCGTGTCGATTCAAAAGGTTCTCCTTTTCCACCAAGAAGACGATCTAGCATTGGAAAAGCGATGGATGGATTAATCTCTAAAACACCGTTGCCCTCCAGAGGCTTCATTGAAAAGACATTAAAACTTGTTGGATTTGGAAGCGACATCAAAAATTCACCATAAGTCATCTGATCAACAGAATGAAGTTGAATCTCAACAATTGATCGCATAATGGCAGATATCTGTGATGCAAGTGAACGTGCCATTTTATCGTGAATACCACGAAAGGCGCGTAGCTGCTCTTTTGAGACACGATTTGGTCGCTTAAAATCATAGAGCGTAATTTGTCGTTGTGGATAAAGCTGCTCTTCGTCTACTGCAAGGTTATCATCACCATCATCATCAACAACGTCGAGTAGAGCATCAATCTCTTCTTGTGAAAGAATATCAGCCATCGTCTCCTCCCACTGCAGTTTTTATTTTTCTAATCACAGATTTATGAATCTGTGAAATACGTGATTCTGTGATTTGTAGAACTTCACTAATCTCTTTAAGTGTCAACTCCTCAAAATAGTAGAGTTGAATAATAAGTTGCTCTCGTTCACTGTAATTACTTAAAACAGATTTTATCACATCTACAAGCTCTTCACGCTCCACTTTCTCTAGTGCTGCACCGCCATCACCATTTTGAAGCTGATCATCTAAGGGCATCACCGTATAAATATCAGAAGCGATACGTGCGTCATGAATCTTCTCTACACTCTCTCCTATCATCTCTGAAAGCTGTTCATTGGTAGGTTCAATCTCATGTGTGATTAGGTACTCTTCAATCCTGTAATTAATAGCTTTAATGAGCTTCCTGTTAGCACGACTGACAATATCAAGAGAACGGAGGTAATCTAACATTGAACCATATACTCTAGTTTTTGCATAACCCCAAAATGAATCATTTTGAGTCTCATCATAACGACGTGAAAGTTTTACTAACTCTTCTGTTCCAATAGCTGAGAGGTCCATATAATCTACAGAACTTGGCAGTCGCTCTTTTAGGCGAAATGCCATTGCTCGTACCGCAGGAAGATAATCAATTGCTAACTGATCTTCTTTGTGTTTAAGCTCTTGATTATAGGGATTTCTTTGTATCATGCAGCTTCCTCAACATTAGCCTGAGTGTTGGCAGAAGCACTAATAAAATTAACAGAACTACTCATATCATAAGGCTCATCAATGCTTAACTCACGCTTCTCAATCTCACGAATATAATAGTCTAAGTCTTTCTCATGACGCTCTTTTGAAAACATACCTTTTTTACCCAAAAACGTTCGATAATACAGAGCAACAAACAGGTGCGAAAAGAGGTAAAAAAAGATACTAATCAAAAAGGTATATGTCAATATATCTACAGCGCTTTGTGCTTGTAAAACTGCAATTACAAGTCCTAAAAAAAAGCCTTGAACCGTAAGAAAAGCGACGAAATTGTTACCTCTCATATAATAAACCTTACTATTAAAAATGTTCCATAAGTCGCTTAAACAAGCCGCTTAATCCACTATCTTGCGACTCTACAAGCATATTACGTTCCATTTTTTGCACCACTCTCTTTGCAATCATCTCAAGATCACGTGAAGGAGTAGCGTGAGGATGCTCTTTTACAAAAAGCGTTCTCTGCTTAACACTGTGGGACACTTTGGCATCTTGCGTTATTTTTCCTAGTAGTGTCAAGTTTAACTGCGCACCAATATTTACAAGTGCCACTTTTTTGATTTTAGCAAAAACTCCTTGAGCCTCTTTATCGTTACAGACCTGATTCATGACAACTTGAATATCATCACGTAGCTTTGCTGTTACTTTGATGGTTGCATAAGCATCTGTAATGGCTGCAGGGTCTGGAACCGTAACAACTACGACATCATCTGAAGCTTGCAAAAAGAGCTGTATATGCTCTCCTATACCTGCTCCAGTATCAATAATCAAAATATCTAAGTCATCCAGACTTGATGCATCTTGCATAAAACGTTCAAACATCTTAGCATCTGCATAATTTAAAATCTCTTGTCCACTCTCACCTGGAATAAGCACCAAGTTATCATTAATTGGAATTAAAATTTCTGAAACTGTAGCTTCACCTTTAAGTACATGCAAAATATTCTTTTTAATTTTTACGTTAAACATAACATCTAAATTTGCTAGCCCAATATCTGCATCAAAAATACCAACTTTAAGTCCATTTTGAGAGAGAAGATAGGCAAGATTAGAGCTAATTGTACTTTTACCCACTCCACCTTTGCCACTAGTAACTGCTAAAAAACGTGTCTTTTTTGCCGTTTTTTGACTCTGCGATGAAACAAGCTCTTCTAGTTTTGATGCTTGATGGTTCATCATGACATCCTACTTCTGTCAAAACCGTGCAAGAGACAATCAATTAACATCTCACTCTTGGCTGCTACTAAATCCTCAGGAACCTCTTGTCCAATAGAGAAGTAGCTAATTGGCTTTTTTGTCTCATAGACTAAAGAGAAGATATTTCCAAAGCCACGTGTCTCATCTAACTTGGTAAACATGACCGTATCAACACCTAGTGTTGAAAAATTATCATAAGTAGCCTGCATATCTTCATATTTGATAGAACTCGGCATTACCAAAACAACATCAACATTAAACTCAGTATCATTAGAGTGCAGACACTCATAAATCTTCTCAATTTTATCTTTATCGTATGGTGATGATCCCATAGTGTCAATTAAAATATAGTCACAATAACGCAGTGACTCTAAAGCGTTGGCAAACTCCGGAGGGTCAACAACCGTCTCAATACCAAGCTTCATCATTCTAGCGTACTGCATTAACTGCTCAACTGCACCAATTCTGTAAGTGTCAAGCACTACAAGACCAACCTTATGGTTTTTATCCATAAGATATGAGTAACGAGCAGCCAACTTTGCAATTGATGTTGTCTTACCAACGCCAGTGGGCCCTACAAGCATAATGACTTTTTTACTCCGGCTATTAGGCTCTTTTTCTAAACGTACTGGGACCATCTTACGAAGTAGTGTCTGAAAATAACGTTTGACACTAACTGAACTCTCTCTCATTTTAGAGGGCATATGTTCTAATGAGAGCTTCATGATCTCATCAAGATGCTCTTTACTCATACCACTTTGAAGTGACAACTTGTATATCTCAGCAAACTCAGATGGTATTGTCACTTCCAGATCAGGTGATTTCTCATCCCAAAACATATTTTGAATTAGCTTTACTTTGTCGGTAAGTTTACTAATTTCACCTTTAATCAGTTTTAAGTCTTCATTAGAGCTACCCGGTGTTTTACTAGGAGCCTCTTGAGTCACATCAGCAATCTGTGAAATCTGCTTTGCTGCTTCTGAAATATTAAAAAGAACTTCACTACTTTTTTCAGCGATTGGTTTTACTGGTGTGGTTTTTTTCTTTATTGGCATTGTATGAAGTTTATCTTCGTCAATACCCACAACAATCTCATACAGTGCACTTTTACCCAGTGCTTTTTTTTGAAGTTCACGAGTCTCAATTAACATCGCCTCTTCACCCACCTCTCCTTGAGCACGTTTAAGTGCTTCAGCTGGTGTTGCACCGCTAAAAGTTAAAATTTTCATTAACATCTTCCTAAAAAACTAAGTGGGATAATAACACTCTCTCTACTCTGCCAAGAGGGATGAGGAAGTGTTAATTCTTTACTCTGTATGACTCGTGAATCAAAGAAAATCATGTCAATATCAAGTGTACGCGGAGCATCAGCAAAACTGCGCTTACGCCCAAACTTTTTTTCTACATGTAAAATATAACGTAAAAATTCTTTTGCCTGCATTGACGTTGAAACCTCTAAAACCGAATTTAAAAAATCTTCCTGTTCTATAAATCCAAAAGGAGGATTTTTTAAAATCGGTGCCGTCTCTATTAGCGTTACTCGATTGTCTCTTTTTAAAAAATGAATAAGACGAATAAAGCGTCGTCTCACATCACCAATGTTTCCACCAATTCCCAAAACAGCGCGATATCGATGCCGATTTATGACAGCAAATCGCGCAGGAAAACATCGATCACTAAAAAGAGTTAACTCTGAATTGATTCGATGCTTTATTGGCATATTTACGCTTGAGGTGCCGCAGCTTGTTGCTGTGCTTGCATCTCTTTAGCTGCTTTAACCTCATTTAAAATCTGAGTCATACCAATCATTGCCAGGTGGTATCCAAAAGGACCAAACCCTACAATTGAAGAGGCACATACCGGTGCAATCATGTTCTCTTTTCTAAACTCTTCACGACGGTGAATGTTACTGATATGAACTTCAATAGTCGGGATATTTACCGCTGCAATTGCATCACGAATAGCAATTGATGTGTGTGTGTATGCCGCAGGATTAATTACGATTCCATCTATTTCGCCATAACACTCTTGAATACGATCAACAATCTCACCCTCTAAGTTACTCTGAAAAAATTCAACTTCTAAACCATTTTGAGTTCCGAAATCTTTCATCTGTGCATGAATTTGCTCTAACTTCATTGGACCATAAATCTGTTGTTCTCGAATACCAAGCATATTTAAATTTGGACCTTGAATCACTGCTATTTTCATTTGTTACCTTTAGCTTATTTTTTTAAAGTCTTTATTATACAATGTAAAGCATAATCTATTTTAAATTTATAGAAAAATAGGCATATATTTGAAAATAATCTCCCCATCATACATATTAACACCAACTGAACTTATGGAGGGTCTAAGTATTGCTTTTGACAAAGAGATCCACTATATAGACACACAAGATAAGCTCTTAAAAAAATATCCTGATGCTGAGATAATAGCATCTGCAGAAAATTCACTTTTAATGCCTGGACTTATTAATTCCCATGTGCATTTAGAGTTTAGTGCCAATAAAACCACACTACAATATGGTGACTTTTTGCCATGGCTTCACAGTGTTATTGAGAACCGTGAAGACCTTATTGGTGAATGTAGTACTAAATGTATGCAAGAGGCCACCAATGCAATGCTAAAATCTGGAATTACTGCATATGGAGCTATTAGCTCTCATGGATTAGACCTCGATGCTGCTGAAAAATCAGCACAAAAAGTGGTCTTTTTCAATGAGGTAATTGGCTCACAAGCTACAATGGCAGATGCACTTTTTACAGACTTTCTCTCTCGGCTAGATGCTTCAAAGTCAGTGACACGCAGTGGTTTTTTTCCCGCAATTGCTATTCATTCACCCTACTCTGTCCACCCAGTTTTAGTCAAAAAAGCGTTACAAATTGCTAAAAACGAGCAACTTCCACTCAGTGCACACTTTATGGAAAGCAGCAGTGAAAGAGCATGGTTAGACTCCAATGAAGGTCCCTTTAAAGAGTTCTTTGAGAGCTTTTTAAAGCAGTCAACTGCAGTCTGTGACTCTAGTGAGTTTCTATCTCAATTTGATAATGCAAAAACATTAATGACTCATGTTGTTCACGCATCTGAGTGTGAACTTCAACAGATTTCAAAGAACCAGCATACGGTCGTTCACTGCCCAATCTCAAACCGACTCTTAGGCGGTGGTGCTATTAACCTAGATGATTTACAAGCACAAAATATTAACTGGCTAACAGCAACTGACGGCTTAAGTTCAAACTACACACTTAACCTCTTTGAGGAGATGAAAGCGGCTATCTTTATGCATAGCGACACACCGCTGCTACCCTTAGCAACGCGTCTGATTGAGAGTGTTACTACAAAAGCAGCTGATGCTTTGGGATTAAACTGCGGAGCTATAGAAGTAGGAAAAGATGCCGATATGATACTATTGCAGTTAGACTCAAAACCGACAGAACAACTTGCCTTGCATTTAATTTTACACCAATACCCCATCACTACAGTCTTTATTGACGGAAAAAAGGTTATTTAATGGAAACACTTAGAAAAATATTTTTACCAATTACAGTCCCGATGAAATTTATTCAAGATCACTTTAAAGCGATGATTTTCTTGCTTATTTTATTTCTTCTTTTTGCTCCAACTGATGAACAGTCACTCACCCCAAATAATTTACAAGAGATTCACTTAGTTGGTCCAATAATGGAAGTGACTAAAGTTGTTGAGGAGATAGAGACCGCACGAAATGATGCAGCCATAAAGGGAGTGCTTTTTGTAGTAGATTCTCCTGGTGGTGCAGTAGCTCCTTCGGTTGAGGTTGCTTATGCAATTAAAAGATTAAGTGCTGTCAAACCTGTTGTCGCATATGCACAGGGGTCTCTAGCAAGTGGCGGCTACTACGCTTCTGTTTATGCTGATGAGATCATTGCAAATCCAGGCTCCATGGTCGGCTCTATTGGTGTGATTATGCAAGGTGCCAATGTCGGTGAATTAATGCAAAAAATTGGTATTAAAAGCCAATACGTTAAAGCTGGTAAATATAAACAGGTCGGAACACCAGATAGAGAGTGGACTTCTTATGAGAAGAATGAGTTAAATAAGGTCATTCAAGGGACTTATGAGATGTTTGTCGCTGACGTAGCTGCAGGACGGGATCTAAATATAAGCGATAAAGACTTTTTTGCTAATGCACATATTTTTACTGCTATGCAAGCTAAAAAAGTAGGTTTAGTGGATGAGATTGGTGTTAAATTTGATGCTAAGTCAAGAGTAAAAGAGTTGAGTCAGGTTGAAGAAGCTCGCTGGAATAAAGAAGATAAGTTTGATAAATTCATGAAACAGTTCGCTGCTGAGGGAGCATCACTAATTCATATCTACTTTCCAGAGCTTACGCTAAAATAAGGTATAAAACCATTACCACTTCTTAACAATATGCAGATATTCTACAGTAGTGCGCGCGCTCTTCTTTTGACCAAAATATTTGTGTGCCATGGATTTACATCTGTAGGTTCCATATTGTTTCATCAGGTTGGCAATAGTCTCACTACTTAAAATCCCATCACTGCTGTAACTCATAAAAACATATCTGAACTTTGCATTTTTAATGAGCTCTTCTAATGCATTTTTTATACCGTTTTTTTTACAGAAGTTTGAGCGATTGTACTCACGTCGTCCTGTTTTACCTTGGGGAGTAAACTCATCATAGAGCGCAATGGTATTAAGAAGATGATAGTCTGCTCCATATTGCCGTACATTATAGGGAGGATCAACATAGAGAATGTCTCCATGTAGCATTACTATTAACTCTGAAGCATCAGTATTATAGACTCTATTGCTCTGATTAGTGAGCTCATATTCAGAAGGTTCTAAAATAAGCTTTTTTTGTGCTAATGGTTTTAGATATTTTAAGTAAGAGCCGTAAACCGAAGCGGTATTGGCTACCTTATCAGCACTTGCAATAAGGGATGAGAGTAGATAAAAATAGCTGTCTTCATCAATTCTCTTGCAGCTATAATAATGCTCTATACGCTCTCGCATAGCATCAATTTTTTTTGCATTTTGGGCACTAAAATATTCTCTCTCATTCTTAGTGTTTTTAGCGTAATGTCTAAAAATAAACCCCTCTACACCATCAAGCGCATTGAGTTCATCAAAAAGATCTTGACACTCAATTTTTTTACAGTTCGCTATACAATGACGATTTAAGACATAAGAGAAATACTCTAAATCATTACTTATAACTGCTTTGACCTCTTTTTTAAACGCTCGTCCAACTGCTCCACTTCCAGCAAAAAGATCACAAAACACCTGCTCTTTTAAATTGTACCCTACCTCTTCATATACCGTCTCTTTTATAAAAGCAATGAGCTTTTTTTTAGAGCCGATGTAGTTCATCTGTTTAAAGTTCTGTTACAGAGATAACGGAGGCAGTAATGTCGTATGTATCATCCATTAGATGAACTGTATCATCTACATGTAAATTTGAAAGGGCAGTGACCTTTCCATCTCGTGAGAGCTGGGCAAATCCCTCTTTGCTCTTTAGCTTTGGATTATTAACTCTAAAAAGCTCCTCCAGGTGTCTGATATCACGCTCTTTTTTCTGAAAAACTATTTCAATGTTTTGTGAAAATCGCATTTGCAACTCTTTTATTTCCTGCTTTTTTTGTTTTATTTTATTCTCTATTGATAAATTTGTAAAAGAGCGTTTTAATGTGCTAATTTTCTCTTGTTGCACAGAAAGCTTCTGTTTAATAGCCTGACTCATGTGAGAAGCAGTAGCATCAAGAGTTTGTCTGGCTTCATTAATATCTGGCAGTATCATCTCCATAGCAGCAGATGGTGTCGGTGCACGCAAATCAGACACATAGTCACTAATTACCCAGTCAATCTCATGTCCTACTGCTGAGACAACAGGAGTTTTAGCCTCAAAAATAGCATTGGCAACGACCTCTTCATTAAAAGCCCATAAGTCTTCAATACTTCCTCCACCACGCCCAATAACTATGATATCATAATGTTTAGCATCGGCATACCCTAGCGCATGAGCAATATTGCCAGCAGCACTTTTTCCTTGGACAAGTACATCAAAAACGGTAATTTTTACTAAAGGCCACCTATTTGATGCTACTCTTTGCATGTCTTGCAGGGCAGCACCCGTTGCAGAAGTTATGAGGGCAATATGCTCTGGATACTCTGGCATCGGTTTTTTACATGTAGAATCAAAATATCCCTGAGTGTGAAGTTTTTGTTTTAACTGCTCATAGGCAAGTGCCAAAGCACCTTGACCTGAGGGTTCAATCATAAAACAGTTAATCTGGTATTCTCCACGTGGCTTATACAGAGTAAGAGCACCATCAACCAGCACTTTTAATCCCTCTTCTAAACGAAAACGTAGCTTTGCAGCATTACCTTTAAACATAACTGCGCGAATAGTTGAACCGGAATCTTTAAGTGTAAAGTAGATGTGCCCACTATTATGGTACGTAATACGAGAGAGTTCGGCTTCGACGTAAACACGCATAAAGGTACTTTCAAGCAAGGTTTTAACCTGCTCATTGAGTGCAGAGACACTTAGTGGTGTAGTCATAAAATTTCTTTAGAGTTTTTTTGCAATAATCAGTGTTGAGATATCCATAGAAAAACTCTCGTCATAAAGCACTTTAAAGCCTGCCTCTTTGAGCTCTTTTTTCATCTTATCAACCGTTAAAAAATCTTCTATTGAGTTAGGAAGGTATTCATAAGCTTCAAGGTTTTTAGAGATAAATCCTCCCACTTTAGGCAATATTTTATGCATGTAGTAGTCTCTTATTTTTCCTAAAAATGATGGATTCTCATTTTTCATAAACTCTAAAATAACCACCATACCGTCTTTTTTAAGAACTCGGTTAAACTCTTTAAGTGCTGCTTCACGCTCAACAACATTTCGAATACCGTAAGTGATGCTTAAAAAGTCGCTCGTTGAATCTTCTAAAGGTATCTCTGTCGCCTTTGATATATGATACGAAAACTCAGGAAATTTTTCACGAGCAACAGCTACCATTCCCTCAGAGGGATCAACACCGACTATATCGCTAATCTCTACACTGTTATCTTCAGCCTGTTTTCTCCAGTGCCCCATCATGTCACCTGTACCACAAGCAACATCAACAATTCTATCTATCTGCTTTTTATTGTAGTAATGAAATGCTTTATTACACGCTTTACGTCGCCACTTTTTATCGACACCCATACTCATCACACGGTTTGCTACATCATATGTTGAAGCGATGTCATCAAACATTGATACAATTTTTTCCTGTTTTTCACTCATTAAGCTGTTTTTCCTCTAACCATATTTTTAAATCATTTCCACTTGGTTCTACATGTAAATATTTAAACTCAATTTTCTCATTTGTAAACGGTATTGTACCACCACTTGATGGTGCTATGAAACTTAAATAGTAATTTACTAAACCTTTAGTAGCACTAAACATTGATGGGCCACCCTCTATCATAATATTTTTGTACTCTTTAAGCATAGAAAAGTCACTTTCAATATGGACCTTTCGCTTAGGTACATTAAATAGAGGAATAGTTTTGTCAAATTCACTGCTGTTAGAGTAAATTAAAATATCTGGTGCCTTGCCATTAACAAGCCTGCTATCTAAGGTTGGTCGATCTTCTCTTACTGTATTGCCACCAACAACAAGGAGATCACATCGATCTCTTAAGGCATGAACATCTGTTCTTGACTGTAGTGAGCTAACAGTTCCACCATCAACAGTGCCATCTAGTCGTTGTGCCCACTTAAAAAATATAAAATTGTTGTTCTGCCATGCATTAAAGGGAGCTAAAAGTGCATCACACGCTTCTTGACAGACACCACTCTCTACATTTTTAAAGAAACTTTTACCACCACTAGCTATCTTATGAGTATCTAATGAGCCGATAACAACACGTTTAAATGAAAGTTTTTGTAAAAGAGTTGCACAAGAGGGAGTTTTGCCAATATGGGTACACGGCTCTAATGTAGTGTAAATAGTACACTCAGAAAAACAGTTATTATGATTTACATGTAAATAGTCATGAATATCGTGAGAGGATTTAAAAGAGGTAATTTTCACATCACCTGTTAGTTTAGTGTATGCATCTCTAAGTGCTAAGACTTCAGCATGAGGCTCTCCGGCTTTTTGATGTGCAGCAATAGAGAGAATTTCACCATGAGAGCCTACAACAACCGCACCTACAGCAGGATTAGGGTAAGTTAGACCCTGATATTTCCACGCTTCATCAATAGCAAGCTTCATGAAGAGTGTATCATTCATGGTTTACCACTCAAAAAAGGTGTTGGCTTTACTTATCTCATTGAACTCAATGCTAGCATCTAACATTGAGATTGTATCTTCCACTATAATAGTGTTGCCCTCAACACTCAAAATTAGGCCACGAATCTTTAGTTGGTCAACTGTAGTGATTTTTACTTTTTCACCAATAGAGTGCTTAAAATGATTTAAAGTCTTAAGTTTACGCTCTATTCCTGGGCTACTTACCTCTAAACGGTATTCACCTGAAACTGGTGGAGTGACATCTAAAAGAGGTGAAAGTAATTTTGTAGCTTCAACACACATATCCATGCTAACGCCATCTTGAGACATCACATTAACACGGTAGATTGTCTCATCGTTTTCACTAACAATAGAAGTATCATAGAGGGACAAGCCGATAGATTCAACCATGCTTTTAACATCTTTTTCAAGACTCATTATCATCTCCTTCATCTCCACGCTCTTTAGAGATCTGCTTAAATAAATCATCAATATGCTTTGCTTTTTGGAAGTGATCATCAAATACAAATTCCAAGGTTGGAGAACGGAACCAGCCTTGATCTTTCATACAGTAATCTTCAATAATAGGACGTGCTTTTCTGATTTGACGTAGAAATGTGTTTCGCTCTTCTTCCGTGTAATCATGCGGATCTAAATAGACCTTAGCATCACTTTTACCACGAGAACAGCGTACTTCAATAATATCTAATTCGCGTAAGCGCGCATCATTAAGTCCCGAAAGTGCTTCTGGAATTAACTCTGCTAAAATAGCATCCGTACGCTTGATTTTAATCTGAGCAGGGGTCACAGGCTGACTTTTTGCTCTACTTTAACGAAAGTCTCAATTACATCACCTGGGTTAACATCTTCATAACCATTAATGACGACACCACACTCATAGCCGTTACCAACCTCTTTAACATCATCTTTGAAACGTTTAAGTGAATTAAGCTCACCCTCATGAATAACAACACCTTCGCGAATAACACGCACAAGACCGCCACGTGTCAACTTACCATCAACAACGACACAACCAGCAACAACACCTTTAGGTATTTTAAAGACTTCGCGTACATCTGCTTGACCAGAGTGTTCTTCGGTATATTTCGTACTCATCATACCTGTTAACATATTAGTAATATTGTCAATAAGCTGATAAATAATAGTATAGGTCTGAATCTCTACACCAGCTTGTTTTGCAGCAGCTTTTACACTACCTGTCGGTCTAACATTAAAACCAATCAGAGCACAGTTCTCTGAGTTATTTACAAGAGCAACATCATTTTCAGTAATTCCACCAACACCTGAAGAGATTACTTCAACTTTTACCTCTTCATTACGTAGCTCAGTAAGTGCACGTGTAATAGCTTCAAGAGAACCATGAACATCGGTTTTAAGAACCACTTTAAGTGTTTTAAGTTTACCCTCGGCAATCATGTTAGTAAGATCATCAAATGTTGATTTTGTACTAATAGAGAGCTCTTTATGACGGTCATACTCATAACGCTTATGAGCAAACTCTTTAGCATCCTTATCACTCTCCATTGCCATCATAATCTCACCAGAAGCAGGAACTTCACTAAGTCCCACAACTACTGCAGTCTCACTTGGTCCAATTTTCTTAATCTGTTTTTTATGATTATCTACTAGAGCACGAACACGTCCAAATGCTGCACCACAAACAATATTGTCACCAACATTAAGGGTACCATTTTGAACAATAACCGTAGCAACTGGACCACGACCTTTTTCTAATGAACTCTCTACAACTACTGACTTAGCAAGAACGTCAGGGTTAGCTTGTAGCTCTAATAGTTCTGCTTGAACTAAAATATTTTCTAATAGATCATCAATCCCATCGCCTGTCTTAGCTGAAAGTGGAATGAACTCAGTCTCTCCACCCCAATCAACTGGAGTCATGCCGTGCTCTGCCATCTGACCTTTAACTACATCAGGGTTAGCGCCTTCTTTGTCCATCTTGTTAAGAGCAATAATTACTGGTGCACCTGAGTCTTTAGCAAGTTTAATAACTTCAAGTGTCTGAGGTTTTACACCGTCATCTGCTGCGACAACAATAATAATAATGTCTGTTACTTGTGCCCCACGTTCACGCATATGACTAAATGCCGCGTGACCCGGAGTATCAATAAAGGTAATTTTCTTTCCATGCTGATCAATTGTATAAGCACCAATATGTTGTGTAATTCCGCCAGCTTCACCATCAGCAATTCTAGCATCTCTAATTGCATCAAGAAGTGATGTTTTACCATGATCAACATGACCCATAATAGTAATTACCGGAGGACGCTCTTGCATTCCCTCATCATTTTCAACTTCATCCTGAGTTTCTTCATAATTGAACTCATCTTTAGGATCAACTACCGTTACTTCAACTTCAAACTCTTCTGAAAGAATCTCAATCTCATCTTTACCTAAGAAGTCATTTTTCGTTGCCATCATTCCAAGATTAAAAAGAACCTTGATAATGTCAGTCATTGGACGTTTAAGCTTCTCTGCAAACTCATAAACACGAATGTCTTCAGGAATTTCTACGTGAGTTACCACTTCATCTTCAACAGCAGTTTTAACATATTTCTTACGTTTATCACGAGATACCTGACGAGGTTTTCGGTTACCGCCACTCTTTTTACCTGCATTTCTACCTGCTGGTTTTTTAGGACGTGGCTTTCGCTGTTCTTCTGGAGGAAGTGGTTTATTATCTAACTGTGTTAAGTCAAGCAGTACCACTTCATTATCATCATAATCCATAGAGACGTCAGCCATACCGCCTGCAAAAATATTCATAGACTTTCCGCTCTCTTTTCTCTGAGCTGGAACATTACCGCGTCTTTTACTCTTTTTAGAGGCTAACTCTTTTAAAGCTTCTTCACTCATTTTTCCATAACTAGATACCGCTGCAGCATTGTCGGTTTTATAGACGCTATAGTCTTCTTGAACCTTTGGTTTCTTCTTCTTAACAATTCTTAAGCCAGATTTCTTCTTAGGAGCTACCTCTTTAATAGCAGCAAGATTTTTATTGACTTTCTCTTCTTTAGGAGCCTCTTTTTCTACAGTAGCTTTCTTCTCTTCATCTTCTTGAGAAGGTTTTGGCTCTTCTTTACTTGCAGCAGGGCTATCTTGCGGAGTCTCTACAGTAGCATCAGTTTTTATTTCCGCCACCTCTTTTTGCACTACAGGCTGCTCTTCATTAGGAGCAGTTTCTGCTTTTGGCGCAGCTTTTTTCACTGTCACCTTCTTAGGCTTTGGCTCTGCTGCCTCTGGATTCATAATATAGTTCATGATTTTTTCAGCCTCTTCCATAGACACTGAACTTGATGCCGTCTTTAACGACATCCCCATTGCATTGGCTTTTTCTACAACTTCTTTAGAAACAATTCCAAGTTCTTTGGCAATCTCATGTACTCTTACTTTATCATTCATCAACAATGATCTCCTTTAACCTATTAAAAAGTATTTCTGTAGCATTACTTCGACACATTCTTGCTAACGAACGTACCATTTTTTTTCTATCTGTCACACATTCATGGCAGAAATAAAAACTGCGACCTTCGCCCTTAAAAGAGCTAAGTTCGCCATTGATACACTGTAAACGTATTAAGGTCTTTTGTGATGCTTTTAGCCTGCATGCTATGCACATTCTCTCAGGCTGATTTAATATGTCGCACATTATACCTAAATGTTCCTTGATTAACTCTGTGTTACTTTTCTATTGTTAGACCAAAGTTATCAAAATCTAATGTTTTGACTGTAAAGTCAGGAAATTTCTGCTTAAAACGATTTGCAAGTGCAGAAGCATCCGTATCATATACCATAGAAAAAAATGTTGAACCACTCCCAGAAAGCGTACTCATTAACGCACCACTGTCATAGGCAGTTTTTTGCACGCTAAAGAGTTCAGGTAGCATCTTCATACGAATTTTCTGGTGAAATCTATCTTGGGATGCAAAACGAAGTAGTTCCCAATCTTCATTAAAAAATGAGGCAACCGTCATAGCCGTATGAGAGAGGTTAAAAACTGCATTATCTTTAGAATATGAGCGTGGTAGTGAGGTACGAGAGCGTGCCGTAGAGATTGGCTTATTTGGAATTACTACAACAGCTTTTAAGTACTCAGGAAGATGCTTCTTTTGAGAGAAAACTTTCTGTTTCTCTACCATAGATGCGGTA
The DNA here is from genome assembly GCA_034661055.1 of Campylobacterota bacterium. Classification (GTDB taxonomy): domain Bacteria; phylum Campylobacterota; class Campylobacteria; order Campylobacterales; family Sulfurimonadaceae; genus QNZR01. Next base: position 19,179 of record JAYEKO010000091.1, read on the forward strand.
AATCCCCCCATCACTGCTGGCGTAATGTTGTCTGGATGTGGCTCATACACTAAAGCGTGGTTTAAAATTCTACGCTTTGAAACTCGTACACCAGCAGCTTCATGTGCCGATGCAATAGCACTGACAATAACTGCAGATGAACTTCCAAGACCACGGGACATAGGTATTTGATTGTAAAATGTAAATTTATAATTCTGCTGATGCTGAGTAAGCTTTTTATAGTGTTCGTTAAAAATGCTAATAAAAAGGTTATTCCCTTTAAGGCGTGGATTATTTTCACCCTCGCCTTTAATAGCAACACTAAAAAAACGTGATGGCTTAAACTCAACCCTGTTATGTAAGCTTAATGCTAGACCCAAGGTGTCAAAACCAGGGCCCAAATTGGCACTTGTTGCCGGTACGCTTATATTCAATTACGCTCCTTAAGAGACCGCCGCAATTCCATAATATGGAAGTGAGTCGTCACTAAAATCTTCTAAAATAAGTTCTTGAGGAAGTTCAAATCGACTGTTTGGTACTTCCTCAAAAACTTGAGTCTCAATTTTGTCAGCCATTTTAACAAAGAAGAGCTTTCCCACTGCTTTTATGGGGGTGTTATTATTAAAATAAAATGCGTCAGTAGCTAAAAGTTCAATACCCTTGACAATGCTGAGTGTTTTTAAGAAGAGGTAACTCACTTTAATCGCCATAAAACTTCCAGGACCTTTAGCGTAAATGAGTCGCGAGACCTCAAATTCATCTAAGAGTGAACTAAAGAAACGAGGAAGAGATTCTGAAGTATGCTCATTAAGCTCATAACTTTTAACAAGTCTGTTCTCTTTATTGTAAAGACCAATTTTCAGAGGCAAGCTAAGTGCAACAACAACAACACTATGCATAAGCTTTCGCCATCTCCTTAGCTTCACTTCCAACAAGTTCTACTATTTCATAACTCTCTTTATCTTCTAAAAGAGCTAATGTTAACTTGTGGTTTAAGTCATGGCTTCCGGCAAGAGCTTCATAGTTTCCAATAAAGTTTAGACCTAAGAGTGCCATATCTCCAATCGCATCAAGTACTTTATGACGTACAAACTCGTCACGATAGCGTAAGCCTTCAGGATTAAGGACCTTCTTGTCATCTAAGACAACTGCATTTTCTAAACTTCCTCCAAGAGCAAGACCTTTGGAGCGAAGGTATTGCACTTCATGTAAAAAACCAAAAGTACGGGCACGGGAGATTTCTTTCTTATAGTTCTCTTTACTTAAATGCATGACAAACTGCTGCTCATCAATGACTGGGTGCTGAAATTTAATAGTAAAATCATATTGCAAAGAATCTGATGGTGATAGCTTAACATACTTGTCACCTTCAGAAACGGTAATCTCTTTTTTAATACGCATAATTCGTTTACCGACACCTAGCTGTACAATCCTCGCTTCATCAAGCAACATACAAAAACTTGCACTCGAGCCATCCATAACCGGAATCTCATCTGCATCGACAATAACCCGTAAATTATCGATTCCATAGGCATATACCGCAGAAAGCAGATGCTCTATTGTTGAGATAAAATGACCTTCACGACCAATAACCGTCGCCATTTTTGTGTCAATAACGTTATCAGGTTTTAACTCAATGGCGACATTAACATCACTACGATGAAAAATAATGCCACTATCTGCTTCAAGGGGTTCTAAGCGTAAACGGACAGGATTACCCTTGTGAAGACCTATTCCGACAAGTTCTACAGGTTTTCCAATTGTTGTTTGATACATTTACTACCCCTTTTTGATACCTCAAAAGTATTGTAACTTTTGAAAATACATGTAATTAGATGATTATATCTAACCTCTGTTTATAATTTTCTCTGCACTTTTAAATACATCTGCAATATTAAGTTTGAGCCACTGTTTATCCATCCACTCTTCAGGACGAACTTCAACACCTTGAACTAATACCCCAAAATGTAAGTGATCACCCATAGCGTAACCACTCATGCCTGTATTGGCAACTTTCATTCCCGCACTTACTTCATCTTCTGCAGCAACATCACTACTAGAACAGTGTCCGTAAAGGGTATAAAGTCCCATACCCAAATGCATTATTGGCATATTTCCATAAATTCCATTATCACCAGAAAAAACTACTTTACCATCATTCTTCGTTTTGATTTCACCCATCTGTACTGAAGCTAAATCCAGGCCCAAGTGGTAGGACTCACTGACACGTTTTTTATCATAATAGTAGAGTCTATGATCTCCAAAACTTGCAACTTTTTTACCATTTTTAAGAGGATAAAATGGAGTAATCCTTAAGTTATCAATAATATCATCAGGAACTTTAGAGGTAATATCATGAATAAGCAGTTCATTTTTTGCACGGACATCTTCATTAATGATTTTAAAACGCTCAATTTTGTCTTCCACTCCCTGAGTCTCAACATACTCTTCAGCCAATTCAGCTATTTTCCCATTTAAGAAGCGGTCAGAAAGTTTAATTTTAGAGATACGGTACTGTTTATTCTTAAGATAAAATGGAACATATTTTTTACTTATATTGCCGGCAAGATCTTTTGCAATCACATGCATACGAAAGCTTTTTGCTTGTACTGGCCATGCAACTAGTGACGCATAATAACCCTCTTGTATGTAGGTCTGCGGGTAAAATTTCTTTCCTGTCGATGATTCAAGATAAAGGTCTTTTAGGTTGTCATCCTCCGCTTTAAAAATTACGAGTGCTGACCCTCCCTGTGTAATACTTCGACTGTTAGCTAAGACGCTTACTTGCGGACGCTTCTTATCAATAAACATCTTTTTAGTAAGCGTAGTACTATTACCTTTTAAAAAGTTCCATTGACTTGCATCTTGAGCTTGGACATAAAGTGTAACATCACTCTGCTTAATTCCAAAAAGACGCTTAGGCGGTTTTATATTTAGCTTTAACTCTTTGTTAGGTTCAATTAACATCTCGTGGGCCAACTCAAAATTCTCTTTGGTTGTTTTTAAAATAACCGTATATGCTTTAATGCCACTATGATCATTAATCTGTATAGAGAGTGGCTCTTTTAGGTTCCAATACTCACTGTTATGAATAGTAACTACTGGCTTTTCTCTCTCAAAGGAGTCTGAAACTCCCACATAAACACCTAGTCCTAGCGCTATAATCATAAGCAATTTTGCTATCACTGCTGCAGCATTACTCTTTTTTCGTCTCAATTCAATTCCTTACACAATTTATTTATAATTTTATTTTCTAAAGCACAAATAGTTCCATCTTCAACTACAAAACCAGATCTTTCCCTGTGTCCACCGCCATCAAAATCTTTTACAAACTCTACAAGATTGACACTGCCATCACCTCGTAGTGAACCCTTAATACTACCATCACTTCTCTCACGCAAGAGCAAGGAGACTTTAACAGTAGCCAAACAGAGTGCTTCTTCTAAAGCAGTTTCTGAATCTTGAGCTGTTGCACCACTACTTTTTAACATCTCTAAATTTACATGTAAAACTGCCAATGCTCCACTACAGTGAAGTTCTAAACGCTCAAACATCAAACCTTTTAAACGTAGTGATGCTAAAGAGTTTTTATTGTATAGCTCATCAGAAACATCTTGACTCTGTGCACCACAACGGAGCAAATCTGCTGCCATTATAAAACTATTTGCATCTGTTTTAGAGTGTAAAAAGCAGTTAGAATCATCTAACAGTCCAGCATAAAGTGCTGTTGCCATTTTCGTGTTGATTTTAATATCACCCTCTTTAAACAGCTCATATATTATTTGTGTCGTACTAATAGCATCAGTATTGACAATATTAAGATTACCAAAGTTGCTATTACTTGAATGGTGGTCAATATTAATTAATTCGCACTCTACATGATGACCCAAACGACTGACGCTTCCACAATCAAAACAGAGTGCCAGATCTGCACTTTTTGGAAACTGCTGACGTAAAGCACTAAACCAAGGTAACTGTGCTAACTTTTTATCAGGCTGTGATGTTGCACAAAACAGTGTCACCTTTTTTTGTAATCTTAAGATATAAGAGTAAAAAGCACTCGCGCTACCAAAAGAGTCCGCATCAGGATTTACATGTAAAATAAGAACAATATGTCGTGCAGTTTCAAGTTTTTTGGCTATTTGCTTTATCATTACGCGAATTATAGCAGAGCAATATTCACGTTAGATTAGTGATTCAGTAATTTCGAGTTGTACGAGCCACATCACACTCTTCAAGTTTTTGACACGCTTCTAAGAGTAGGTCATCAACGCTTTCATTAACACTGTGTAGATAAGAAATAGCATAATCAATCTTGACAGGTCGCGTTCCCTCTACTTCCATCTCTTGCGCTGATTTAACAATAAATCCGACTAGCTCCTTAACTAGTTCCATCTTTTTTTCCTGTACAACAACAGCAAAACCGTTACCTGTCAGTCGTCCTTCTATATTGTTGGTATCAAAGTACTTTTTAATAAGAGTAGCTAATTTATAAAGAACTTTATCTCCCGTAAAATTTCCGTAGAGTTCATTAATTGCAGAGAGTGTATTAAACTGAAGCAGAACAAGATGTAGTCGTTGACGCTTCTTAATAGAGAATGCTATTGCTTTTTCAGCTTCACGAAAAAACGTTCTTCTGTTGTAAAGCTTTGTCATTGGATCGTAGCTACTTAAACGTTGAATCTCTCTGCTATGTTGCAGATGTCTAATATGAATATGCACACGTGATGCGATTTCTAGTTGGTTAAATGGCTTAAGGACATAGTCACTTCCTCCACTTTGAAACATATCGGTTATACTGTTTTTATTGACAGTATTTAATATAAACAGTACTGGAATATCTTTTGTTACGATATTAGTTACAATAGCTTTACATAAATCAAAACCCTCCTCACCAAAGGACCCATCTATTAAGATTAGTGAGGGGAGCCGTTGTGCCACTGCTTCTTGAATATCACTTAGCTGAGAAAAGAAGTTCAAATCATAAGTTTGTAAAATATTTTTAAGTATTTTTCTGTCAAACTCATTACTACTTGCAATAAATATATAGTGTTTTTGGGTCAAATCGACTCTCCTTTTTGATAATTACTATGCAAATTTTCCTGTTTAGGAAGCGGCATCATCACTCCAGCATTTTTAAGTGCCTTGTAAACACCAATGGCAATATCACTCTGCGCAACAATTAAGTTCTCACTTAACCAAAAGTAGAGTTTAAATTCTAAATAGTAGTCACCAAAACCTTGAAATGCAGCTAGTGGTTCAGGGTCTTTTAGTACATTGGGGTGTGCTATTGCTATTGTTTTCATTATCTTAAGTACGTCATCAATATTGCTATCAAAGTCGACTTTAAAAAGTAACACTTTTCGACGTCTATCATCTGAGAGTGTCCAGTTTGTTACTTTAGTAGCAATAAAATCTGCATTGGGAATAATCACTTCCGAACCATCAAATGTCTTAATAGAACTTGAACGTGTTCCTATTCCAAGAACCGTTCCCATGGTGGAATCTATTTCAATAGTATCGCCTATTTGAATAGGTCGCTCAAATACCATAATAATACCAGAGACAAAGTTTGCAATAATATTTCTTAAACCAAAACCAATACCAACTCCCAAGGCTCCAAATACAAGGGTAAACTGCTCAGGTGTTATTCCAAGTGACGAGAGTGCAATAATAGCCCCCGTAATAACAATTACATAGTTTAATGTTGTCAAAATTGCAGTAGGAATTCCTCTAGGAAAGCTAAAGCGTGAAAAAACCTCTACCTCTAAAACCGTACGAACTGCTTTGGCTATAAACCACGTACCAACAACAATAACAATAAAATCTACAATAGACTGTACCGATATTGTCGTTGTTGCTATCTCCCACGAAAAGGCTAAGACCTTCTCTTTAAATTCAACCATATGAGTATAGATGCCTAATACTTTTGTTACAATCAAAAACCACCAGAAAAACATTGTAAATTTCAATAAGAAACTGATGGTTCTTTCTACTTTATATGCGTATTGATCTAAAATATTGGAAGCAGTTGAAATGCGTCGTCGCAACATAATAATGACATAGCCTGTTAATATAATGGTAAGTACATAAAAAATTATTGAAGCGTGTATAGTTCGAAAAATCCCCTCAGTGATACGCTCAGCAAGCTGTACTCCACCATAAAAGTTTGCAGCAACAGAGATTAAAAGCAACATGGCAAACAGTGGTAGCAGGAATGAAACAAGTTTACGCATTACCTTTAATGGAATAAACTCCATCACTTTTGTACGAATCATCTGTACAATAAACAGAAAAAGACCAATACTTAACATTATGTTTAAAAGTCTATTGTCTAATGAAAAACCGATAGAATTTTTCTCTATCAAAGAGATAAAGTAGAGTAAAAAATAGATATAAAAATGTGTTATCACCTCTTTAGGAAGTACCGTTTGCAATACTCTTGCAATCGGTATTAATATTATAAGTACTTCTAATTCCCTTACCGCCTTAGGAGAGTCAGGATAGATAAAGACAACAGCAAGTTCAATTAAAATCATTGCTGTTGAGAATGGCCTTTTAATAAAATAATAGATCGGTTTACTGTAAGACTCTTCTCTAATAAAGAGTCTTCTTTTACGATACAAGAAGTTGACATAACCTACAGAGGTACCAATAATAACTACTACTACGAGCAATAACCAGATATTTTCACTATGATTTTCATGATAAATTCGAAACTCTTGTAATTTTTCTAAAACAGTCTTAAGCACATCTTTTAAATACTTAACAGGAGCAAATGACTGGTGCAAAAGAAGATCAATGAAAGGCGGTCTGTTTTGATGAAAGACCTGGTTAGAGAGTTGTATCTCCATATTTTGAAGTTTCTCATTAGTCTGCTTAATCAGCAGCACTTTAGTCGTTAAAACGTTGGAATTTGTAAGGAGTAAATCATACCCTTTTTTAGCAGAAACACGTAGCTTTTCTATCTCAACAATAACCGAGGCTACATGATCTTGAATCACCTGAGGAGCCATTTCGCTATTAGCATTAATGTGAGTCTCACCCCAAAGCACTGATGCCTTCTCTAGTACAGCACGATTACTATCATACACTTCAATACGAGATTTAAGAACCTTTTCCCACTCACGTAACTGTTTAAGATAGATGCTCCATTCTGCCTGCATCTTCTGCAAATTTCGAATGCTCTCATATTGTAAATTATTGTAGAGAGGGTCTTCTAAAAGAGCCTCAATGGAGTCAACATAGGCAGGAATAGACTCCCGCATCTCTAAAACATGCTTCTCTTCTGTAAGAAGCAAAGATATATCTTTTAATTCAAGCAGTGTCTTTACAGCCTCTTCAGGAACTGCACTTACAGCAATAAAAGGGTACTCTTTTTCTATCTGAACTTGCTCTTTTAACTCAGCTTGTTCACTCTGTTGAGCAAGCACAGTTTCACTAGCAGATAGATGCCCTAACAACAGATATAAAAATGACAGTGTGACTAAAAGATATTTCATCATACCTCTCTAAAGTGAATCTAACTCTTGGCTTAACTTCTGTGCCATAACTTCATAGTTACGCTCTAGCTCAAGCAACTTTTTCTGTCCAGTTTCTCCTACCTCAATTAATGAGGCCTCATCAGCTTCAATCAGCATCTTGAGTTTACTCTCTATCTCCTTAACATCAAAACTACTAAAATAGGCTTCTGTATCTTCCTCAAATATAGAGCGGTTCTTACTGTTGTCACTTAAAAGTGCTGGTACTGCACATGTGTAGTAGTCAACTACTTTAGCAGATAGAGCATTATTATACAGCTCTTTGTTTGGGAGTAAGGCTAAGCCTACATCACAGCGACAGACCTGCTTTTTAATCTCTGTAAGTTCGTCAGCATAAAGTACTTCAACTTTATCTTTAATCCTTGGATAGACTTTAAGCAGTTCATTAATAGTCTCCGGATTATACACTGAAAGAGTCAAGTGCCACGATTTGTCACTTAAATTATTAAACGCATCAAGAACTACCTCGAACTCACGTAAAATATCGAGCGTGCCCATGTAGATAAAGCGACGAACGCCATCATTACGAACAGAGCGAACTGTGAGCTGTTTTGGATCAAGTGCTGTTAATAGTGGATATACTTTACATGTAATATTCGGGTAAAAAACACGTTGCATCTGTGTTGTAGTCGGTAGAAAAATATCTACCTTATTAATAAGTCTATCTTTTGTAAAATTACCAAACTTAACACGTAAGGTCTTAAAAAAACCGGCATTACTCAATTTAGCATGTTCATACGCTTCAGTTGATTTTGCAAATGAGGTGCGAAAACCAACTTTATAGCCATACTTATCTCGATTATCTAGAACAGCCTTTAAGATATGTTGCGTATTTCTAACAAAGACAAAATGGTATTGACCAATCTCTATGCCCTTGCTTTGAAGATAGTTAATTATGTCTGTATTATAGTGTTCTGGTGCAATGAAGTCATCACCTTTAACTTGAAAACTGTGCTTATATTTTGTGAAATAGACAACGTTTACATGTAGATGCTCTTTAAGGTAGCCATGAAACAGTGCCCCAATGGTACCGTGTTCACTGTACTCTTCTTGGTCTGTAATATATAGTAATTTTTTCATGTTCTACTCCTTATTGTCATCGGTTAAATCGTTAATGAGTGCATCTTTATCAAAATCTAAACCTAAATACTCAGTTAAAATTTCAACATCACGCAGAGCATTGCCTAAACAGCTTGTTGCCCCTGGTGATGGTGTCATGTTAAAGACAATCCCCTCACCGGTGTCAATTGAAGCTTCTCCCAACATAAGTTTCTCATTCTCTTTATCAAGAACCTGTGGTCTGACACCACCAAAACCTTTTGCATACTTAATATCTTCTTCTTGAAGTGAAGGTACAATTTTTCGTGCATCTTTAATAAAAAGTTTTTTATTAAAGTATGGAATTTCAAAAAGAAAGTTACGAAAAATATATGTAAAAATATCTCTATCTTTAAGTAGGTCATAAAAGATTTTAAAAATATGCAAATCAAGACGCAGTGTCTTAAAAAAGTCGATAATCGTTGCATTGCCTTTAAAACGTTCTAGTTTTGGAAGAATCAGTGCTGTTGGCCCAAACGAGTGTAACCGTTTAAAAGAATGTCAGGATCACCATGAAGTGCTGCAAATGGAAGCTTTGGATTTTGCACCATGTAAACTTTACC
>JAYEKO010000092.1:0-28274 GCA_034661055.1 Campylobacterota bacterium
ATAATCTAAAAGGTTGGAAAAATGGAGATATACTTTTGCGAAATATTGCAAATACAGTCCATGAGCATTACCCCTTGTATCTTAAATTTAGAGTACATGGAGATGACTTTTTTCTCTTAGGCAAGGGGAGTAATGGTATTGATATTGATACATTAAATGCAACACCAGAAATTTTACAAAGTGGCATAAAGCTTTCTGTGCAGTCACTCTCTCTTGAGGGCAAAGATATTAATACTGTAGAAGAGCTAGAAAATTATTTTAATTTATAACAGCTTTTAAGCTAGAATTTCAAAAAATTTAAGAGGTATGAATCAATATGAGTGTAGAAGTAGAGCTGTTAGAGCGTAGTGGTGGTAAGTGTGAGCTATGTGCCTCAGAGGTAGAGTTAAGTAGCTTTGAAGTAGCTCCAAGTGATGGCAGTAGTGCAGAGTCGATAATGATCTGTTCTACATGTAAATCTCAACTTGAAGATTCAAATAACGTAGATGTCAATCACTGGCGATGTCTCAATGACAGTATGTGGAGTACTCAGCCTGCTGTTCAAGTAGTCGCATACCGTATGTTAAAACAGCTTGCATCAGAGGGTTGGCCTCAAGATTTGCTTGATATGCTCTACCTAGAAGATGAAGTACAAACTTGGGCAGACTCGATTAGCGATGAGGAAGATGATGATAGAGCGCCAACTATTGACAGTAATGGTTCTGTTTTAGAAGGTGGTGATACTGTTGTTATTATTAAAGACTTAGAGGTTAAAGGTGCTGGATTTACTGCAAAGCGTGGAACAGCCGTACGAAATATATCACTCACGAATAATCCTGAGCAGATTGAAGGTCGTGTTAACGGTACAAAAATTGTAATATTAACCAAGTTTTTAAAGAAGTCTTAACTTATAGCCACTGCCTGAGATATTAAGAATGCACCCCTTGGGTACTTTCTTTCGTAGTCCTCTTACTAGCGAACGAATCGCATCACTGCTCATACCATCAATGGGCCAGATGGCACTTTCTATCTCTTCGTATTTTACAACACGAGAACTATATTGTACCAATAGTGCCATAAACAGATGCTCATTGGTAGTGAGTTTTACTTCTATTTTATTGCAGATAACACTTTGGGTAAAGGCGTTGTAGTTACACTCATTAGAGAGTTTTAGTGTAAATTTACTTTTGTCTTCAATGCGTTTGATGCTCTGACTCAGAGCCTCAAGGAGTTTGTCTTTAGTAATGGGTTTAACTAAATACTTTACAAGTTGTAACTCAACTGCTCTCATTAAGTAGTCAGTCTCAGTATGTGCTGTAGCGATGATAATTTGCGTCTTAAGGTCGCTAGAGCGAATATATTGTGCCATATCAATACCGTTTAGTCGTGGCATATTAATGTCTGTAATAATAATGTCGGGATGGTACTCCCTCCAAATATTAAGTGCCTCTTTACCATCTTTAGCTTCATAGACTTTCTTACAGATACGGCGGAGATACTCAACAGCATTTCTTCGAATGTCCTCTTCATCTTCAACATAGAGTAGGGTAAGGTTTTTTAAAATATCATTCATAGTTTACATGTAAATTTAAGGGTGGGGTACTTTTATTGTTGAGTTTAATGACCAACCAATAAGCCCCATAAGTCCCACTACAAGAAGAGATGGAACAATATTATAAGTTGCACTTAGATAGACAAGCCAGAGCAAAATAGCACCAAGAGGTGTTGGAACACCAGTAAAAAACTTATTTACTTCACCAGCATCAGTATGAATGTTAAAGTGAATGAGACGACGAAGTCCTGAAATGACATAGTAGATACTTGCTGCTGATGCAAGTATAAGCGTGACTCCTTCTAAATTTACAGCATACACTGCCTGAAAAACTAAAAATACAGGAACTAAAACAAAAGAGAGAAAGTCTGCAAAAGAGTCTAGTTGAACACCAAACTCATTGGACAGTTTATATTTTCGGGCAATTTTTCCATCAAAAATATCAAAAGCACCACCAATCCACGCCAAAATTATGGCAACAAAAAAGTTATTTTGCGTAATGAAATAGGTAGCCATAAGACCTGCTGTGATGTTTACCATGGTAAAGAGGTTTGCTAAGTTAAAGTGTGATGAGGGATTATATAAAAAATTCATACGCCATTATAATATACATGTAAAAAAACTGCAAATATAAATTTTAAAGATATTGATACAGATTATCAAGATTAAGGAGCTATTAAGTTGATAATGATTATTATTTCTTAGTTAAAATCTTAAAATAAAAGAGAAAAAATTATGATAGATATAATGTCAGGTATGTTATTAGCTTCTGCTGCTCCTCAAGAGGGTGGTTTAATGCACACTAAACAAGCAGGCCGCTATGAAACAGTTAAAGAGTTGCCTAAAGAGTCCAACAGTTTTAATCAGATGTTTGATTACGCTAACGTTACGGGAAATGTCCGTGCAACTTACATGTATAATAACTTACGAGTTGATGACAATAGTGCTTTTGCTATTGGTGGTACTTTTGGTTTTGACACCGCCTCTTACAGAGGTTTTAATTTACATGTAAAAGCGACCACATCACAAAACATCAACGCTCTAAACAGTGATGCGGCAAGTTCAAAATTGGCTTATGATCTTTTTGATGAGAATGGGGAGTCATTTACCTATCTGTCACATGCCAACCTGCACTATACTAATGATATTTTAGAGATGATGGCAGGACGTATATTAATTGATACGCCCTATGCTGACAGTGATGACATTCGTATGGCAGCAAATACTTTTGAAGGATTACATGTAAATTCAAGCTTAAATGAAAAGGTTGACATTCAAGGGTGCTACTTAACGCGTTGGGCAGGATATGACTCTGGTGAAAATCAACAAGAGTTTAAATCTTTAGTAGATGGTGGATTTGGAGTTGCTGGGGCATCTCTAAACTATAAAATAGATGAAGAAAATATTGCATCATTATGGTACTACTATGTTGATGACATGAGTAGTATAATCTATGCTGAGTATGCGGGTCATCACTATTTTACAGATGAGTTTCATATGGAGTTTGGGATTCAAGGCAGTAGCATAGGTGAACTTGATGATTCATCTATTAGTGGGAACGTTCTTGGGGCCATGGCACTATTAGATTATGGACCTTTTTTTGGTGGTTTTTCCTATAACTATGGATATATAGATGAGGGTAAGATGATAACTGACGGCTTTGGTGGTGGCCCCTACTATACATCTCTTGATGAAGCAACCATTGGAGCAGTATCTGAAGCTGCAATGGGTCAAGATGTAGAGGCATATCGTCTGGGAGCAGGGTATGACCTTGAATCTCAAAACATAGTTTTTGAGATGGTCTATGGTAATTTGAGTTCAAGTGATAACCGTGTAAACATTGATGAATTTGATGTTGTCGTAACTTACGAAATTGATGATCGTTGGTCTGTTGAAGGTATTTTTATGAAATACACCTCAAAAGATCCAAAAGAAGAGTTTGATCGTGGTCTTTTAAGAGTAGATTACCACTTTTAAATCTTATTTTAATATGATATCTATTATCATTACAAAAATATAAATTGAGAAATTATGAAATTATTAAGTGAATGTGACAAAAACAGTACGGTTAAAGTCGTTAAAATAGATACATCAGGTCCGCTAAAACAGCGTCTGATTTCATTAGGAATTATGAAAGATGTCTCCATAAGAGTCCTTGCGCACACTGCAGCAAAAGGGAGCATAGAGATTAAAGTAGGAAAAATGCAGATTGCTCTGCGCGCTGAAGAGGCGAGCTTAATAGAGGTAGAGAAAATTGAACAGTAATATTGTACTTGAAAATGCAGCGTGTCCTTTAACGGCTAAGCACATTAAAGTAGCCCTTGTAGGTCAGCCAAATGTTGGAAAGAGCATGCTAATTAACTCCATCTCCAATTCGCATCTACATGTAGGAAACTTTACAGGGGTTACGGTTGAGAAATCAGAAGTTCTTTTTGATTTTAGAGATTACCATTTTACAGTAGTTGATTTACCTGGAACGTACGCTTTTACAGACTATACAATTGAAGAGCGAGTAACACGTGATTACCTCTGTGCTGAATCTTATGATTTAATTATTAACGTAGTTGACTCTACTAACTTAGAGAAGAACCTACAGTTAAGTGCTGAATTAATGAGTATGAGTAAAAAGATGGTTATTGCTCTAAACATGAGTGATGAAGCAGAAGAAGAGGGCATTGAGGTCAACGCTGAGTACCTTTCACAACTTTTAGGTGTCCCTGCTATTAAAGTTTCTGCTATGACTAAAATGGGTGTTGATGACTTAATCGACATGGTAGTTAAAACACATGAAGCTGACCATCAAGAATCTAAACTTATTTTTAGTGAGCCGGTTGAAGAAGAGATTACTGAAATTGTAAATTATTTACAAAAACATAAATATGAAGCGGTAAACTCTCATAGAAACATCGCTATTAACCTACTTAAAAACAATCAAAAAACATATGAGAAACTGCACGATAATCCGATCTGGACAGAACTGCAGCCTATTTTGATAGATGCAAGTAAACATATTGAACTGCATCACAACAGCAATGATGTTAAAGAGGCCTTTGCAGAAGAGTACTACTCTTTTAACCGTGGTATTATTGCAGAGACCGTGACATGCTGTAAGGATGATGTCCAAGAATTGACACTAACTGAAAAAATAGATAATGTTCTAATTCACCCTCTTTTTGGATTACCAATATTTCTCTTTTTTATGTGGGGACTGTTTCAACTTACGTTTGAGCTGGGTTCAATTCCAATGGATTGGATTGATGGCTTCTTTGGATGGTTTGGTGATGTGATTGGTGCTACCATTACCAATGATGATATTCGTTCGCTTGTAGTAGATGGTATTATTGCTGGTGTAGGAGCTGTAGTGCTGTTTGTGCCTAATATTATAATTTTATTTATAGGTATTGCACTACTTGAATCTACGGGGTATATGTCTCGTGTTGCATTTTTATTAGATGGTTTTTTCCATAAATTTGGACTACATGGACAGTCATTTATTCCACTAGTTACAGGTTTTGGTTGCTCTATTCCCGCCTATATGTCGGCACGAATCTTAAAAAATGATCGTGATAGACTACTGACACTTTTTGTAATTGGGTTTATGAGTTGTGGAGCACGTCTTCCGGTTTATGTACTTTTTGCAGGAGCGTTCTTTGCTCCAGAAGTTGCCGGTAATGTTCTTTTTGCCATCTATATGATAGGTGTTCTTATTGGTCTAGTTGCTGCAAAAGTCTTAAAAATGACTGCATTTGCAGGTGAGGATGAGCCATTTGTAATGGAGATGCCAAAATATCGTCTTCCATCACTAAAGCTAATGTGGCATACGGTAACAACAAAAACATGGATGTACTTGAAAAAAGCGGGTACTTTTATTGCAGCGGCTTCAATGTTGGTATGGTTTTTAAGCAACTATCCACATAATGACATTTTAAAGAGTGAGTATAGTGCCAAAATAGAGATAGCTACAGAAGCAGAAGCTGTAGATTTAGAAAACAGACTCTCAGAAAAGATGTTAGAACAGAGCTACCTAGGTCAAATTGGTAAGTTTATTCAACCGGTTTTTGAACCTATTGGAATGGACTGGAAGATGGCAGTAGCGCTTCAAACCGGACTTGCGGCAAAAGAAGTTGTAGTATCAACTCTTGGCGTTCTCTACTCTTTAGGTGCCGATGTAGATGAGGAGAATGAGTCATTAGCAAAAATACTCTCTAGTAATATCTCATTTGCCTCTGCTGTGGCTTTCATTGTGGTAATTATGACTTACTTACCGTGTTTAGCAGCATCTATTGTCTTTACTCGTGAAGCTGGAGGAGTAAAATATTTCTTTTATCTCTTTGTTTTCACTACCTTAACGGCCTATGCTCTGGCATTTATTGCGTATAGAATTGCTCTGTTAGTCACTTAACATATGGCTGATTATGGTCTTTACTTTTTAATTACTCTAGTACTCTCCACTTTTTTTGCCATGGGTGGAGTTGGTTCTGCTGTGGCACTGCTACCTATGTTAGATATGCTAGGAATCCCTCTTAACCTAGCTAAAGCAACGGCTCTTTTTGTTAACACTTCAACAACACTCACTGCTACATTTATGAACTTTAAACGTGGTGTTTTAGAGCTGCGTTTTGCTTTGCCTTTGGTCGTTTCATCTCTTGTAACAGCACCTCTAGGTGTAGCAGCATCACGCTATGTAGATGATGATACGGTGCGTTTTATCTTAATGATTTTTTTAATTATTAGTGCCTCTCTTATTCTGTTTTCAAATAAAAAAGCGGTGCTTGTTTATAAAGCACGGTGGGTTATGTATGCTGTAGGTGCTGTGGTAGGTTTTATCTCAGGAGTCTTAGGAATTGGAGGTGGAAGTCTTGTGATGCCAATTATGATTTTGCTTGGATTTGATGTTAAAAAAATGGCAGTAGCAGTAAGCTTTATGGTCTCATTGGTAACATTAAGTGCCTTTATCTCTTATGCTACTTTTGTGCAGATAGATATGTTACTACTACTATTTTGTGGTTCTGCAGCAGTGCTTGGCGGCTACCTTGGCAATCATATTATGCACTATAAACTCTCCTCGCATCATATTAAGAAGATTATTGGAGTCATTTTGTATGTTTTAGCATTTAAAATAGGTGTGGACCTAATTTAGAACTAGCTTAATATTGTATTAGATACTATTTTTTAAAAGAAAAAGAGGTTGATAGCTAGAGAGATATGTAAAGTTTAATACCAAATTGACTATAATTCGCGTATTAAAAAAAAAGAGATGTTAATGGCAAAAAAGAAGTTGTATCGACCTAATGTGGCAGTTGTTGTTTTAGCAGCGGACTATGAAATTTCTAAAAAAATCTTTATTGCAGAGCGTTCTGATATTCAGGGTGTTTGGCAGTTCCCTCAAGGAGGCATCGACAAAGGTGAAACATCTAAAGAGGCGATGTATCGTGAGTTAAAAGAGGAGATTGGAACCAAAAAGGTTAAGTTGTTAGCAAAATATCCAGAGTGGATTAGTTATGACTTTCCTGCTAAAGTATCTAAGAGAATGAAGCCGTATTCTGGCCAGAAGCAGCGTTATTATTTAGTGCGTCTCAAAAAAAGTGCTAAAATTAATATTGATACAAAAGATGCGGAATTTTCACAATTTAAGTTTGTGAAGATAGATAAACTTTTTAAACACATAACACACTTTAAAGCACCGATTTACAAAGAGGTGTTAGAATATTTTAAAGATGAGGGATATTTATAGAGATGTTAATCGTACAAAAATTTGGTGGTACTAGCGTTGGAGATATTGAAAGAATTCAAAATGTTGCAAATCGTGTTTCTGCTTCGGTTAAAGCTGGAAATAGAGTAGTAGTAGTTGTCTCTGCTATGAGCGGTGAGACGAATAAGCTTGTAGGTTATGCAGAGCATTTTACTGATGCTCCTGTTAAAGAAGAGATGGATATGCTATTGAGCTCAGGCGAGCGAGTGACTGCATCACTACTATCTATTGCACTCAATGCAATGGGACATAAAGCAACATCAATGAGTGGCCGACGTGCAGGAATTATTACTGATGACAAGCATACAAAAGCGCGCATAGAAAGAATTGATGCCTCTATTATGAATGATGCACTTTTAGAAGGTAATATTGTTATTGTAGCAGGATTTCAAGGGGTCAATGAAGAAGGCCGTGTAACTACTTTAGGTCGTGGTGGAAGTGATCTCTCTGCAGTAGCTGTCGCAGGTGCACTTAAAGCAGACCTTTGTGAGATATATACTGATGTTGACGGTATTTATACGACAGACCCAAGAATTGAGCCGCATGCAAAAAAGATGGAAAAAATATCATATGATGAGATGTTAGAACTTGCCTCTTTGGGTGCAAAAGTTTTACAAAATCGATCAGTAGAATTGGCAAAGAAACTTAATGTCAATTTAGTCACACGATCAAGTTTCAGCGATGCTGAAGGAACGTTAATTACAAAGGAAGAGAACATCATGGAACAGCCATTAGTAAGTGGAATTGCTTTAGATAAGAATCAAGCACGTGTGTCAATGCGTGGAGTTGCAGATCGTCCAGGCATTGCATCAGAGATTTTTAATACATTAGCGGAAAAAAGTATTAATGTTGATATGATTATTCAAACAGTTGGTCATGATGGTGAAACAAACCTTGGTTTTACAGTGCCTACAACAGAGTTACTAGATGCAAAAGCAATTGTACAGATGTTTATTGATAAAGATGATGTACATGAAGCTGAATATGATGATAGTATCTGTAAGGTATCAATAGTTGGTGTTGGAATGAAATCTCATACGGGTGTTGCAGCAAAGGCATTTTCAACAATGGCGAAGGAAAATATTAATATTATGATGATATCAACGTCAGAAATTAAGATTTCTATGATTATAGAAGAGAAGTATGCAGAACTTGCAGTTCGCGCACTTCATAACGCCTATGAGCTAGACAAGTAGAGACAGTAGTGCAAAACTGGACGCTTGAGACAATACGAGAGGGTGATGCCTCAATGAGCTGGATGGAGGAGGCGCGTTTTACGTGGATTCCTGCTACTTCTGAAGCTATAAAACAGATGGTTGGAGGTAGAACTATTGTTCTCATTGCTGATGATGATAGAAAATGGTTTAGTCAGTACATCACATCTTTTTTAAACAGAGCAAAACCAAACCGTCCTATGATTCCCATTGTATCTATTGATTCAGTTTATGCTCATTTCAATCAAATTAGTGGTGATCAGTCCATTGAGATGCTTGAGAGTATGCTTGATATGTCCTATAATTCACAGTACTTTTTTTGGTATATTGGTAAAGGTGATGATCGTCGTGCTGATATTGCAAAACGAGCCGACAGCAGTTACTTGTGGCTTTTAGATGAAGATGCTCATAATGCCTTTTCACTACGTTCTTTAGACCCTCAACTAGATATTAAGTTGTTACAACTATATCAACTTTTTGATATGACACTTAATGCGGTGCTCTTTGGTGAGATTGATGAGCTCACTTAAAAGCCATATTCTTATTTCTCAAAATATACAAGAGAGTGTGCTTGAGTATCAAGAACTCTTAAAAGGTCATCGTGTTGTTCCTTTTGTGCAGGATGATTTTAAAGTTGAAGACTCCAGAGCGGTTATTGCTGAGGCCTATATTAGCGAAGATAAGACAAAATATATTATATTAGCAGCTAAAAGTTTTAATAATGTCTCACAAAATGCACTTTTAAAAGCGCTCGAGGAGCCTCCTAGAAATATTGAGTTCATCTTAATATCTCCATCAAAATCAATTTTTTTACCCACAATACGTTCTCGTCTTCCTATGAAAATAAAGCAGTCGCAAAAAACTATTATTAATGTAGACATCAACCTAAATAAATTAGATTTAGCCCATCTTTTTAACTTTGTTAAAGCACATGAGCGGACTAAAAAACATGATGCCAAGCTTCTTATTGAAGCTCTCTACTTTCAAGGAAGTGTTAATGAGTCAATAATGTTTAATCAAGTTCAGCTAAATGCTTTTGAGACGGCATACCGGTTAATTGATCTTAATGGTCGTTTCAATGTTGTTTTAACGATGTTGTTAATGACATTTTTACCAAAGAGAGACAATGTTAATTACTAAATTATCTGCTCAACAGGATATGAAGTCATATTTAAAAGAGTTGGGTGTCGATGGCGGTGGTATCTCTATTTTAGCGTCAAAATCAAAAACACATCTTTTTAAAATAGAGAATTTACATGTAGGTGCTGCCAATATTTTAAAGCAAGATGCCCTCTCAATAGGGGCAGATTTAGCGGTACCTAAAGGAACAGTTCTAGCTCAAGATTTACATGTAAACGCACTTTTAATCGCAACAACTAAACAGCTTAAACTGCTTAGTAAAAAAGAGTTGGCACAACCTTTTGGACTAAAAATTTTGGCACAAGAGTTGCAGTCGCATATAAAAGCACACACTCCAAAATCGCCTAAAATAATGGGTGTTATTAATGCTAATGAAGACAGCTTTTATGATGGGAGCCGTTTTATTGGAACTCATGCTATAGAGAAGATTATTGCTATGATTGAAGAGGGTGCTAGAATTATTGATGTAGGAGCACTCTCTTCTCGCCCCGGAAGTACTCCTATTTCACAAAGTGAAGAGTTAGAGCGAATTAAACTCATAATTGATGCAGTAGCAAGTGAAAAATTATATGCTAAAGTCGATTTCAGTGTCGATAGTTATGTTCCAAAAGTCATTGACTATGCACTTAGCAGTGGCTTTAAAATTGTAAATGACATAACTGGCTTAGAAGATGATGAGGTGTGTCGTCTAACTGCCTCGTATGATGCAACAGCAGTGATTATGCATATGCAAGGGACACCAACTACTATGCAGAGTAGTCCTACTTATGAAAATGTTGTTGCTGAGGTGAGTGATTTTTTTGAGCAGCGTCTGCAAAAAGCAGAAGCTTTTGGAATTAACAAGATAGTTTTAGATGTGGGAATCGGGTTTGGAAAAACCTTAGAGCATAATTTAGAGCTTATCGCTTCATTGGAGCATTTTTTGAAATTTCAACAGCCACTTCTTATTGGTGCGAGTCGTAAGTCAATGATTAATGAAATTGTTGCATCATCAGTAGAAAATCGTTTGAGCGGAACGCTTGCTGTTCATCTTAAAGCTCTTGAAAATGGTGCAGAGATTTTACGAGTTCATGATGTTAAAGAGCATGTCCAAGCTGTAAAAGTTTATGAAGCAATTCAAAGTTTTTAAATTCTTTAGTAATAAAATATTGACAACTGCTATATAATCAAAAATCCTCTATACTCATTTAAGATACTATCTGTAATAATTCTGTAACCAAACTGTATTTCATAAGAAATATAATTATGATTATAAATAAAAGGCTGTAATTTTGGAAATCCAGACAATTAAAAAAATGGAAAAAGAGGCAATTAAAGGTAGCGGACTTGACTTCAGACGCTTAGGTTTTGCACTGTTTTTTATGGTGAGTGTACTTGTATATAGCTCTGTAAGCAGTGGTGGTATTGCAAACAGCATGTTTTTAGCTATTGCAGCACTTTTTGGCGCTTATATGGCGATGAATATTGGTGCTAATGATGTTGCTAACAATGTTGGGCCGGCAGTTGGCTCTAAGGCACTTACTATGGGTGGTGCTATTGTTATTGCAGCAATTTTTGAAGCAGCTGGTGCACTCATTGCTGGTGGTGATGTTGTAAAGACCATTAAAAAAGGTATTATTGATATTTCTGCATTTGGTGGTAATGTTGATCCGTTTATCTGGGCGATGATGGCAGCACTGTTAGCTGCAGCACTCTGGCTTAACTTTGCTACAATGATGAAAGCTCCTGTTTCCACAACACACTCCATAGTCGGTGGTGTTATGGGTGCAGGTATTGCAGCAGCAGGTTTTAGCATTGTTGCATGGGGGACTATGGGTAAGATTGCAGCTTCATGGATTATTTCACCAGTTCTTGGTGGTGTTATTGCTGCAATTTTTCTCTATTCAATTAAAAAAAGTATTGTCTTTCGAGAAGATAAGATTAATGCTGCAAAGAAGTGGGTTCCTGTTTTTGTGGCTATTATGTCGTGGGCATTTATTACCTATTTGACACTTAAAGGACTTAAAAAAGTCTGGCCACATATTGTAGATATTTTAGTATTTTTACCTGACACAAAAAAGCCTACCTTCTTGGTTGCCGCAATTTTTGGGCTAGTTGTAGCCCTTGTGGTTTATGTTTTAGTTAAATCACTTGTAAAAAGTAAAGACAATATAGAAAACACTAGAGCTGGTGTCAATGCACTTTTTACAATACCTCTTATTTTTGCAGCGGCACTACTTAGTTTTGCACATGGTGCTAATGATGTTGCTAACGCTATTGGACCATTGGCTGCTATTAGTGATGCAGTTACTAGTGGTGGTATCTCAACTAAAGCTGAAATTCCACTGTGGGTTATGGCTGTAGGAGCAATTGGGATTAGTGTTGGTTTAGCACTCTATGGTCCTAAGCTTATTAAAACTGTTGGCTCTGAGATTACTGAACTTGATCAAATGCGCGCTTTTTCGGTTGCTATGGCAGCTGCAATTACCGTTATTATTGCATCACAGCTAGGACTTCCTGTAAGTTCAACACACATTGCTGTGGGCGGTGTATTTGGAGTTGGATTTTTAAGAGAGTGGATGGACTCTAGTAGTGTTTCCAATGAGATTCAAGAAGAGCGTGAGTTAGTTGCTGATGAGAAAAAGACACTAAAAGCTTTTAAAGCCGAGCTCGCTTCAGTAGAAGAAAAAGATGGAAAAAATCAGCAAGACTATGAGCGAATTGTTGAGCTTTATAAACTTATTGATGATGAAGAAGAAGCTCTGAAACTTGCAAAAAAACAGCTTAAAAGTTCTGAAAAAGTTAAGTATGTTAAACGTGATGCAGTGAAAAAGATTATTGCTGCTTGGGTTATTACCGTTCCTGCTGCTGCGTTACTTTCTGCTCTGATTTTCTTTATTATTAAGGGGATGATGGTTTAAGATTTTCCCCTCTTGTTCCCACGCTCTAGCTTGGGAGCACAGAAATTCTTATTTCAAATATGCTTTAATGATACGCTGCTCTTGAACCGGTCTATCTCCCGGCTTACTGGTTTTTGTATTATTAAGCTTATTGACTGTTGCATCTCCGCTTATGACTTCACCAAAAATTGTATGACGACCATTGAGCCAAGGTGTTGGCGCTGTAGTAATAAAAAATTGACTTCCATTGGTATGGGGACCACGATTTGCCATCGCTAGTATTCCAGGTTTATTAAATGTATTTCCTGGTTTAAACTCATCAGCAAAATCTTTTTTCCAGATTGACTGACCTCCACGACCGGTTCCTGTTGGATCACCACCTTGTATCATAAAGTCTTTAATAATTCTGTGAAAAATAAGACCGTTATAGTAACCATTTTTTACATGGGTGGTAAAGTTCTCGACAGCTTTAGGAGCAATATCACTAAAGAGTTTGAACTCTATAGTCCCTTGGGTTGTCTCAAAAACTACATGTGGCGTAGCTATTTTATTAGGTTTGGCTTTTACTGCTTGAGTAGCTTGTAAAAATGAGAGAGTCATTAGTAGTGTAAAAAATATTTTCATTGGATTCCTTTGTATGTTAATTAGGTGTAAAGTTAAGGCATACTGAGTTAATACAGTAGCGCAGACCGGTTGGGGCAGGGCCATCAGGAAAAACATGTCCTAAGTGAGCCTCGCAGCGATTGCAGAGTACTTCAACACGAGTCATACCATGAGTGCTATCACGTCGCTCTTGTATAGCGTCATCGTCAATACTCTCATAAAAACTTGGCCATCCTGTTCCTGAGTCAAATTTAGTGTCAGATTCAAAAAGAGGAAGACCACAACATTTACATGTATATTTTCCCTCAGCCTTGTAGTCATAATACTCACCACTAAAAGGAGCTTCAGTCCCATGTTTGCGTGCTACTTGAAACTCATTTGGCGTGAGAAGTTTTTTCCACTCCTCACTACTTTTTACTATCTTATTCAAAAAATTCCTTTATTTCTAAATTAATATCATGAAAATCTTCATCATTAAAAATTACATGTATATTTTTTTTTGCACGACCAAGTGCATAACAAAATTTCATAGTATCTTCAGGATTGATTCCAGAAAGTATGACATAATTTTGTTGTAGTGATGCTATTTCATCATATTGGGCAATTAAATGGGTGTCAAAAGCTTGATTTACAAGGCTTTGAGAACCATCAAAAAGTGAAATTTCTTCTTCCACATAGTCATGCATTTCATCAAATAGAGCGTGTGAAAATGATTTGTTAGGGGTAATAATAAGAGACTTCTCATCCGCTTCTCTATTTTTTAATATCTTTTTAAACGCTAAAATTGTCTCCATATAGATGTTACCCTCTGAAAACTTTATATTAGAGATGTTTTTATAGCTATCATGACTCTTTAAGTCTTTTTTGCATAACTCAAGTGTGCTCTGTGTAACACGGTAGCTTTTAGAGAGCGTAGTGCTATTTCCTTTAGCTTTGTCCGTATCTGCAGAGACAAAGTGAAGTGTGGAGCCTTTTTGTATGTGCATAAGATAGAATATGAACTCATCTGAGAGTAGTTCAATATCATCACAGATAATGACATCAGCTATGTTGAATTTTTTCTTCATCATTTTAGGTGTAATTTCAATGGGTTCAAGCGGTTTTTTATAGAGTGCTTGAGCATGTTGTGTTAAGAGCTCTTTGGGAGTGATAATGTCTATAGTGCTAATATCAACATCAACAATTGCATGCTCAATGGCAGCAAGAAGTCGATGCTTCATAATCTCACACGCTGTGTGTGTCGGTTCAATAATAAGGAATCTCTTTTTTGGAGTCTCTATTTTTTGAATTAAAACTTTTAAAAGCATAAGCGTACTTCTACCAGAGCCATAGGGTCCAATAAGAGTGCTGATGTCTGAGAATTCAGTGTCTATATAGTTTTTCTGTTCTTCATTTACAACAGCGTGCTCTATATGCTCATTATCACTTAAGAGCGTGTACTGCATGAATAGAGTTGAAATGATGGATGTTGTCGTAATGTTAAGCGAATCAACAAATGCAGTTTCTAGCTTATCTCTTAGGGAGTCTAAGGTCTCATCATTAAAAAGTACACGCGATTTTGGAATTAGCTGATGAAATGACTCATCAAGTAGATCAAACTCTTCTTGCTTTAGGTCATTAAAGAGAATAAAGCCTTTGGTAATATTGAGGTCTTTGTGTAAAACTTCATTAAACTTTTGATTTATCACATGCAAAGGAGAATCAAATACAACACTGCTGGACTTTTTTGAAGAGGGGAGTCTTGAAGAGACAGTAGCATCTTTTATGGTGTCAAACTCCCAATCAATATCTTCAAATAAAACAATACCTCTGTTGGGTAAAATCATAAGAGATGCCACATCAACTGTTTTTTGGTGATGATATATTTTTGGATTCTCATAAAGTATGACATCACAAGACGCTACATACTCTTTAACAAGCACCATTAAAGAAGTATCAGTAGAACGTTGGTGAGTTTTTTTCTTAAATAGAGAAAAGGCCATTAATAGATACTCCGCATCAAGTAATTTTATAGATTATAACAAAAATATTATTAGAGGTGCTCATAATAAGTTTTTAAGTGGGAAAAAGTTTTATAAGAATTAAGTAGGAAAAAGCACCAAGAAGGTGCTTAGGGAGTCGTTAATTATTTACCAGCAGCAACACGGTCTTTTAGACCTTTACCAGCTTTGAACTTAGGAACCATTTTATCTTGAGTAGTATAAGTTTTATTAGTACCTGGAACTTTACCACTTTTACCTTTTTGTAGTGCAGATGCAAAACTACCAAATCCTACTAAAGATACGTCTTCTTTAGCAACTAGTGCCTCTGTTACAGCTTCAGTAAATGCTTTGATAGCTGCTTCAGCTTCAACTTTAGTTTTGTAATCACCATTTTTTTGTACTAACTCTACAAATTGTGCTTTATTCATGAATGCCCTTTTGAAATTATGCTGACTCATCTACACTAAATCGTTTAAAAACGTTATGGCAGATAATGCTGTGCATACTTTATACTTTCTTAGCTTAAATTTTTCTTCTTTTTGCTGTTTTTATGCGTA
Organism: Campylobacterota bacterium; assembly: GCA_034661055.1. Taxonomy (GTDB): domain Bacteria; phylum Campylobacterota; class Campylobacteria; order Campylobacterales; family Sulfurimonadaceae; genus QNZR01. Next base: position 15,659 of record JAYEKO010000092.1, read on the forward strand.
ATATGGGCAAATTGGAGTAATTTCACACTATTTTTTAATTTTTTAAAGATTGAGACAGATTTGTAATATTTTCGAATTTTATGCTGTTTTTCTGCAATACTATTTTTTAGAGTTTTATAAAATGGTATCTCTGTGTGTCTGCTGCTGTTGTTAGAGATAGACAAAAAAACATCTTCTAGACCTAATCTTTCTTGTTCTGTTAAACTACTCAACTTGTTGTCCCTACCTTATTGATTTTTTTAACGACTCTTACAATATCTTCATCTTCAAGACGCCCAAGCATCTGTATTACTGCTTTAGCAGCTTGTGGTTTTGCATTGCCTAGTTTCCAGTCTTGATAGGTTCTCATCGAGAGGCCAAGTGATGTAGCCATCTCTTTTTGCGAGATTTTTTTACCATTGTTCTGAGCTTCCACGGCATTGTGAAGGATGTTGAAAAGGTCGCTTAATTCCATTACTTAAGAATACAGAATAGTTCCTTAAAATAAGCATAAAATCGTATAAAATATACAAATAATGTAGTTTTTATTACTATATTTTACATATTATATTGTATATAAGTTATATAATATACTAAATAAGTAATATTATATTATTATTAACGAATATAAAATACGGAAAACCGTATATTATTTATAGCAAAAATAGTTTTAGAGGTGCCATTTATGTTCCACTACTTATGTCATCTATTGTGCTTGGGTATGTACCAAGCAAAAGCTTGGTATAAAAGGAAGTAGGAAAGGTTAGTGCTTATTTGTTGTGTTGAAGTAGATCGGAGTAGTCAAAGCGGTTAAAATCGAGATAAAATTCACCGTTTTGCTGTACAACTCGGCTGTCGTTGCCGTATGCAGCTGCAAAACGTTTCTTAATAACCTTGCGTTCATTTGAGTTTAGATCAAGTGACTTAAGGTATTTCTTTAACTCAACAAAGCCATCTTGAGATATATCCCCTTTACTGTCAATATCAACATCGACATCATGAATAGTATTGTTTTGAGATAACATCAGCTTCGTGTTTACTAGATTTAAAATATTTTTTAACTGCTCATCTTTATTGCTGTAGATCTGTTCAATTCTATCTCGCTCACCTATAAGCATCTGCTCTTTATCATCAATGAGTTTATCAATCTTGCTCTCTAGCTCTTTAATTCGGTTTTTTAGATGTTGGTTCTCACGCTGATATAGGGCAATGATAGTACCAACAGTTGTCTTTGGTTTCTCAGTAGTATCTACTTTTTGTTTCTGAGACTGCTTAGCTTTTTTCTCATCATGAAGTTCACGGCGTTTATCACTCTCTAAAGAGCTACGAGGTACTATAATGTAAGTGATGCCTTCTTCAATAATGTAGTTAAGTCGTCTGTTTTTTAATTTGGAATGAACCATCTCTTTCGACATTTTAAAGTGTTTTGAGTAGTCATCTACGGTTAAACGCATAGTGTGTCCTTAAAGAATTAATGTGGTATTTTATCATATTTTAGAGTTTCTCTTTATGATGATCATATATTTTTTCAATGCTATCTTGATTTGGAAAATTGAGAGAGTGTTTGCCTAAAAGTTGATTAAGACGATTGGGATTGAATCTCCAAAATTTATCATGGTCAAAATCTTCATGCTCTTTCATTTTGGTGTAGAGTTCATTGTTGTTTAAATTGTGAGTACTGTTATAATGTTCAATAATAGTAGCCAGCATTATGGTGTTTAGTTTTACATCTGCCTCATCGGTTCTGTCATCATCCTCAAGTGGTTTATTAGGTAAAAATGCATACATTTTCCAGCCTGAAAAAATAAGAGCCAAAATAAAAGCTATCATCATCCCTGTTTCAATATCCATCAAGTTTTCCTTATGTTAGGGTGTTTTTTAAGCCCTATGAATTTACATGTAAAAATTATAGCCAAAGATTCATGTATAATGACACACATGAAAGATAGAGTATTTGAAAAAGCCATAAAGAAGCAGTTTGAATTTGATGAGGATGTCGCAGCAGTTTTTGATGATATGCTTGAACGTTCTGTTCCATTTTACAGTGAAGCGATGACTTTAAGTCAGCAGATAGCAATTAATGCTTTAAAAGATGGAGGTGTTTTGTATGATTTAGGCTGCTCAACAGCAACACTGTTACTAAATATTGAACGAGCATTAAATAGCGAAGTGACACTAATTGGAATTGACAACTCTAAGGCGATGCTCCAGCATGCTGCAAAAAAACTTGCTATCTATAATTCAGGTATAGCACTGCAAGAAGGTGATATTTTAGAGTATGCATATGAGCGTGCAGTTGTCATAATCAGTAACTATACCTTACAGTTTATTCGACCACTTCAACGTGAGAAATTAGTGCAGAAAATTGCTAACTCTTTAGAAGATGAGGGTATTTTTATTTTTAGTGAAAAAATTGTTAGTGAAGATAAAAAGCTCAATAAAGAGTTAATTGATATCTACTATGAATTCAAAAAAGAGCAGGGCTATAGCATCTATGAGATTATGCAAAAACGTGAGGCTTTAGAAAATGTACTTATTCCCTACAGCGCAAAAGAGAATATTGAGATGTGCTGTAGCAATGGCTTTAAGCGTTGCGAGATGATTTTTAGATGGGCCAATTTTGCCACATTTGTAGCAAGAAAGTAGGTGTTTTAGTAGTTACCAGACATTAGGACACCCTTGCCCTACGCACTCCTGTTCTTTGGAGTGAAACATATCTTTGATTTCATCATAGTCAATAAAATTTTCGTCACACACTTTATGGTAAGCACCTTGGGAGTCATAGTACTCTTTACAGTCATTATAGTACTTCATTGAGAGACCACGTCTATTGGCACAACCAACAAGAAACACAAGCGTTGTTATTAAAAGCAGTAATTTAATCATGTTGGTATTGTAGCTCATCTGGCTTTAAAACTCTGTTTTGTTTTACAAAACTCCTGCAAAAAACATTCACTCTCGCACTTTGGATTTTTAGCAGTACAGATATAGCGTCCAAAAAGAACAAGGCCTTGATGGAGTTGATGTAGGTCTGTTTTAAACTTTTTAACTAAAGTGGCTTCTGTCTTAAGAGCAGTCTCATCATCACTCAAACCTAGTCGATGAGATACACGAAAAACATGAGTATCTACTGCCATTAGGTTTGCTCCGGTATATTCAATCATAACAACATTAGCAGTTTTTTGACCAACACCTGCTAATGTAATTAACTCTTTCTCATCCATAGGAATCTCACCATCATAGACCTCCATTACTCTGTGTGCCATGGCAATAATATTTTTTGCTTTGTTGTTAAAAAATGAGCAGGTGTTAATGAACTGTTTTACATCATCTAGTTTAGCAACTGCCAACTCTTTTGGAGATGGATATTTTTCAAAAAGAGCTGGAGTGATGACATTTACACGTTTGTCAGTACACTGTGCTGAAAGTGCTACAGCAATGACAAGTTCATATGCATTCTTGTAAGTAAGCTCAGTTACGGCTTCGCTGTAGCGCTGAATAAATGCCTCTTTAATTAGGAGAGTCTCTTTTTTTGTTGCTTTTTTCATAATAATAATTTATCTTTTTTCATAAAGAGTATGATACAATAAGTTTAGTTCCTTTGGAGTAATAAATGAATTCACTTACACATATTAACAATTTATTTCCTAAGCATGCCTCCTTAATTGAGAGTCTTGCAGGCATGCATAAAGATATACTGATATTCTTAGATGAGAAAACTGAGCTTATTGGGAGTAATGAAGCACTTTCAAATGTTATTGAATATGACTCAATCGAAGTACTTAAACAGAAATTTGAATATGATATTTTAATTAATAGCACTCAAACTGTAGATTGTTCAGAACCTAAGTGGATTGAGAAGTATTTAAAGCATGAAAATCTCTCATTACGAATCCATAAGAGTCAGACCCAAACAGTTGAGTTTAAGCTTACAATTAACCGTGCTGTAATTGATGACACTGTTGTCTATATGCTGCTTTTAGAAGATGACTCTAATGTTGTTAAAGCGATTCGGGCACATCACTACTTTGAGACCTTTAAGCGAAAGTTCTTAACAAGTATTTCACATGAGTTTAGAACACCTATGAACGGAATCTTAGGTTTTGTGAAATTGCTCTCACATAGCTCTATGAATAATACACAAGCACATCAGCTTGAGATGGTTGAGCAGAGTGCTACTGAGATGATGCAAAAAATTGAGAATCTTCTAGAGATGATGCAGCTTGAAAGTGGTGCTATTACCCTAAAAGAGACGGTCTTTGAGCCACATGCTAGAATGGATGAGTTTTTCTTAAAATTTTATGAGCAAGCGCAACGTAAAAATATTACATTCTTGAGTGTAATAGATCCTCAAATTCCATATTCAATGATAGGTGATTCAGGTAAAATTAAACGTGTCTTAGAGAGTCTTATAGCTAATGCTATTAAGTTTACGTCAGAGGGTGGGCAGGTACTTATAGAGATTAAAGTAATCTCACAAAAAGATGGTTATGCTGAGTTGCAATACAATGTTTTGGACTCTGGTGCAGGAATTGCCAAGGAGAAGCTTGCTCATATCTTACGCCCATTTGCATCTGCACAAGAGAATCAAAAATTAGGAAAGCATGGTTTGGGAATTGGTTTGAGTGTGAGCCATAAATATTTAGCGATGATGAATTCAAAACTATCTGTTGCCTCTTCTATTGGTAAAGGAAGTAAGTTCTTTTTTAATTTAAAACATAAAGTAAACGAGGTTTCACAGTTTACTAAGTTTGCTAATGCAAAGGCCGCGGTAGTGAGTTTTTCTGCTGCAGACTACCTTTATGCAAAATGTGTCACTAATTATTTAGAAGATTTTGGTGTCAATGTTACACAGACAAATCAAATTATAAAAGAAGAGTTACAAAATATAGATGCACTCTTTTTAATTACTGAAAACCTAATTGATGAACGAATTGCTTCAGTACGAAAGCTTTTAGGAGATGAAGTCAAGATTGTCTCTATTTTGACTAAACCTAGAAAAGGTGTCTCTATTTCTAGTGTTAAAAATATTTTACAGACGTTGGAGTTTCCAATGTTACCAAGTAAAATTGAAGATGTATTAAATCATATATATTTTAATAAATCTGTACAGCGTATTAATCTTAAGAAAGATCAAGAATATGAAAAAACTGCAAAAATTCTACTGGCAGAAGATAATCGAATTAACTTGGAATTGTTACAGACAATTCTCTCACTGCAAGACTATGAGGTGACAGCAGTAGAAAATGGTGAATTGGCAGTTGAAGCCTACATGAAAAGCTCATTTGACCTTTTCTTGACAGATATAGACATGCCGGTGATGGATGGAATTGTAGCGACGCGCCTTATTAGAGAGGTAGATAAGAAGCAGCACCGTAAAAGAATACCTGTTATTGCTCTGACTGCATACGCTCTTGAGGGTGACAGAGAGCGCATTATGAATGCGGGTCTTGATGCTCATATACCAAAGCCTGTAGATAAGGCGTACCTTTTAGAAGCAATTAAACACTTCTTAAAAAATAGTACAAAAGGCTAAGGGTAGGGAATGAAAAATAGTAAATTTTTAATTAATACACCGATTATATCGAAACGATTTTTATTTAGTGTACCAATAATATTTATTATTGTCGCAACTTTGAAAATAGCTTACTCTTATGATTTAATGAAAGAGGCTGAACGAACTATTATTTTTGATGAATCAAAGGTCTTGAGTGATTTTATGATGACGCATCGGAGTTACTATCAAAACCTCTACATCAATAAAGATATAGTCCTCAATAAAAAAACACTTCCTGGTCTTCCTGCTTTTAGTGCTTATGATATATCTCGAGAATTTTCACATCGCAATATACAAAAAATTGTACTTCAGACGGTTTCAGACCGTGCAAGAAACAGTAAAAATATGGCTGATAGAGTTGAAATGAAAGCTATTGATGCATTTCGTAATGATAAAACGCTAAATGAGTACTTTGAGTATATTGAAGATGTTGATCAAAATTATTATCAATATGCTATTCCTCTTCATATTAAAAAAACATGTTTAGAATGTCATGGCAGTAAAGATAGTGCACCTCAATTTATTCAAGAAATATATGACATGGCTTATGATTATAAGCTTGGTGAAGTTCGAGGTATTTTAAGTGTTAAAGTACCTGAGGGCAAGTTAAGTAGTTTTTTTAATACCACTTTTTTACTTTTAGTCATTTATGATACTTTACTGCTAATAGGACTATTTATCTTTATGCAGCAACTTCTTAAAAAGTTTAGACACTATAACACAAAGCTAGAAGAGGTTGTTGATAAGCAAAATGAAGAACTTCATCAAAATCTAGTTGAGTTAGATGGCTATAAAATAGCCATTGATAATAGTGCGTTGGTCTCAAAGACGGACTTAAAGGGTATTATTACTTATGTTAATGATAGCTTTTGTAAACATATGGGATATTCTCGTAAAGAGCTAGTGGGAAATAATCACAATATGATTAAATCAGCAGAAGTTGATAAATCATTTTTTGCAAAAATGTGGCAGAAAATAGAAAATAAAAAAGTGTGGAGAGGTATTATTGTCAATATAAAAAAGGATAATGGAGCTGTTTATCATGACACCACTATTACTCCAATTTTTGATGATAATAATAATATAAAAGAGTATATCGCGGTACGTCACGATGTAACAGAAGTGATTCAGCAAAGAATTGAGATTAAAAATCTCTATTCAATAGACAGTCTAACACAAGTCCCTAATAGAAATAAATTATTAATAGATATGAAAGAGTTACAAGCATCCCAAGTGGTTCTATTTAATATTGATGGGTTTAAAAACATTAATGATTTTTATGGAATAGAAGCAGGCGATAAACTACTCATTCAGCTTGCCAACTACATTAATGGCGAGATAGAGCATAATAACTTGTTTAAACTCTATAGACTTCATTCTGATGAATTTGCAGTTCTTGGCGATGGCACACTAGGTATAGATGAGTTTGTAGTTATTATGCATTCGTATCAAAAAAAGATTGAACAACATCTCTTTGATGTCTTATTGGAACAAGAGGTAAAGATTTCAGTAACTCTGGGGTTTGCCATGGGTAAAAATGCGTTAATTAAAGCTGATATGGCCTTAAAACTTGCACAAAGCTCTAAAAATGAGTACATTATTCATGATGACTCTCTTCAACTTGAAAAGCATTATGAAGAAAATATTGAAAAAGCAAAACTTATTAAGTACTCCATTGAAAATAGGACGATAGTACCTTATTTTCAGCCAATATTGAACTTAAAAACGGAAAAAATCAGTAAATATGAAGCACTGGTCAGAATGATTGATGGAGACAATGTTATTGCCCCTGGAGGGTTTTTACATATTGCAAAACAGTCCCGTACCTACTTTAAAGTTACAGAAATTATGATAGAAGAGACACTCAAGCAGCTCAAGCTACATAACAGCACACTCTCCATTAATATATCAATGGAAGATATTGCCAATAGAGATATGGTAGATTTTATTGTAGAGAAACTTAAGCAGTGTGAGGATGCAACACGAGTAGTTTTTGAAATACTAGAGAGTGAAAGTGTGCAAGACTATGAACTGGTAAGGCACTTCATTCATGAAATAAAAAGCTATGGCGTTAAAATTGCTATAGATGATTTTGGAAGCGGCTACTCCAACTTTTTACATGTACTTGAACTAGAAGCTGACTTTTTAAAGATTGACGGCTCTCTTATTAAAAATATTGCAACCGATCGTCAGTCTCTAATCTTAGTTGAGGGTATTGTAGATTTTTCAAATAGATTAGGCATGAAAACAATTGCAGAGTTTGTTGAAAATGAGGAGATATTAGATATTTTAAAAGAGATTGGTGTTGACTTTGCGCAGGGTTATTTCATTGGAAAACCTTCTCCCTTAATTGTTTAGTATTGATTAGCTTTATTTAAATAATATTTCAGTAATTTATTAAAGATTAGGAAAAATTATGAAACTAACTGTCAAACTAATTGGACTTTCAGTATTACTAGGATCGATGGCAGCTGCTGCGACACTTGCAACAGTAAATGGAAAAGAGATCACTTCAGAAGAGGTAAACAAGGTTCTTTTAGAGGGAACTCAGGGACGTTTTATGTCACTACCTAAAGAGAAGCAAGATGAGCTTCAAGCCCGTGTTGTAGATGGTATTATTACACAAGAGCTTGTATTTGCAGACGCAAAGAAAAATGGTGTTTTAGAGACTGCAGAATACAAACTGGAGTTTGCTGCTATTACAGAACGTATAGAGAAGCAACTCTCTGCAAAAGTTTGGGAGCAGCAAGAGCTTACAAAAGTAAATGTTACTGATAAAGAGAAAAAAGATTACTACAACAAAAATGCTCAAGAATTTATAGAAAAAGAGAAGGTTCACGCACGTCACATTCTTGTAAAAGAAGAGAGTGAAGCAAAGTCAGTTGTCTCAGAACTAAAGTCACTTAAGGGTGAAAAACTTAAATCTAAGTTTATTGAGTTGGCACAGAAGAAGTCAACAGGTCCTAGTGCTCCTAAAGGTGGAGATCTTGGATATTTTCCTCAAGGACAGATGGTGCCATCATTTAATGATGCAGTATTCTCTATGAAAAAAGGAACCATTACTACGACTCCTGTTAAGAGTCAATTTGGATACCATGTAATCTATTTAGAAGACAAAAAAGCGGGTAAAAAACTTGGATATGCTGATGTTGAAAACTTCATTGACCAACGTCTTAAGATGGAAAAGTTTAAAGTAAAAATGGAAAAAAAGATGGCTGAACTTAAAAGTGCGGCAAAGATTACTTACGCTAAATAAGTGATTTCTCTCCCCTCTGCCGTAGAAAAATTTACATTTTACGGTAGAGACTTCTATGTTAAACGTGATGACCTTCTTGATTCTTATTTAAGCGGTAATAAATTTCGTAAACTCTACACACTCTACAACACCTCTTCATCAACATACAAAAAAGTTATCTCTTACGGCGGAACACAATCAAATGCGATGCTCTCTATTGCCTATCTATGTCATTTAAAAGGTTGGGAGTTTGAGTATTACTGCAGGCCAGTTGCATTACATGTAAAAAAGATGAATGAGGGTAATTTAGCGCAAGCCTTAAGGTTTGGAATGAGACTCCATGAAGTAGAACATGAGCATTTTGAACAAGAGGTTACAAAACTATTTTTTAATGTAGATTCAAACATATGCTTAATTGCTCAAGGTGGAGCAGATAAAATTGCTCATAAAGGAGTGAAAGTTTTAGCAGATGAGATTACATTATGGAAAGATCAAAATAAGATTTCAAATTTACATGTAATTACTCCATCTGGTACAGGAACTACCGCTTTTTATTTGGCTAAAGAGCTTGAGTGTGACTGCTATACAACAGCTGTAGTTGGCTCTACAGAGTATTTAAATGAGGAGCTTAAGGCTCTAGGTCAGATGCCTAAAAATTTACATGTAATTGCTACAGAAAAAAAATACCATTTTGCAAAGCTCTACAGAGAGTTTTTAGCGCTCTATTTAGAGTTAAAAGAGTGCGGTATTGAGTTTGATCTTCTGTACGCTCCTAAAACATGGTTGGCACTTCTGGAAAATTTAGATGCAATTAATGGAGATATTTTATATGTTCATAGTGGTGGAGTCTATGGAAATGGTACAATGTTAGAGAGATATAGACATAAAGGGTGGCTTAGATGAGTCCTTCACAGAAAAAGAAGATTAATAGAGTGTTGCTACTGCAAGTTATCTCTCCTTTTATTTCCGGATTTTTGACTGCAATGATTGTCTTTACGGAACCAGAAGGAATGATGCTCATTGGCCTAGCAGGAATGGTTGGGCTATGGATGATTAGCTCTATAGCAAGCTATAAAGCAATCAAGGGTTTACTCTTTGGTAGATAGCTACTTAGTTTTTGTTGATGGCATTTAAGTCTTCAAATGCACTCTCTACACGTGAAATAAGGCCCTCTTGACCTGCACGTAGCCATTTTCTTGGATCGTAATACTTTTTATTTGGCTTATCATCGCCTTCAGGATTTCCAATTTGTCCTTGAAGATAGCCCTCATGTTTTTCATAGTACTCTTTAACGCCACTCCATGTTGCCCACTGTGTGTCAGTGTCAATATTCATCTTAACAACACCGTAGCCAATAGCTTCTCGAATCTCATCTAGGCTTGACCCTGATCCACCATGGAATACAAAGTCAACCTCTTTCTCTTTAGTTGAATACTTTTTTGCAATATATTTTTGAGAGTTGTCTAAAATTGAGGGGGTCAGTGTTACATTTCCTGGCTTGTAAACTCCATGAACATTACCAAATGAAGCGGCAACAGTGAAACGCTTACTCACTTTAGATAGCTCCTCGTAAGCATAAGCTACCTCTTGGGGTTGGGTGTAGAGTAGGGCATTATCAATATCTGTATTGTCAACACCATCTTCTTCACCGCCAGTTACACCAAGTTCAATTTCAATAGTCATTCCTAGTTGATCCATACGCTCCAAGTACGTTTTACATGTAGCGATGTTATCTTCAATGGGCTCTTCAGAGAGATCAAGCATATGAGAGCTAAATAGAGGGATGCCATAAGCTTCAAAGTGAGTTTCTGATGCATCAAGTAGTGCATCAATCCAAGGAAGAAGTTTTCGTGCAGCATGGTCTGTGTGTAAGATGACTGCTACACCATAAGCTTCTGCCATCATATGGACATGCTGTGCACCAGCAATTGCTCCGGTAATGGAAGCAAAATCATCTTCATTGCTTAATCCTTTGCCGGCAAAATAACTAGCACCACCGTGAGAGAATTGAATAATAACAGGAGAGTTTGCATTACGCGCAGCTTCTAGTACACCATTGATCGAGTCAGTGTTGACAACATTGATTGCTGGGAGAGCAAATACTCCCTCTTTAGCTGCCTTAAAAACCTTTTGAACATCGTCACCACTTAATACACCCGGTTTTACTAAATCTAATACACCCATGAAAAATCCTCTTTTTGATATGAGGATTATAACAATTTTTTGGTATGATAAACCTCAAATGAGGATAAAATTTTGAACTTTATAATGACACTATTTTTTTTAGTAACAACGGCACTTTTTGCACAACATCCAGAAGCGTTTTCTACACTAGCCAAGAGCTTTGAAGAAGATACAAAAGCTATAGAGTCTATGCGAGATGAATTATACTTTTCTGAGCATGAGACACTTTTTAGTGAGTATGAAAAGAGGGTCAATGAGACTTTTGAGGTGGGATTTGATTTAGATGATGCCATACACAATGGAGAAGATACCTCAAAACTTAAAGAGCGTTACCTTAAAGCGTTACGTGAGTTAAAAGATGATCAGGATGCTCTAGACTTAATCTACGTTCAGGCTCTAAATGATGCTATTAAAGTGGATGATATTAGGCTGTTTACTTACTTAATGCAACATCCAATGCGACCCCTAAAAAATGAACGTATTCGTAATAGAGCGCTTCAATATTATGAGATTAAACGTAAAAAAATTAAAATTATGGAAGTTGAACTGTTACGACAAGAGAAAATGTTTGATGCCTACAGCAGAAAAATAGCCTTTGAAGAGCAGCAGTCTTATGAAGAACACTTAAAAGTTCTAACAGCGTCTCAAGCAAAGACAATCCGTCAAAAAAGTGTTAAGTCCAGACGTAATAGTGTGCTTGTCTCAACAGAAACAAGGAAGAGTGCTGTTGTGTTTTTTGCCGAAAACTTTAATGCCTATGCGGTGACCTTGACCTTGAAGTTTAAGAGTCTGCAAAACTACAGTGGCAATAAAAAACTCCCTCTATATGTTGAACTGATGCCACAAGAGCGCAAGCAGATCATTACAATCCAACGTGATGATCCAAGATTAAAAGCAAGTTATCAATCAACTTACGGATGGGTAATGGGAGTGGCATCGGCACAGCATGATGACAGTTACATGTATTTAGTTCCTTTTAAAAAAGGGAGCAGTGTTAGAGTCTCTCAAGGCTTTAATGGAGCTGCAAGTCATAAAGGCTATTCTCGTTATGCAGTTGACTTTGCTGTTTCTACGGGTACACCAATATATGCAGCACGCTCTGGTAAAATAGTCTCGACAAAATCTACAGGAGATAGAGGTGGATTTGATCGCAGTTTTGGGAAGTATGCCAACTTTATTGTTATAGAGCACAGTGATCAGACCCTTGGCAAATATTATCATCTTAAAAAGGGTGGCGTCAATGTAGCGGTTAACCAGATGGTAAAGAGGGGTGACCTTATTGGCTATAGTGGTAACACCGGCTACTCAAGTGGACCACACCTGCACTTTAGTGTCAGTAAAGTCGATCCAAAATATAGACAACGACCTATTACAGTCCCATTTAAATTACAAACTTTAAATGGAGTTGTTACCACTCCTAAGCGGGGAGACAGATATGAGGTTTATTAGTAAGCTGCGAAATATGTGGATTCACAGTATGGTAAGATTTAAAGCATATTTCCTAACCATTTAAAACTAAAATACATAATAAAGTTATAGAACTAAAAGATTTCCCAAATATACAAAATATTAAAAAACTCACAAATTTTGAACCAACTTGCATAATTCGGGTTGAAGAAGCTATTTGTAACGGTTAGTTTTTAAAATGTACTGCAAGCCAA